>JBEANQ010000058.1:0-12995 GCA_041165345.1 Pseudomonadota bacterium
CAGTCTTCACTGACCACTACACGGTCCATAATGTTGGCTACCGTTGCTGTGGATGTCGCGCGACCCAACGGTGGCAAGGTGTTGACGGTACAAAATGCGGGATCGGTGAGCTGGTGTGAAAAAGTACACTTTTGCAAAACAGCGGCATATGGGCTGTTAGCGTGATAGGCATAATGGTGCGACAGCACGCCCATGGGCAGGCAATACGACCCGCGATCGCCACAAAAGTACGGGCTGGTGATGGTGGGTTGTTGTTGAACCAGCACATATACCCGATCTTTGACTAACCCCTGATTGGCGATTGCATCAAATACCAACACTTGATCTTGATTGACTTGAGGAGCCGTCAGGGTCAAGACAGGTTGAGTGGCACTGGTTTGGACGCTTGCTGTCGGCCCAGAGACTTGCTGAAAATGCCAATCACTCAGTGGTTGCGTGTCGCTATTGAGCCTTAAGGTCAAGACACCGCCTTCGCTGACCGCCTGATCGCTACGCCACTGGCCGGTTGCGTGATGGAGGGTATCTGTGACACTGATATGATGGGTTTGCTGCGCCGACAGACCCTGTGCATCGGTTGCCACCAATTGAAAGTCGTATTCTCCGACCTGTGGCACATCAAATTGAATCGCCGCTTGCCGATTGGACAACAACGCAACGGTTGGGCCGGCGACTTGCGTCCAATGATATTGTACGGGACTACTACTGACCACTTGGGCGACGACTCCCACACTTTGGCCCATTAATGCGGTTTGGTCACCGGTTAATTGCAGCGTTGGCGCAGTTTGGATGGGTGGGATTGGTTGAGTGGGGCTACCGGACGAACCTCCACCCCCACAAGCAGTGAGAAAGCCTGTTGCACAACAGGTGAGTAAAGCGATTGATGCGGCTATTGATGGGCGTAAAGAAGTCATTCATGGTCATTTGGTGATTTAGTCGCGCCAATTATGCCAAACCCCACGCGTTTTGCATCAATTGAGCAAAAAAAGCTGCGCTAAACGGCTTGTCCCGCTGCATGGCCTGATGCCCACGCCCATTGAAAGTTATAGCCGCCCAGCCAACCGGTCACATCCAACACCTCACCCACAAAATACAAGCCCGCTTGTTTTTTGCTTTCAAGAGTCTTGGACGACACCTCATCCACATTAACCCCACCCAAGGTGACTTCAGCGGTGCGATACCCTTCCGTGCCTGAAGGCTTAAGCGTCCAAGCATGTAGCCGTTCGGCCAATTCTTGTAAGGCGGCATCGGGAATGTTGGCAAGGGCGGTGTCGGCCAAGGTCGGCCACAGCAGGGTTTGTAATTCAAGCACCAAACTTTTGGCGACAAGCTCATAAAAATGCGTGCGCAAGAGTGACTTGGGATGCTGTTGTTTGAGTGATTTTAGCCAGTCGGCCATGTCCATATGTGGAAACAAATCTATCGAAATGGGTTCGCCTGCGTGCCAATAATTAGACACCTGCAACGCAGCAGGACCACTGATGCCCCGATGGGTAAACAACAGGCTTTCGGCAAAACGGGCGGACTCACTGTGCATGACCACGTCTAAGGCCAAACCAGACAACCGCTCACACACGGGCTTGAGCGCATCGCTAAACATAAACGGCACTAACCCTGCGCGAGTCGGCAATAGGGTATGACCAAACTGTTGCGCCACCTCATAACCAAACCCCGATGCGCCCATAGTGGGAATTGACAAACCACCGGTGGCAACCACCAATGACGTGCTGCAAAACGTGCCTAAATTGGTGGTCAGTACAAAGCGCGCCTGCGCGTTCTCTTGGGTCTGAATCCGGCTAATGTGGCATTGTGTCCGAATCTCGACCTTACCCAAGGTGCATTCATCTAACAGCAACTGCAAAATATCTTTGGCCGAGCGATCACAAAACAATTGGCCGTGTTTGCGCTCGTGATAGGGGATGTTGTACTTGGCAATCAGGGCTAAAAAATCCCATTGGGTATAACGATTTAAAGCCGAAATACAAAAATGTGAATTGTGTGATAAAAAGTGTTCGGGTTGCACATCCATGTTGGTGAAGTTACAGCGACCCCCACCCGACATCAGAATTTTTTTGCCGACCTTATTGCTGCTGTCTAACACCAGTACCCGCCGCCCGCGTTGGCCGGCAATGCCCGCACACATCAGGCCGGACGCACCGCCACCCATCACAATCACATCGACATGATTCAACACAACACCCCTCAAAAAATCCACTGTCCCCACGGTCTGATGACTCTCGCGGTTTTAGCAGCCGTATGTGATTATAAAGACATCATGAAGCCAAGGGGCTAGGTTATGTCGGCATCGTTGTCTGTTTATCGCATCTTGATTCCCACGGTGATCCAAAAATTAGCGGCACTGTCCGCCCTGTTGGATAAAGCCGCCGTGCATTGCCAGACCCACAAGATTGACCCTGCGGTATTGCTGTCGATGCGTTTGTTTCCGGACATGTATGCCCTGACCAAGCAAGTGCAAATTGCCACCGACATGGTCAAAGCCGCTGGCGCACGCTTGGCACAGGTCGAGATGCCCTCGTTTGCAGACAATGAAACCAGCATTGCCGAACTACAACAACGGATTGCAACGGTGCAAGCGTTTTTGCGTGGGTTGCCGGTTGAAGCTTTTGAGGACGCCGCAGACCGACCGATTCAGTTGTCGTTGCCTAATGGTCTGGTGCTTAATTTTAATGGCATTGATTATGTGAATCAGTGGGTATTGCCCAATTTTTATTTTCATATGGCAACGGCCTATAACCTATTGCGGCATAATGGCGTGGCGTTAGGTAAACGGGATTTTTTGGCCTAACATGACATAGGGCAGGAACGCCCATTGGGGCGTGCCTGCACCGTTGCCTCATGGGTAAAATTTAGTCAGCCAGACGTTGTGTCAGATCACCATCACCGCGCAACCACACTTCGGTACGACCCAAAATAGGGGTGCCGATATAACCGCGCAACATCATCCGGCGTTGATCACCACTGACCCGAAGGTTGGCGCGATAGGTCTTGCCGTTTTTAGGGTCAAAGGCATGGCCATCAGTAAACTTGAGTGCATGCCCTGCATCTTGTTTAAACCCCCATAACACGCGCATCCCTACAATCGGTTGATCGGTAAACGGTGCAGGGCATTTGATGCAGGTTTCGTAGAGCTTGATCAGAGGATTGGGAGAGCTTTTGACCACATACCCTGAATAAGTACCGTCGGCTTCGCGACGCATATCCAAAATAGATTCAATGACGCCACTTTTGGAGTCCAAAATACGCCATTTTCCGGCGACACTGTCGGATTCAGCCGCATGCAACAGGGGAGTGGTCATTGCCAGTGCGCATGTCAGCGCAGCAGAGCGAAGGTTAAGCATCATCAATTCCTTTTGTTGTCGTCACTCTACCAATAACGACCTAATTTTTTGCATCATTGGCGACGTTGTGTATGGGCAGTAAATGCCTTATTCGTTCATGGCTCATCCTGAGCAACGGGGCAAGCCATGTGCCCGAGCGAGCAACATGCCACCGTTCTTAAAAATTTGCAAGCCGTCTCTCTGGCAGGCGTGACGGCGGTTTTTGGTCTTTAATGAGGGGAGGTTGTGGTTGTTCTGGTGTCTGTACCCATGATGGTGTTGACCATAATAGGGTGGTGCTGTTGTTGTCCAATATTAAAAATATCATTAAACAGCAGTGCTTTATCATTGAGTGTTTGTGTGCTGGCATAATCTACATGATGGGTGCGTAAGTCGGCCAGCGACGGCCACGCAAATTGCTGGCCATGCTGAAAATCATCACCATGTTGTGCCAAATAAAACCGAACACTGGTTAAGTGTTGCTGGCTGGCGTCAAGCTGACTAAAGGCTGTGGGATGACAAAACCCGCGTCGCTCCCACAGATCAAACCGTGATGGCTCACAGCGCACGCAATCGACCGCAAAACGGGTTTTGAGTTTGTCGATCATCTGTTGTGCCACCCCTTGGCGTCGCCACGCGTGCGCGACACACAGGGTCTCGATATTGCGCAGATGACGGCCTTGGGCGTTTTGTACCTGAAGGCCGTTTGAAATGAGCAGGCCAATCATCTGTTGGCCGTGTTTGGCCACCACGATTTGCCAGTCTTTGGAGTGGGTGAGCCCGTGAATGAGGTTTTGAATGTCAAAGGGTTCTGAGCGTGCATTGGCCAAATCAATGGGCATGATGTGCTGAGGCAAACGGGGTTTAAGAGGAATAAACCCTTCAACGTCTTGCATCAGTTCGTTGAGATGATCACGATAAAAGGTGATCAGTTGCCGACGCTCGGCGTCGGTCGCTTTAAAAAAAAAGCATAGCATGGCAAAACCACCTAGTTGGGCGTCTGTGGACGTCGTTGAAAATCCCGTGTGTCGGGCGTGCCGGTTATTGTTATGGCATCGGTTTTTATCGGTCTTATGATTCTAGGCGTTGTGGTTTGGTTTGGCAATATTCTGATTTTTATAGAAATAAGTGTTCATTTTAAGTTTTTTGATACAATGTGTGATGGATGTTCTTTGCTATACAGACTAAGTTTAGGATTACACAAGATTTTATAAAACGGGTGTATCTATATGCCTCGTTGGTGTGGTTGCGATCAGTACAAAAAAGGGCAGCTTGCGCCACCCTCTTTTGGCTGTGTTGAGCTTACAGCGCGGCGATTTGCGCGATTTGGGTTTTAACGCGTTCAAGTTGGCCTTCTAGTTCGGCCAGTTTGGCACGTTCTAGGTCAACCACCGCCGCAGGCGCTTTGGCGACAAAGCCTGCATTGCCGAGTTTTCCGGCCAAGACATCGACGTTTTTTTGCAGCTTGTCGAGGTCTTTTTGTAGGCGTGCTTGCTCGGCTTTGGGATCGATCAGCCCTTTCATGGGTACAAACACGGTCATTTGGCCAATCATGCTACTCGACGACAGCGGCGGCTCGATGCCATCGGCCAAAATCTCGACCGATTCCACTTTTGCCAAGGCTTTAAACAGCGGTTCGATGCGGCTGAGTTGGTCGCGTTCGGCAGCCGAGATGTTTTGCAGCAGCATGGGCAACAGGCGTGCATTGCCCAGACCCATCTCACCCCGAATATTCCGCACCGCGCCAATCAAGGCTTGTAGCCATTGCATATCGGCTTCGGCTTGGTCGTTCATTTTGGCGGTGTCGGGCAGCGGGTAGGCGGCCAGCATGATCGAGTCATGGCTGTTGCGGCCAATCATCGGGGCGAGTTGCAGCCAAATCTCTTCGGTCAAAAACGGCATGATCGGGTGCAGTAAGCGTAGGCAGGTTTCCATGACGGCCAGCAACACGCGACGGACTTCGGCTTTACGCTCGTCTGAGGCATCACCGTTTAACACCGGCTTGGTGAGTTCGACATACCAGTCGCAGTATTCAGTCCAGACAAAGTCGTACAACGTTTGGGCGACCATGTCTAAACGGTAGTCGGCAAAGGCTTGATGCACGGCGGCTTCACAGCGTTGTAGACGGCTGATGATCCAGTGTTCTGGCAGTTCCCACAGGTCGGGACGTGCGTCTTGGCCGACGGTTTGGCCGTCGCAGTTCATCATGACAAAGCGGGTGGCGTTCCAAATTTTGTTGCAAAAATTGCGGTAGCCTTCGACCCGTTTCATGTCGAATTTGATGTCGCGGCCAGTGTTGGCAAGGGCGCAGAAGGTAAAGCGCACCGCGTCTGTGCCGTAGGCGTTAATGCCGTCGGCAAATTCTTTGCGGGTGGATTTTTCAATCTTGGCGGCGTCTTTGGGGTTCATCAGACCCGTGGTGCGTTTGGTGACCAACGACTCTAAGTCGATGCCATCAATCAGGTCGAGCGGGTCAAGCACGTTGCCTTTGGACTTGGACATTTTTTGGCCTTCGCTATCGCGTACCAAACCATGCACATAGACGGTTTTAAACGGCACTTGTGGCTTGCCGTTGTCGTCTTTAACAAAGTGCAGGGTCATCATGATCATTCGGGCAACCCAAAAGAAAATGATGTCAAAACCGGTCACTAACACGTCGGTGCTGTGGAAGGTTTTTAGTTCTGGGGTGTTGTCCGGCCAGCCCAAGGTGGAAAAAGTCCACAACGCTGAGGAGAACCATGTATCCAGTACGTCGTCGTCTTGGCGTAGGCTCATCTCGCTGGACAAGCCATGTTTGGCGCGGACTTCGGCTTCATCACGGCCGACATAAATGTTGCCTTGTTCGTCGTACCAAGCTGGAATGCGATGTCCCCACCATAACTGGCGGCTGATGCACCAGTCTTGCAGGTTGTTCATCCATGCCATGTACATGTTGCTGTACTGCTCTGGCACAAACTTGATGTCGCCGTTTTTGACCGCATCGACCGCAGGCCCAGCCAGTTGTTCCATGCTGACGTACCATTGATCGGTCAGTAGGGGTTCAACAATCACGCCGCTACGGTCGCCGCGTGGCGCTTTGAGCGTGTAGGGTTCGATTTTTTCTAACCAGCCTTCAGCATCGGCTTCGGCGACTAGTTTTTTACGGGCGGCAAAGCGTTCAAGGCCAACGTAGTCTTCGGGGGCTGTGACGGTTTTGCTGACCGGTTGACCGGCTTTTTCCATCCAGTCAAATTCGCCCAAGATGGCAGCGTCTTTGTCAAAAATATTGATCATCGGCAGGCTGTGGCGCTTGCCCAGTTCAAAGTCGTTAAAGTCATGCGCTGGGGTGATTTTAACGCAGCCCGTCCCAAAGTCTTTTTCGACGTAATCATCGGCCACAATCGGCACCAGACGGCCACTAATCGGCAAGCGGACAAAATGGCCGATCAGGTGTTTATAGCGGTCGTCTTCAGGATGCACAGCGACGGCGGTGTCACCCAGTAGGGTTTCTGGACGCGTGGTGGCGACGACTACATAAGATTTGTCGTCGTTGCCGTCTTGGTCTTTGGTTAGTAGGCCGTCTTCGGCAAAGTTGTAGCGAAAATGCCACAGCGAGCCTTGTTCTTCGACCGATTCAACTTCAAGGTCAGACAGTGCGGTGTGTAGTTTGGGATCCCAGTTGACCAAGCGTTTGCCACGATAGATCAAGCCTTGCTCATGCAGGCGCACAAACACTTCTTTGACTGCGTTGGACAGACCGTCGTCCATGGTAAAGCGTTCACGCGACCAATCGACCGATGAACCCAAACGGCGAATCTGTTGGGTGATGGTGCCGCCAGATTGCTCTTTCCATTGCCAGACTTTGTCTAAAAACTTCTCGCGACCCAGATCATGACGGCTGATGCCTTGTGCGCCCAGTTGGCGTTCGACCACCATTTGCGTGGCGATACCCGCGTGATCGGTGCCGACTTGCCACAGGGTGTTATGGCCTTTCATGCGGTGAAAACGGGTCAGTGCATCCATAATGGCGTTGTTAAAGCCATGCCCCATGTGCAGGCTGCCGGTGACGTTGGGCGGCGGGATCATGATGCTAAACGGTGTGCCTGTTCCCGAGGGCTTAAAGTAGCCACGGGCTTCCCATTCGGCGTAGCGGTTGGCTTCAATGGTGGCCGGATCATAGGTGGTGGCCAGCGGGGTTTCGGCGGCTGTTGGCGCGGTGTTTTCAGTGGTCATGGCGTCGGCAAAGGCACAAAAAAAATTGCCGGTAGTGTAGCGGATTTGACGCATGGGTGCAGGGGGCGTGCAATGCGTGTTGATCTGAATCGTTGAGCGTGCAGCGGCTGACCCACCATACAGACCGTCAAGGCAGTCTGTGTGGCCAGTGGCGAAGGTGTGGTGATGTGGGGGACGGTTTAGCTTTTATGACCGTCAAAACGAGAGCGACCCTGTTTTTGCTCACGGTGGATGGTCATTTCGTCTGTGCTGATTTGACCGTTTTTGTTGACGTCGATCTGGTCAAACCGTTGCGCCAAACGGGGGAGGTCTTTTTGTGCTTCGGTTTTGCTGATTTGCCCATCTTTATTGGCGTCTGCTTTGACGATTTTGGCCGCCAGTCGTTCGGCAGATTTGCCAGCGTGATGACGGTGTTTGCTGTTTGACTGGCCACGGTGTTGCGCCTTGCGATCTGCGGTCATGGCTTTAAATTCGGTGCTGCTGAGTTGACCGTTTTTGTCGGTATCGCCTTGATGAAAGCGCGTGGTCAGATGGGTGTCACGGTCGTTTGTGGCGCTGGTGTTGGTTGTGCTGGTGGCGGGTGCAGCCATGCTGGTCATACTAATGCCACCCAGTGCGGCAGCCAGAACGGTACTCATCAGTTGGTTTTTGCGTGTCATGAGGTGAATCTCCGGTTGACAGACGGACAAGGGAGCCGTCTGGTACTGAAGATCAGCATATCGGTTGATTGTCGGCAAAATTTGCAGTCAATGTGTAGAAAACCAGCAGCCTGTGGGCGATTGCATGAGCCGACCAAGGCCACGGGGGGCAATCGCGCACAGGTGGCGTATTTTTCTTCATGATTGCTCTACAGTTCGAGCTTGTAGCCCACCCCGTAGACTGAGCGAATCAGTTCGTCAGCCGAGACCACCGAGAGTTTGCGGCGCAGGTTTTTAATGTGGCTGTCGATGGTGCGGTCGGTGACCACACGGTGGTCGTCATACACTTGGTCGATCAATTGATCACGCGGAAACACCCGACCTGGGATGGAGGCCAAGGTGTGTAACAACCGAAACTCGGCGGGGGTGAGGTCAAGCAGTTGGCCTTTCCAGCGGGCTTCAAAGCGGTCGGTGTCGATGATCAGCTCGCCGGTGTCTGGCGTGGTGGTGCGTGAGCTGGCTGGAATGCGCCGTAAAATCACTTTGACCCGTGCCATGACTTCACGCGGGCTAAACGGCTTGCAGATGTAGTCATCTGCGCCAATTTCTAGCCCCAGCAAGCGGTCGATTTCGTCCACGCGTGCGGTGATCATGATCAAGGGGACTTGCGAGACCCGTCGAATGTCTTTGCACACGTCCAAGCCATCACGACCCGGCAGCATCAAGTCCAGCAGCACCAAGTCGGGGTTAAAGGCCACAAAACGCGCCAGCGCTTCGCGGCCATTGGTGACCCAGTCGGTGTCGTAGTTGGCTGCGGCCAAGTAGTCGAGCAGCAGTTGTGCCAGTTTGGGTTCGTCTTCAATCACTTGGACGCGCATACGGCGCGATTCGGGGTAGTCGCTCATTCAGGTGTTCCTTGCGCAAGATAAAGTGGAAGATCAATCAGCAATTGTAAGCCGCCAAGGTCGGACGGTTGCGCACAAATATGGCCGTCATGGGCATCCACAAGGCTTTGACACAGGGGCAGTCCTAGCCCCGCACCGCCTGTGGCACGATTACGCGAGGCATCAACCCGATACAGCCGCTCAAATAAGCGGGGCAAGTCGGTGGCATTCACGCTTGGCGCACTGTCTTTTATATCAATACAGGCGCGGCCATCGTGTTGGCGCAAGGTTAAAACCACCTCACCGCCACGGTCGGTATAGCGCAGGCTGTTTTCAAGCAAATTAACCATCAATTGAGTGATGCGTTCAGGGTCGGCATTCACCCAAACCGGTTCGGATGGCAGATGGCTACTTAAGCGCAGGCCATGCTCGGCCAGTCGCTCATAAAAAGCCTGTGCAGTGTGGGTCAGCGGAATGCGTAAGTCCATGACTTGCATATGATAACGCAGCCCACCCACATCGGACAGTGCCAGTTGATATAAGTCGCCGACCAGTCGTGTGAGCGCGTGGACTTCGCCCTGTAATGACGCAATCGCATCAGGGGTGGGCTTGCGAATACCATCGGCTAAAGCCTCAAGTTCACCGGTTAAAATCGCCAGTGGTGTGCGCAGTTCGTGCGAGATATCTGCAACAAAATCACGACGTAAGCGTTCGTTTTGTTCAAGCGTACCGGCAAGGCCATTAAAGTCTTTGGCCAATTGCCCCAGTTCGTCTTGGCGGGTTTCCGGAATACGCGCGTCATAATGACCGGCGGCCAATTGGTGCGTGCCATAGGCCAACTGTCGAATGGGCGCGAGTAGTCGACGAGCCAACAGCAGTGCTGTCAGCAGTGCCACCACGGTCGACAGCAACATAATAAACAGGGATGAACGCCGTTGCTGCTCCAAAAACCGTTGTTCGCCGCCACTAATGCTGCGTTGGCGCGCAGATACCACCAATTGCCCGACCATTCGACCCCCAATTTGAATGGTAAAGCGTTGAGCATCGATGTTGGGGCTACGATTGCCCGCAATCACTTTACGGGTGTGGGGATCGACCAAACTCCAATGCGCCCGCAAACGGGGGGGAATGACCGGCCGAGTATTGCGGTCGGGTGCGGTGTCATCAGGGTCTTCAACAGGGCTGCGCTCGGGGTTGTCCATGCTCAGAATTTCGTTCCACAAACGCGGATTGTCGTGGATCATGTCCCAGTTGCCTTGCTGCAAATATAAAGCCGCCAGTGTGGCCGCAACCGCCTCCGCCCGTAGGCTGTCTTGTTGGCGCGTATAGTTATTAAAGCCCTCGCGCAAGCTCCATGTGGTGGCCGTGCCCATCGCTAAAATAACCAATAAGCATAGACCGAGCATGACGGCAAACAATTGAGTGCTAATGCTGACACGCATGGACGGCTCTCACAGGGTTAAAAAATGGCATCAGCCGTGATGGTGTGGCTTTTGGCCGACTGACGCAAGGGTGAAGCACCCCGTCGGCTTGACCTCGACCTCGCTGCGCCGCATCATCGAGCGCACGCCATGCGTCCCACAAACAGGATATTTGACATGAACCCGCTGCATTTGTTGCATAAAAGTACCACCCCGCTACGCGGCCAAGTCATTTGGATCACAGGGGCATCGGCAGGCATTGGCAAAGCCTTAGCCGTGGCGTTGGCAGCACAGGGCGCAACACTGGTGCTGAGCGCTCGTCGTGTGGATGCACTCCATGCGGTGTTGGCCTTATGTCAAGCCAAGGACAATGCCCCGCATGTGGTGATGCCGCTAGACGTAACCGACAGCTTGGCCTGTGATGCCGCCTATTGGGATATTTTGCGCCAAACCGGCAAAGTCGATTGGCTGATTAACAACGCAGGCGTGAGCCAACGCTCGCTGGTGATGGACACTTTGCCCGAAGTGGATCGGCAGATTATGGAGCTAGACTACTTTGCTGCGGTCAACCTGACCCGCAAAGTGCTGCCCGATATGCTCAAGCGCCAGTCGGGGCGAGTGGTGTTTGTGTCCAGCGTGGCGGGCTTGGTGGGGACGCAATACCGTGCCAGTTATGCCGCCGCCAAAGCTGCGCTACACCTGTGGGCAAACAGTATGCGTGCCGAACTAGGTGGGCAAGGCATTCAGGTCAATGTGATTTTTCCGGGGTATGTGAAGACCGACGTGTCGGTTAATGCGTTGGTGGGGGATGGCTCGACCTTGGGCAGTATGGACGACGCACAAGCGCAGGCCATGAGCGCCGATGAATTTGCGCAACGGGCAGTCAAAGGCTTGCTCAACAACCAAGAGTTTTTGGTGATTGGTGGGGTAAAAGAGCGGTTTTCGGTGTTGTTGTCGCGGGTGTCACCAAAGGTGCTGTATCAGGTGATTCGGCGCGTGAAGGTGCGCTGATGCCCATCCTAGATGTCTAAACTCAAAAAAACATCCTTGTATCCTTGACATTGTATCTAGTTGGATACATCATTTGCTCATGAATATACTCTCTCGTACACCTACGTTTGACCGCTGGTTTGCGACAGTAAATGACCCTATCGCGAAAGCACGGATTACTCGCCGCTTACAGCAAGTCGAACATGGTAATTTTGGAGACTGTGAGTCAGTCGGTGAAGGCGTTAGTGAAATGCGTATTCATGTAGGCGCAGGTTGGCGTGTATATTTTGTTCGGCGAGGTGAGGTTGTTTATTTGTTGCTGTGTGGGGGCAATAAAAAAACGCAAACTCGAGATATTGAACAGGCCAAACAACTCGCTCGTCATTTGGAGAATGGATCATGACTTATCCCCGTTTTGATGCAGCCGATTATCTTGATAGCGAAGAGGTGATAGCAGAGTATCTCAACGCTGTATTGGAAGAAAACGATACAGATGCTTTTCTTGAAGCCTTGGGTACTATTGCCCGTGCCAGAAGCATGAGTAAAATTGCCCAAGAAACAGGCCTTTCTCGTGAAAGCTTGTATAAAGCATTAACTGCAGATGCAAAGCCTCGTTATGAAACCATACAAAAAGTATTGAGTGCGATTGGGTTTAAAATTACGGTCACTGCAAGCACTCAGCCTCAAGCCATTTGAATGAAAAGTGATCGCAGGTGCTGTACAGGTTATACGGCAGGTGAAGGTGCACTGAGGGTGATGTAGATGACAGGCAAGCACCGATTGCCAACCTTATTCAAAGCGGTTGATCGGTTGTGTCGGGATGCGGTGCCAACTGATGCTACGCAAATGTCAATTTAATCGGATGTGGTGCGCGATAAATCACATCACTACGAATCGCATATTTGCTGCCCCACTCAATCGGGCAGCCTTCATGTCTAATTTTATGTTGAAAAATCGCCACTGAGCCGGTGCGTGGGGTCACCACCTGTTCGAGTTGTTCCATAAAACGTGTCTCACCGCCGCCAAAATCATCATTGAGATAAATCAACACGGTGAGCAAGCTGATGTGTTGATCATCCGGTTGATACCAATGATCCATATGCGGGGCAAAACGTTGCCCACGTTGATAACGATACATGCGCAGATGATCATTCAACCGATCCAAGGTCAACTCACCCATGCTGATCGGCAAATGCGGACGTAAGCGAATCAACAAATTTTGGGCAAAACAAGCATCATCGACGATCACCCGATCTTGATCGCGATAGATTGGATTGTTGGTGGCAAGCGTGGGAGAACGACGTTTAATCTGATCAATGAGGGCTTGGCATTCTTGAGGTTGATAGACGTCATCAATCACCCACAGTAAGGGGTGAGCATCAAATCGCATGGGGACAGGACAGCTCATCAATTCTTTTCTCTGATTCGTTGATGTTGATATGTTTTGAGCGCAACAACCAGTAATTGTGCCAGCACTGCCAAGCTCATGCCAAACAAAAAGGCCAATACAAACGA
>JBEANQ010000059.1:0-12865 GCA_041165345.1 Pseudomonadota bacterium
TCACGCTCGCGGGCAGGCAGACGTGCCATGGCACGCACCACGCGCAACACCGTGCTTTCAATCGATTGTTGCATCCGATAAAAGCACTCAATACGAGCATCTTCCGACTCTGCATCAACCAATTGTTGATACAGGTGCTCTTCACGCTCTGCTTTGTCTGTGAGTAGCGCTTTAATATCCGCCACACTGCTGGGCAAGGCTTTGTTGTGTTGGCGATACCGTAACCATTGGCGCATCCGCAATTGCGCTTGAATGAGGGCGTCCTCTGCCGAGGTTTCATCCAAGCGCATTTGAATGGTTTGTAACCGTTGTTTTAGGCTCAAATCATGAATATCTAAGCGAACGTCAACCGCCGCCCCCAACACGGTAAGCGTGATACAAAAATGATAGTCTTCAAAAAAATAATCCATGCCACGACTCCCGCCGATTTTGCTCATCATTTTGATAGGACGCTGATTTTTACACAGCCACGCTATTGTGGACGGCTCAGGTCATGGATGGCAATCCCGATTCATCGGTGGCGGATTAAAAGCAAAAAAGACGCCAAGGCATCTTTTTGTGAGCATGCTGAACAAGCATGATTAACTAAAGCGGGTGGGTTCTTCATCCAACACTGCCGCATGCCACCGTGCAGATTGTTGCTCCATGATCATTTGCAGCGCAGCTTGTACCATATGCTGGCCCACACCCTGTAATTGGTCACCCAATAATTGATGCACTTGATCCGAGAAGCGAATGGTCACCAACGCTTCACCGTCACCCTCAACAGGGCGCAAGGCTATTTCGCCATCTTGCGACTGCACCAACTCCAACAGGGTTTCGGCTGGCATGGCAGGATTGCGATGATTTGGCGTGGATGCCATGATAGATCTCCAATGACACACAGGCACAATGCACTGTGTGGGACACCCTTGGCTGGTACGCCCAAGAGAATCCACTTCAATTGACAATGCGATCAATTGAGACAAATTTCAAGGGCAATTGCTGAAGCAACGCTCATCACGCTTAAAATTCGACCATTTCATTGCGAAAACCTTCGATCAGATCACGCAATAGACCCAGCCATTCGCGCAAAATTTGCACATCCGGCAGCCATGCTTGCGGGCTTTGGGTCACTTTTAAAATCAAGTTCGACGCACTGTCATCATCATGACTCGGCTCGGGTGGCTCAGGCGCGTATTGACAGGCCATGTAGGCGCGGTTGAGTTCGGCCAAAAAACCATCACGACTGAGACTCTCCAAAATAATAATCTCGGGAGATACTTGTGTCCGTTCGGCCATGCGCAACTTGAGGCTGTCCAAAGTGGGACGTACCTCGTGGCTCACTTTATAATAGCGTGCCAGTTCTTGCAAAAAGGCCAACAGCGCCCCGTGTAAGTGAAACACAGCGGCTTCACGTGCGCCTTGCGCCGCTTGAACATTGTTGCCCTTGCCTGCTTCGACACAGGATAAACGCGCAAAATACAGCTTTTGGTTGGTACGATCAGCGTGATAGCGTGCCACACGAGACATTGCGGGTTCTCCCTTTTATCAAACCACATGGATCAAACGGTGCATACACCACGCCCTTAAATGGCGTCTTGGGCTTCTTTGACCCGAATCACACTGCCCTCAATGCGCTTGGTATTGAGGCGTTTCATGGCGGTGACTGCATTAGCTGGGTTGGGCATTTCAACAAAACCAAAGCCTTTGGATTGCTTAGTCGCTGGATCCATGACAATCACACAGGTCTCGACATGGCCAAATTCGGTAAATAACTCACGAACAGTGGCTTCAGTCGTGGTTCTGGCGAGGTTACGAACAAGAAGTTTCACGGCACAACACTCAATAGGACGGCTCAACAGCCAGATGCTTGCATTGTATGCCTGATCAGATTTGAAATGTGCATTCGACCATCAATTGTCTGGTCTTTGATTCACAGCGTGCCTAATGCGATCAGTTTATGATGGCTTGACTGGCATGATACCGTTGATCTTCCATCCACCCGCCTGAGCATGTGCCCCCATGTGGAAAAAAATCAGAGTGTTTATTTTGCTATTGGTGTTGGGCATCGTGTTGGTCGATACATGGCGAGAGCAAGAGCGTTTAGATTGGCAGCATCCGCTCTACGTTGCGGTCTACCCTATTAACGCCGACCAACATCCACAGGTTGCGCGCTATATCCGACAACGATCTTCTGCAGATTTACAGCCCATCAATGATTATTTGCAGCAACAAGCACAGCGCTACCACCTGCCGCTGTATCGCCCAATCACCCTGCAATGGGGCGATGAGGTGCAGGACGTCCCACCCGCACCACCCACAGATGGCCAACCGCTGGCCGTGATGCTGTGGAGTCTCAAGATGAGATTGTTTGCATGGCAAAATACGCCAGATGTGCCAGTTCGACCGAGTATTCGGTTGTATGCCCTGTTTTATAATCCCACACAGCATCCGCGTTTGGCCCACTCGACAGCGTTGGCCAAAGGACAAATTGGCCGCATTAATTTATTTGGTGACGATCAACATACCCAACAAAATTGGGTGGTACTGACCCATGAGTTGTTGCATACCTTACGGGCAACCGACAAATATGACCTTGCAACCAATGTACCGCGTGATCCTGATGGTTTAGCTGACCCCACACAAGTGCCTCGCTACCCACAACACAAGGCCGAGTTGATGGGGGGGCGGGTGGCTGTTAGCCCGCAACAGGCGGTGATTCCATCTGATTTAAATCAGACGCTCATTGGGGCAAAGACGGCACAAGAAATCGGTTGGCTTGACTCTCACCGATGACTTTTTTTGACCAGTGTGCCACCCCTCCATCAGACATCACTCACTATGTCTAAGCTAAGTTTCCACCATTAAGATCCAACCTCAGCTCGTGGCTAAAACGCTTGGGAGGTTTGGATGACGACATCAATTGAACCGGCAACAACAACGCAACAGCGCATGAATACAGTGCCACAAGTCACATTACTGTTTTGGATGATCAAAATGATGTCCACAACCGTAGGTGAAACACTGGCTGATAGCCTCAATGTCAATTTACACCTTGGGCTAACAGGTGTATCGCTGTTAATGGGTATTCTGCTGATCGTGAGCTTAGCGGTACAGCTGTTGGCATCAACCTATCAACCCGTACGATATTGGATGGCCGTAGTACTAGTGAGTATTTTTGGCACACTAGTGACCGATAACCTGACAGACAATTTGGGTGTTCCTTTAGCAGCATCAACCGCTGGCTTTGCTATTGCACTCGGTATTGCTTTCACCGTTTGGTATCGAACAGAAAAAACGCTCTCTATTCAAACTATCGTCACACTTAGACAGTCATTATTTTATTGGACGGCTATTTTATTGACCTTTGCACTTGGCACCGCACTCGGCGACTGGATCGCTGAGGGCATCGGCATGGGTTATGCCAAAACAGCCATATTGTTTACAGCATTATTAATGGGTGTTGCCGCCACGCGGTGGCTGCCTCGGATGAATACGGTGTTCTGTTTTTGGTTGGCATATGTACTCACCCGCCCACTAGGAGCATCGTATGGTGATTTGCTGTCGCAACCCGTTGCACAAGGCGGCCTTGGTTTTGGTGTCAACGCAGTCAGTCTGGTGTTTGTGGTGCTGATTGTTGGCATGGTGTGGTTTTTATCACGTTCAACAGCGCTGTCTCGTCTCGTGTAACGACTCAGCCATATTGATTTGTATAGGAAAATGGTAATGACAGAAGTGCAACAACAAGCCTTAAGCAAGGTTCCTGCGGTAACCCTCGTTTTTTGGTTGATTAAAATTGCAGCAACAACACTCGGTGAAACGGCTGGTGATGCAGTATCCATGTCCATGAATCTGGGTTATCTGATCGGTACTGGAATTTTTGCCGTGATTTTTATGGCGGCCGTGATTGCACAGGTCAAGGTCAAGAAATTTCATCCATTTTTATACTGGACTACCATTATTGCCACCACCACGGTCGGCACAACCTTGGCAGATTTTGCTGATCGCTCACTAGGTATTGGCTATGCGGGTGGGTCATCCTTGCTGTTTGGTTTATTAATGGCATCCCTCTTCGTCTGGTATCGCAGCATGGGCACTGTCGCCGTAGCTGACATTCAAACACCCAAAGCAGAAATGTTTTATTGGATGACCATTATGTTTTCCCAAACACTGGGGACAGCATTAGGCGATTGGACATCAGATACAGCAGGCATGGGATACAGTGTCAGCGCAATGCTATTTGGAGCATTATTAGTGCTCTTGGTCATGGCATTTTACTGGACTAAAGTATCGCGAACCCTACTTTTTTGGGCAGCCTTTATTTTAACTCGTCCATTGGGTGCAGTATTAGGTGACTTCCTCGATAAACCTTTGGCAAAAGGTGGGTTAGAACTCAGCAGGTATTCCATCTCTGTATTGTTACTTTTTGCCATTATCGTTGGTATCGTTGCTTTTAAACAACAAGCAGCAGAAAAAGCCCATTGATGACCATTAAGCCCATCACTTGATGGGCTTAATCCAATCTGGAAATAATATGCGCGTATTACTGGTTGAAGACGACATCATGATTGGCGAAGCCATTCAATTTGGCTTACGTCAGGCCTCATATGCCGTTGACTGGGTCAGTGACGGTGTTTCTGCACTCCATGCCATCGGTTGTCACCATTATGATGTCGTGCTGTTAGATTTAGGACTACCCAAAAAAACGGGTTTAAGCGTATTACAAACCATTCGCCAACAACAAAATGATGTAGCACTACTGATTATTAGTGCACGTGATGGTATCACTGACCGTATTCAAGGGCTAGATAGCGGTGCTGATGACTATATTTTAAAACCATTTGATATGGCCGAACTACATGCACGAATGCGGGCTGTCCTGCGTCGAAAAACCGGAGCCGCCATGCCTGTGCTAAGTAATGGGATGCTTCATCTAGATCCTGCAACACGTTGTGTATCGATCCATCAAGAGCAACCGATTCAATTATCTAATCGAGAATTTGCCTTGTTACAGGCGCTGATGGTCAGATCAGGGGCAATTTTGTCCCGTGCTGAATTAGAAGAAAGAATCTATGGATGGGGCGCAGAAATCGAAAGTAACGTGATTGAATTTTTAATCCACAGTTTGCGCAAAAAACTGGGCAGTACTACCATTAAAAATGTGCGGGGGGTTGGATGGATGGTCTCCAAAAACGGCTGAGAAACTCGCTTCAGCTCCGTTTAACATTCTGGCTATCACTGGCTATTTTAATGCTTGCTGCAACCGTAGCAGGGCTATCATTTTATGTTGCCGTTGAAGAAGCACATGAATTGCAAGACGACACCCTCAGACAAATTGCTGCACTATTTGATCAATCTCACTTACCCGTTCCACAATACAGCCAGTCTCTTAAATGGGATATTGATAATGCTGAAGATTCTCATGTTATCGTCCAAGAATTATCCAGCTCTAATCATCATAAAAATCTAGATATATTACCATTGCCAACCACACTTCGAGATGGCTTATATACGACCAATTTTCATCAAGAAACGTATCAGGTTTTTATTAAAACACTCAATAACCACCAACGCCTCATGGTTGCACAGGACACAGATATTCGTGACAAAATTGCTATAAACAGCGTCATTCACGCTTTTGTGCCTTTTTTAGCGTTAATGCCAATTTTTCTTTTTATGATTCCCATGCTGGTTCGGCGTATTTTACAACCACTCAGTCAAGCCGCTCAAGACGTTGATCAACGTGATGAAAATGACTTCTCACCTATTCAAAGTCATTCGCTTGTCACTGAAGTACAGCCTTTTGTTTTAGCTATTAATCAACTACTCAAAAGAACCACACAAGCGATTGATGCACAAAGACGATTTGTAGCAGATGCTGCACATGAATTACGCTCACCTCTGACGGCATTATCTTTACAAGCAGAATCATTATCAAATTGCGAATCACCGACTATTGCACATCAGAGACTGATTATGCTTCGCCATGGCATTGAGCGAACTAAAATACTACTCGAACAGCTTTTGGCTCTTGCACAAGCACAGTCTGAAATTAAGAAAGCCAACCGACTTTACTCCGCACAATATATCTATCGGCAGGTATTAGAAGATCTTATTCCATTAGCTGAGCACAAAAATATTGATATTGGAGTGATTCATGATGTTGATGTCAGTTTACCGATTGATGCATTAGATTTTTTTAAAATGATTAGAAACGTCGTTGACAATGCAATTCGTTATACCCCTCATGGCGGTCGCATCGACTTGTCGGTAAATATCACAGATCACCAGACGTCATTAATAATTGAAGATAACGGCATTGGCTTACATCCCGATGAATATAATCGGGTGTTTGATCCTTTTTATCGAGTATTAGGGAGTGGAGAAACAGGGTCCGGATTGGGACTTTCTATTGTGAATGCCATTGCCCAGCGGTATGGTGCAACGGTTATTTTAAGCCCTGCGGCATTTAAAGAAACAGGGTTACGGGTTGAAATTGTGTTTAGGCGACATCCCTAGTATATCGCTGGATTAATAACACCTCATTGATCGACAACGTGTTTTTGAGTTCACTCAATGCACTGCAATCGATTATTTTAATGGATATAAAGGTCGTGAATATGTTTAACGTAAAGCGTAGTGTAGTACTGATTAGTGTCTTGCTGCTTGGACACACAATCGCTCATGCTGACACCGTGACCGGCGACTATCGCCTGATGGGTAATATGTCGACATTATCGACTTCGATTACCTCAATCAATCAGGACTTAACGATTCACGTCAAACCTATCGACATGGCCGGTCAGTTTGATTTTTTATTCAGCACAGTGACTGAGCCGTCGTTTCACTCTGATGATGAGTCGATTATTAATGAACACGCTATTGAAGGCATGATCAGTTATCGACACCCGTTCGGTGAGCAGATTCATGCGATCGGTGGAGTGTTTTTCAATCGAAATCGTACAATCACTGAGCATTATATGTGGGCAGTGTTAGGTGCAGACTATGACTTTGATCTATCTGACGATTGGTCAGTTGATACCACATTCATGGCTAAAAAAAATATACAGCATGGCAGGGTATTTTATGGCTTAGAAAGTGAGTTGGCATATCAGATTCTTCCTACTTTAGAACTGGCAATTCATGCACATCGTTTTGAGGAGCTGGGGGAGTTTGATGACACACCAGCCATTCAATCTGAGTATGGCGCAGACATGGCGTATCATATCGACGATACTTTTGAAACCGCCTTATCTTATGAGCGCCATACTGAGGACGATGATCATGAAGGACGCTGGGCGATACTCAGCATGTCTCTCAGTACCCATTTTTAAGGTTACGCTGCCCACAACAGCCGCATGATGCTAAGGGTTTGCTGTGAATAGAGCCACCGCTCTATTTGCAGATTGAAGGCAGACACTCATTGGGGCAAAGATGGCACAAGAAATCGGTTGGATGAAATAACAAAAAAGCGGCCTCAGCCGCTTTTTTGTCGTCATGGGATAGCGATCACACCCACTTTGCACCATCCCATGTCAACGCCCATTTGGTGGCTTTGCCATCTTTTTCGGACGCCACATATTGGCTAGCAGCCTTACGACTAAACTTGACCAAAGCAGGGTTGCCATCGGGGTCGGTGTCGGGGGCTTGCAGCAGGTACTGGTGTTTGTCGTCCAGTTGGTCTTTGACTGAGCGCAGCTCGGCAATGGTCGGTGCGCGGGTTTCACGGACTTTGGGAAACTTACTGGCTGCCAAAAACAGCCCCGCCAAACCGTCACGCAACACAAAGTGGTCGTCATGTTTGAGCGAACGCACATGGGGCATTGGGATCGCGTCTGCACGCGGTGGCGCAGGTTGGCCGTTTTTCAATACTTTACGGGTGTTTTCGCAGTTGTTGCAAGCAAAGTAGGGTCCAAAGCGGCCGGTTTTGAGCTGCATGTCGCCGCCATCGCATTTCTCACATGGAAAGCTCGGGCCGTCATAGCCTTTGATTTTAAACTCGCCCGCTTCTACCACATGGCCGCTACAGTCGGGGTTGTTGCCACAAATATGCAATTTACGGCCACCGTCGATGAGGTAGCTGTCCATCGCCGTGTCGCAAATGGGGCAGCGTTTTTTGGACATCAGGTCGGCGGTTTCGGCGAGATCGTCATCAGCGGCTAAGGCGGCAATCGATTCTACCGCAGCAAGGTTACGGGTGCCTTTGCACCGCTCTTTGGGCGGCAGGTTGTAGCCCGAACAGCCCAAAAACACACCGGTTGAGCCTGTTCGAATTTGCATGGGGCGTTCGCACAATTCACACGCGACTTCAGGCACTTCGACCGGCTCATTACGACGCATGCCCTCGCCGTCTTGGCCTTTGGCATGGGCGAGCTTTTGTTTAAAGTCGCCATAGAATTCGTCGAGGACGTTTTTCCAGTCACGCTCGCCGTCCGCCACTTTGTCGAGCTGGCCTTCAAGGTCAGCCGTAAAAGCGTAGTCCATTAAGTTGCTGAAGTTTTCATTCAGCCGGTCAGTCACAATGTCGCCCATTTTTTCGGCGTACAGACGACGGCTGTCCAGTTTGACATAGCCGCGATCTTGAATGGTCGAGATAATCGCGGCGTAGGTTGATGGACGGCCAATGCCACGTTTTTCGAGTTCTTTGACCAAGCTGGCTTCAGTAAAGCGTGCCGGTGGCTTGGTAAAATGCTGGCTTGGGTCAAGTGCCATGAGCTGCAAGACGTCACCCACCTTCACCGCAGGCAGGAGTAGGTCATCGTCTTGTTTATTAACCGCCGAGACACGGGTAAAGCCATCAAACGTGAGCGTACGGCCCCGCGCGCGCAGCTCAACATCGGCTGCGGTAACGGTCAAGTTAGACGACAGATACTCAGCCGATGGCATTTGACAGGCCACAAATTGCCGCCAAATGAGGTCGTATAGGCGCTGGGCGTCACGTTCTAGCGTGGTGATTTGGTCGCCGGACACTGCCACGTTGGAGGGGCGTATTGCTTCATGCGCTTCTTGTGCGCCTGCTTTGTTGCCATAAAAATTGGGCGTTGCTGGCAGGTATTTTTTGCCAAAACTGTCTTCAATATGCCCACGCACCATCGCAATCGCGTCTTGGCTTAAAAACGTCGAGTCGGTACGCATGTAGGTGATAAAGCCGCCTTCATACAGCCGTTGCGCCATCATCATGGTTTTTTTGACCGAGAAACCCAAGCGCGTGCTGGCTGCTTGTTGCAAGGTCGAGGTGATAAATGGCGCGGTTGGGTTGGTTTTGGTGGGCTTGTCTTCACGCGCCGTAATGACGTATTGCGCAGGCTTGAGCACGGCCAGCACGGCATCGGTCTGGGCTTGGTTTTTAAGCTTGAGGGTTTTTCCCGCTTGCTTGGTGGCTTCTAGCCGAATGGGTGCGGTGTGATACTGGGTATCAGCGTGAATTTCCCAGTATTCTTCAGGAATAAATGCCCGAATTTCACGCTCACGCTCGACCACCAGCTTGACCGCCACCGATTGCACCCGACCGGCTGACAAGCCACGGGCGATTTTTTCCCACAACAGTGGCGAGACCATGTAGCCCACGACCCGATCTAAAAAGCGTCGGGCTTGCTGGGCATTCACTTGGTCAAGGTCCAGTGTGGTGGGGGTTTTAAAGGCTTGTTGAATGGCGTTTTTGGTGATTTCGTTAAACACCACGCGTTTATATTTTTCGGGCTTGCCCCCAATCACTTGCTGCAAGTGCCATGCAATGGCTTCACCTTCGCGGTCTAAGTCGGTTGCGAGGTAGATTTCATCGGCTTGGGCCGCCAGTTTTTTCAGTTCACTGACGACGTGTTCTTTACCCGGTAACACCTCATAGTGCGCAGCCCAGCCCTGCTCTGGGTCAACACCCATGCGGTTAATCAACGCGCTTTGGGCCTTGGCTGCTTTTTCGTCATCGGTTTGTTTGACCCGTTTGGTGGGTTTTTCTGCGCTGCTGTCTGTGGTTTTGTCGGCGATTTTACCGCCACCACTGACAGGCAAGTCACGCACATGACCAATACTGGATTTGACGATAAAGTCACTGCCCAAGTATTTATTAATGGTTTTGGCTTTGGCAGGCGACTCAACGATCACCAACGCACGAGCTTTGCGGCCTGTACTGGGCAGCGTCGGTTCGTCGTCGTCAAACGTTTGAACGGCCACCGTTTTTTTGGCGGGCGCACGGCTGCCTGCCTTAACGGTGTTTTTGGTGGTCGAGCGAGGACGGGTTGGCATGAGCGGCTGGTATTCCTAAAAAACAATTATGACGAATTGGGGGTCAGGGCTGCATCTGCTGAGCCAGTGACGTGAGGGTGGTTTTCATGGTCTCAAGCGCTGTACCGTGCAGGTCAGCGGCTTCATCCCAATATAAACCAATGCTATTGGCTTGCATATCAAGCGCCTGTGCGCCAGCAATGGCCACGGTGTGCCCGTTTAAACGAGGGTCACCCAACAGGACATGCAACACGCCATCGACCACGGTGGCTTGCAACAGCGATAAGCGAGCCGCAGGCAAGACCATGTGGTAGTAGGCCATCATGCCGCCTGCATTGCCATTGCTGGCTTTGTGGCCGGTCCATGCAGGAGCCGGTACTAATCGGGGGTGCAGTCCCATTTTACGGGCGCGGTCACGCAGCTCACCAAGGGCTTTTTCACGCGGGCTGATCCGTAGTCCAAGCAGACTGCCCAATACAAACAAAACGATCAGGGCAATCACCCACATGGCAGTGCTATTCATGGAAAACTCCGGCGTGACTGATCTGCGGACCGAAAGTATTGGTCATAGACATGATCAAGCTGCTGGTCGATAGACGCCGACAGGTTGCCCGACAGTGTAAAGAAACTCAAGAGCGCCCGTGCATTGGCGTCGTTTTGCACATGGCCTGTAATACGTTGCCAAAATGCGTGGTTAACCAATTGTAGGGTTTTAAAATGATGAATCAGTTGGGTCAATGCCCAATCAGGGGCTTTGCCTTCATGGGCTTTAAAATATTGTTGCATTAAATAAAACGACACCATGCGCAAGGTTTGTTCTTCAACCGAGGCAAACGGCAAATGATGCCGTGCAGCAGGTCGCAACATCCCAAACACAGGACACGCACTGCTGGCCATCACCAAGCCCATCAGTGAGCGTACACCCTCTTCGACAGTCACCACTTTGCGGTATTCTCGCATGGGGCTAATGACCCCCACATCAATTCGCTTATAGGTCGCCGTGGCAGGCAATGCACCCAATAAGGCATGTACATCTAAGGCAGCCGGACAGTGGCTGTGCAAACTGGGATTGAGTGGGCAGTTTTGGCACTGCTGATAGCCCAATTTTGTCCAATCAGGGGCAGTGGCAATCCGTCTGGAATCTGGTTTTCGGTCTAAATCAACACACACACGCGTCGCGGGCGCATCTGGAAATTCGAACTGATATTCGATTTGCATGGTGACTGCCTATTGTTTAGGCCAACACCGTCAGTGGTTGGCCTTTGCTTAAAAATGGAGCCTGTCCTTGCTCGTCTTGGTTCTGCCAATCAGTCTGAACGAGTCCGCCATGCTGGGCAAGCACCCCACGCAAAATTGCGTTTTGGCCAAGATAGACTTTGCCATCGGCCAAACGACGCTGGTTGGCCAAAAATCGTAAGAAACCGTCCGTGGGTTGCTGAGTGTCAGGATCAAGACTTGGAATCACACAGCGGGTACAGGGCTTGACCAAATCCAACACCACATCACCCATACGGATCTGCCGCCACTGGTCTTCTGCAAACGGGGCGCAATCCCCACCAATCACCACATTGGGTCGAAAACGCCGCGCGTCAACAGGCGAACCCCACGCAAGGGACAGCGCGTCGAGAGACGCTTGACTGATGACCAAAATCGGAAAGCCATCCGAAAAAGCCGTCACATGTCCGTCACCCGCATAGCGAGGGTCGACAACGCGTTGCGCCGTATCAGGGCAATAGACCAACCGAACCGACTGGCCTAACCATGCCGATATCTGTTGATCAACAGCGGGCAAAACGCCCTGCCCGATCACCGTGTCGCCCCAAATGCTGACGGTCTGCGGACGTGTCGGCTGTGGCACCGCTCGCAACGACTGTTCATGCCACGACACACTCAAGCCCTGCGAATGGTATTCTGCCTGCAACGCCCCCATGGCCGCACATTGCCGCTGACTGACAAACTGACCGGCGTCATCAATCAATACCCAACGGCGATCACCTGCCAAGCCAAAGGCATCCAGCGGAGCCTGTGTGAGCTCAACCCCTTGTGCAGACTTGAGCGGATACTGCCATAATTGCTGGATAAACAAGGTCATGCTAGGGTTTCCATCGAAAACGAAAGTCATGTGTTTCAGTCGCGACATGAGGTTGCATTTTTAGATCATTCATTTGAACCGTGCGAACCACTTTGACATGTGCTGGCCGAAAACTTGCGGGTTGAATCTCTGCTGTAATCAGCAGTAATCGACTACCACTGAGTACCGGCAATGCGGTCAAATCACGGTCACTCAACACGTGCGTGTCACCCAGTGCCTGTGTGATGTGCGGCATAATATCTAAAATATTGCGTCCCGAAACCGGCTGTTCCGACTGATAAGTCACCGACAACAAGGGGCCTTTTTGGTATAACCCGCTATAGGTCACGGTCTCACCCATCACGTCACGTGCATGAATATACTGCACTCCTTGCGGCGTTTGCAGTGCAACATTAGGTTCTAGCGACACCCCCATCCATGGACAGCTCCATTGACACCAATACGCAGTGACATGATTGAACACCCATTGCTGCATCTGATCAGCATCTTGAACGCGTGCAGTCTCTTGTACCGGTAAGTGCTGCCGCCAGTATTGATAATACGGCTCAACCTGATCAACCGACTGTACAG
>JBEANQ010000060.1:0-12835 GCA_041165345.1 Pseudomonadota bacterium
GCCTAATGACTCCACCGATAAGGCAATCGAATCATATCATTATTTGATGATAGGGCGTTCTGGACATCCACATTGCAGTTACGATTTGTCATTGCATCGCTACATGTTTGGCGGTCTAATCAAGTTTAGGACAACAATTGCCCAAGGGGTCATCTGATGCAAAGTAATAACCCGATGTTTCAGCGGGTCACCGTTAACACCTCTGCCGAGTCCATGACGGTGGCCGGTGCGATCAACAAAGCCGTCTTGCTGACTGGTGTGGCGGCGACCGTCGCCATGGTATTTTTCTTTTATTGCATGAACCAAGGGTTTCTCAATAGCCCTGCCATGTTCGGTGCGATTGTGGGTGGGTTGGGTGGTTTTATTCTCGCCATGATCATCACCTTTAAACCCAACACTGGCTCTACATTAGCGATTCCCTATGCGCTGATGGAAGGGCTTTTTTTGGGTGGTATTTCCGCAGCGTATGAATACCGCTTCCCCGGTTTGCCCCTGATTGCGGTCGCCGCCACGTTCGTGACCACGTTTGGTTTGTTGGCGTTGTATAAAGCCCATGTGATCCGCGCCACCGAAAAATTTAAGGCCGTGGTGATCTCGGCCACCATTGCGATTGCAGTGTTGTATTTAATCCAAATGGTCATGCGCTTGGCCTTTGGTAGCAGTGTGCCGTTTTTGTTTGATAACGGCATCATTGGTTTGGGTTTTGCGGCCTTCGTAACCGTGATTGCCTCACTCAATTTGATTTTGGACTTTGATCTGATTGAGCGTTCGGCTGAGGTGCGCGCACCTAAATCGTTTGAGTGGTTTTGTGGTGTGGCACTGCTGGCCACATTGGTCTGGATGTATGTATCGTTTTTGCGGTTGTTGGGCATTATCAAGTCTGACTAACCTGCGGACATGACAGCGCTATCAAAAGCCCCCGCAGGGATACTCTGCGGGGGCTTTTTTGTGCGTTGTGTGCGTACACACAATGTCAATTTATGCTTGTCTTAACCGTAGCGCACTCATCACCACCAGCAACGAACTCAACGACATGCCGATAGCTGCTAACCAAGGGGGCACATAACCAAACGCCGCCGGAAATAACACAGCTAGGTTATACACAAAAGCCCAGCGCAAATTTTGTTGAATCACCTGATGCGTGCGTAGGCTCACCCGTCGGGCATCCAGCAGCGCCGACAGTTGGTCATTGAGCAAAATACTATCGGCTGAAATTTGCGCCAAATCTGCACCAGACGACATCGCCACCGAGACATTGGCCGTTGCGAGGACAGGGCCGTCATTCACACCATCGCCAACCATCACCACCTGATGCCCTTGAGCTTGTAGAGCTTTAACGGCGGCGACTTTATCTTCAGGCAATAGGCCGCCTTGCGCGTGATCTAGCCCCAATTGTGCGGCAATCTGTTGCGGTTGGCCTGTGGGATCACCCGACAGCATCCAGACCTGTAGCCCTTCTGCCTGTAATGCGTGAACGGTACGCTGGGCGTCGGGTCGCAGTAGGTCGGCAAAGTCAAACCGCGCCAGAACTTGCCAGTCACCCGTCGGTTGTTGGCGAGCCAAAAACACCGCAAGTTCTTGGACGGGTTCGGCGAGTCCGGCAAAACGAGCATGACCCAAACGATACTGCACACCATCAAGCCAACCGCTCACGCCACCGCCTGCCACATGTTCAGGGTCAGTCATGTTAGGCAAATGTCGCCGACCGGCTGCGGCTCGAAACGCCACGGCCAACGGATGGTTACTGGTCTGCTCTAAGGCAGCCGCCAAGACCAAATAGTCGTCCGGCAGTGCAGCATCAACCTCAACCAACGTCTGCTGACTCAGTAAACGCGGCACACCTTGGGTCAGTGTGCCGGTTTTATCAAACACCACATGGGTCGCTTGTGCCAGCGTTTCCATGACATGCCCACGAGTGAGCAAAAAACCCAGACCGGCCAGCCGATTGGTGGCCGTGGTTAACGCCATTGGGGTGGCCAGTGACAACGCACATGGACAGGTTGCCACCAATACCGCCAGCGTCGCCCATAATGCTTTGCTTGGGTCTACCCACCACCACAACACAAACACCAGCACGGCCAGCACCAACACGCGCGCTACAAACCATTTTGCCATGCGGTCGGCTTGTTCGGCGGCGCGGGGGCGCTCCGACAATGCGCGGTTCATCAGGCGATCCAGCAAGGCACGTTGGCTGCTGTCAGGCGGACTGGTCACTTGCATGACAAAGGGATGCGCATAGTTTTGACTACCGCCCAAGACGGTGTCACCGACTTGTTTGCGCACCGGCAGTGCCTCACCGGTGATTAACGCTTCAGACACACTGACTTCACCATCGAATACAATGCCATCACACGGCAGGCTCTCACCCGCCCGAATCTGTAGGCGGTCACCCACCTGCAATAGGTGCGCGGGTACGTCTTCTGCCGAGCCCTCCTGCTGCCCCAACCGATGCACCAACACCGGCAAAATGGTAATCAAATCGCTGGCGGTTTGGCTGGCTTTTTGCCGCGCTTTCATTTCTAAAAAACGCCCCGTCAGCAAAAAGAAAATAAACATGCTGACCGAATCAAAATAAGTTTCACCGCCTTGGATCAGCGTGGCGTAAGTGCTGGCGCTAAAGGTCAAAATTAAGGCAATTGAAACCGGCACGTCCATATTGACCGTCCGTGCCTGAATGGCACGCCATGCCGACTGATAAAATGGCTGTCCGGCATACAAAAATACCGGCAAGCTGACCACCAACTCCACCCAGCGAAAATAATCACGGTATTGAATATCAATGCCGCTGTAATCACCCAAGTACACCGCTGTGGCGTACATCATGGCCTGCATCGCGCCCAAACCCGCTACCCCCAGACGCATCATCATGTGGCGACTGCTACGGGCTAACAGCTCTGCATGGGTGTCTTGTCGAAACGGCCGTGCGGTATAACCCAACTGCTCGACTTCTTCGAGCAATTGACTAATCTGGACTTGAGTGTCATCCCACACCACCCGCAAACGCTGACTGCCAATATTGACCGCCACATTGGCCACACCACTCTCTTGCAACAGGCGTTTTTCAATCAGCCAGCCACACGCTGCACAACGCAACCCCACCACGCTTAAATCGGCAGCAGACAGGCCATTTTCATCATAAACAAAGGCGGTCTGAATGGCCACATGGTCATAGCCTGACAAGAGTGTTAGCCCTTCTGGCAATGGCGCGGTTCGGCTGATTTCGGTACGGTCAAGGTAATAGCTCTCTAGACCCGCCTCAACAATACTGCTGCTGGCCAAATGACAGCCCAAACAACACATGGCGCGCTGCTCAGACAAGATCAGGGTATAAAACGCGGGCTGTGGTAATGGGTCACCACAATGAAAACACCCCGCCACGTCGGGCAACAATTGTGCCTGCAACACCGCATCAGCCAATGCGTTTGCTCCTTAAAAAAACCAATAACAAGAGACTTATGATCGACCCACCGTCGGCTGCCGCCGCGCACCATGGGGCGTTCCACCGGTCCAGCGGCGATAGGCACGGGTAAACGCGCTTTGATCAGAATAGCCCAGTAAATGTGCAATATCAGTTAATTGCAAATGGGGATCGGCTAAATATTGCGCGCACAACTGTTGACGGGTTTCGTCTAACAGTGGCTGAAATCGCGTGCCTTGGTCGGCTAACCGACGCTGCAAGGTACGCGGGCTTAAGCATAAGTGGTCGGCCACTTGCTCAAGGGTGGGTGCGCCATCATGACACAGGCGCATCATTTGCCGCTGCACCTCACGCACAAACGCATCGGTCTTGGGCAATAAATTAAGGGCTTGGGTTGCCTGAGACTCTAAAATACTTAACAGCATGGCATCGGGTTGGCGCAGCGGCAATGCCAACAAACAGGCCGGAAAAACCAACTGCGTCTGTGGCTGGTCAAACCGAACGGGGCAACCAAAAAATGCCAAATACTCCTCTAAGGGCGCATCACTGGCGTGCTTAAACGCCACCTCAGTCATGGTGGCGCTGTCTAAACCGGTCAGATTTCGGGCAAATTGCACCACCACCGCCATGCCTAATTCGGCAAAAATGCGCTCATCACCCACGGCCATCGGCATGTTCCAGACCAAGGTGATTTGGTCATCGTGTGCCAGCACTTGCATTTGGTGGCCGTCATAAATGAGCCGTGCATAACGATCCATTTTGATCAGGGCTTCGGCCAAATTGGCGCAGGCCAGCAACAAATAACCCAACACCCCCAAATGTGCGGCACTGATTTTTTGGGCGAGCTGTATGGCCAAGGCAGGCTCGGCACACACGGCTTGAATCTGCCCCAACAATGCGCAAAACTGCCCACGAGACACCATCGCCAGTGCAGCCTCGGTGGGTGCAGAAGTGCCCACGCTAGTACCCTGCAACAGTTGCGCAGCCGCCGACCCCAACACGACCTGTGGGTCAAGCTGACGTTGGTGAAGATATTCGATCAGCAAACGAAGATACGTTGCTGCAACATGATGTTCTCGAGTCATGTCGTGATTTGTATAAAATTCGGCAAGGCTTGTCAAAACTTTCTCGACCAACGTGGCCGATACTTTAAAGCATTGGTGATCCCCTCACCGCCCTTTTTGTTGTGCTGTTTACGGAGCGGAACCCTCATGAATGCCCATGTCAACGCCCCCATCCACGTTCGCCAGAACCTAGAATTTGGTATCGACCAAGACATGCCTCGGCATTGGTTTGGCAACGATCCGTTTAAAACCCGCGTCTTTGATGCCATGACCCTGATTTTTCCAGACGGCGAAAAATACTTTATTCAAAGTGTGCGGTTGTTTCGTGACCAGATCACCAACCCTACGCTACAAGCCCAAGTGCGCGACTTTATTCGGCAAGAAGCCCAACATGGCATCGCCCATGAACGCTTTAATCAAGTGATGGTCAAACAAGGAATGCCCGTCGAAAAAATGATTGGTTTTATGACCCGTCGTTTTGATGACCACCTCAAAAACCAAAGCCCAGAATTTAACTTGGCGCTGACTGCCGCCAGCGAACACATCACCGCATTGATGGCTGAATGCTTTTTTGCCAGCCAACACACCATGCAAGCCGCTGACCCACGCGCACGCGCGCTGTTGGCGTGGCATGCCATTGAAGAAATGGAACATCGCGCGGTTGCCTTTGATGTCCTGACCGATGTGGCACATGTTCGCTATCCGTTGCGGGCAGCGGCTTTGGTCATGGTTGGCATGATGATGCCCACCTTTGCATTGGTTCGGGTTAATACCATGCTCAAAGCAGATGGCTTTAGCACACGTCAACGCATAAACATGTTTCGCAAAGGCTTACCATGGGTCTTTGGCAAGCAAGGCGTTTTAGCCCCCATGAAAAAACCATTTCTTGATTGGTTTAGACGCGACTTTCACCCCGACGATCACCCCGTGATTGCGCAGTATCAGGTCTGGCTACAGGTGTTTGAACAGACCCAAGACCCGATACAAGCGGGTGAAGCCTTTTGGGCGGCTGCGCGCAAATAAAACACGGGGTTTTCACCGGTTTTACACACTTGGCCGCCGCAGCATTGGGGCGGCCATTGCATCCATACAGCGGCTAGCGCATCATGAGCAACATGTATTAGCCGCATAGATTCTACGCCCTTGCACTGTTTATCTTCGCATCGTTCACAGCGCGGTGTTGCGCTGTTTGGTTTAGTCATCCTCATCATTCTGCTGGCTGGTGTGGTATTGCTTGGTTTATATATGGTCAAACTTGACGGCGTTGTCCGCAGCAAGTTTGAAGGCAAGCGCTGGGAAATTCCCGCCAAAGTCTATGCCCGTCCCATGGAATTATTTAATGGCGCAACCCTTACCCCTGATGATCTCAAAGACGAGCTACGGCTACTAAATTACCGAAAATCGGATGGTTATCAAAGCTCGGGAACATGGAGCAGCGTCGGCGATTTAATTTATGTGCATACCCGTGGCTTTAATTTTGGTGACTCTACTGAGCCCGAGCAAGTGCTCAAAATCACTTTTGATCGTACTGGTATTATTGACATTCAAAGCAGTCAACAAACTGGCACCGGCATTGCCCGTCTTGAGCCAGTCTTGATTGGTGGCATTTATCCACATCACAATGAAGACCGTGTGTTGGTTCAACTCAGTGATATTCCGCAGCCCTTGATTGATGGCCTGATTGCAACAGAGGATCGGCAGTTTTATCAACATCATGGCGTCTCTGTTCGTGGGACTGCACGTGCCATCCTTAGCAACATCACAGGAGGATCTCGTCAAGGGGGATCGACCTTGACTCAACAGCTGATTAAAAACTTCTACCTCACCCCAGAAAAAACCCTCAAACGTAAAGCCAATGAAGCCCTCATGGCCATTTTGCTAGAGCTGCACTACAGTAAAAATACGATTCTAGAAACCTACTTAAACGAAATTAACCTCGGCCAAAATGGCAATCACTCCATCAATGGTTTTGGCCTCGCCTCACAGTTTTATTTTGCTCAACCACTGCGTGAACTCAAACTGCATCAAGTGGCATTGTTAATTGGTCTGGTCAAAGGGCCGAGTCAATACAATCCGTGGCGTCATCCAGAACAAGCCCTTGCCCGACGCAATGTGGTTTTGGACAACATGGTCTTAACTGGCAAAATCAGTGCCGCAGATGCCGAGAAAGCCAAACAAAAACCATTGGGTATTATTCGCAAGCCCACCGCAGGAAAAAGTTTATTTCCTGACTTTCTCGATGTGGTGCGGCGTCAATTGGCACAGCAATACCAAGAAGGTGACTTACAGACCAGTGGATTACGTATTTTTAGCACCCTAGACCCTCATGTTCAAACCGCCACTAACCTTGCCTTTGATGAATCTTTAAAACGACTCATTAAAGGCAACCCTAAAACCCTAGAAGGATTGCAAGGGGCAATGGTGGTCGCCAATCCACAAAACGGCGAGCTATTGGCCGTTGTGGGTGGGTCTGGCTTATTTACAGGGTTTAATCGTGCAATTGACGCCAAGCGCCAAGTTGGCTCACTGTTTAAGCCCGCTGTATATCTGACCGCGTTACAAGCCCAGCGCGCCACACTGATCACACCACTTGATGACAGCCCAATCAGTATTACTGGCATGGGCATGAGCGACTGGCAACCCAAAAACTACGATGGTAAAGACCACGGTATTGTGCCGTTTTACGACGCCTTAGCACATTCTTATAATCAAGCCACGGTTAGGTTGGGCTGGGAAGTTGGTGTACCTTCTGTGGTTAACACCTTACGTCAATTGGGGCTACAAGGAGATTTACCCAACTACCCTTCTGTTTTATTGGGTGCAGCCAACTTAAGCCCATTAGACATGCTCGGTATGTATCAAGTATTTGCAGCAGGTGGTTTTGGTCATCCCACCACCGCGATTCGGGCGGTCATGAATGCCCAAGGACAACCTCTGCAACGTTTTGGCCTGTCGATGCAGCAACGTGTTGATCCCAGTGCAGCCTATTTACTCAACTACGCCATGCAACAAGTCGTTGAGCAAGGCACGGCCAAAGCGGCCTTGAGCGCCCTGCCTTCTAATCTACATTTGGCAGGCAAAACAGGCACGACCAATGACCTCCGTGATGCATGGTTTGCTGGCTATAGCGGCAATTATGTGTCGGTGGTCTGGTTGGGTCATGACGACAACCGTCCAACCGGTTTATCAGGCGCAAATGGCGCACTGCCGGTGTGGATTAACCTCATGAAGCGTCTGCCGCAAACACCTGTGGACCTGCCCATTCCCACCGATGTGCAATGGCAATGGGTCGATGTGACCGAAGGCCAAGTGTCGGCGCAAGGCTGCCCCAATGCCGTCTTTATGCCCTTTACAGCCCGCACCCTACCCACACAACTGACCCCCTGTGCATACAGTCGCTACATGGCACAAAATGACAATGTGCAACCGGCCAATCACGCATTGGACAACACAGAGCCAAACAGTGATAGCCATCCAGCCGACAGCGAGACCGACACACCACCTGAGCGTAAGCCGACCAACTGGCTCAACAACGCGCTGGAGATGTTTTAATGAATGCTCATAGCACCACGCATCGATTTCATGCACGCGTGTTGATTGGCTTAGTGAGCACAGGTTTGGTGGCTTGCCAGTCAGCGCCTGTGGTCATCCCACCCATGCCACAGCAGGTCGTCGTACCACCCGTTGTGGTGGTCAGCACACCTGCACCCGTCAGCCCTGTGATTCGGCAAGGATTACCCAGCGCAGCCGAACCGCCACTGACCAGCCAACCCCTGCCCAATTCGTCAGCGTCGTCTCATCTCCCTAAACCTGTGATTGCATCACTCCCGCCACAACCACACTCGAACACAAGACAAGATGGCCGTACCATTCCCGCAGTCACTCATTTATTGGCCTTAGGGCGACAACAGTTATCAGAGCATCAATGGGACAATGCTGAGCAAAGTTTTACACAGGCTCAACGTCTAGCCCCCAACAATCCAGCGGTTTATGCCTATTTAAGCAGCATTGCCCTACAACAACAGCAAGCCAAACGTGCTGAAGCCATGGCACGTCATGGTCTCATGCTGACGCGTTATGCCACACAACAAAAAGCATTTTGGCAGCTGATTCAACTGGCAGGCCAACAACAACGTCTAAGCGCTGTTGTGCTTGAAGCTGAGCGCGAAATAGCCAAACTACCGTAACGATTAGACCCCGTTGGTGGTCAAAAACGCCCGTATGCCAGCCACCCCCCATGCACCTGCGGCCTGTGCGGTGGCCAAGTCCTGTGGTGCGACGCCACCCAAGGCATACACCGGCCGCTCACGGCTTGCCAACAAATCAGCTAACCCATCCCAGCCCATGCCCACCTGATGCGGATGTGTTGGTGTTGCATGGATTGCCCCCACCACCATGGCATCCACGCCTAACGCTGCTGCGTGTGCCAATGCGGTGGCATCATGACAGGCTGCAAACCAATATTGCATGGCGTCTGTACGGTTTAAGGTCTGTAAAGCCATCAATTCTGTTTGGCGTAAATGATAGCCCCAGACGGGTAACTGAGCAGACTGCAATTGAGCTGATACCATCAAACGCAGATCTGGTCTGGCATGATGTAAGGCATGAATCAACTCACACTGTTGCTCATATGATTGATCTGGCAATCGAACATACACCCACGCATACTCCACAGCACTTGCGATGATATGCGTGAGCCAAGCGCTTACATCTGCTTGTTTAGCTAAATTTGGCGTGACAATGTAATGACAAGGCAATTGTGCTGCACGCACAATGGGGGCATTGGCATCTGGAAACGTCAACAAAGCTAAGTCCTCTACAGGCACCCAACGCAGCGGCTGCCCCTCTCGACCGACCGGCTCACCCTCAAAGGCATCGACGTAAAACACCTGTAAGCACACGTGTTTATCTACATAACGATGATGCAACGCATGTAAAAAACGGCTTTGCGTTACAGTAATGCCTAGTTCTTCGTGTAACTCTCGTACCAACGCCTCATGTGCAGTTTCACCGGCATCGACTTTGCCACCTGCAAACTCGTAACGATTCCCCTGATGCCGCTTGGCGTCACGCCATGCAATCAGCGCTTTGCCCTCTTGAACAATCAGACCCACTGCAACAGTGACCCGTGCCGAACTTCCCTGACTCTCACTCATACCACACGCTCAATGGCTGTCATCAATCAGCGATAGTGTAGCCTGACACATAGACATCGGTTGATGTGATCAAAAACATTGACAAGTCCATTTGATAATGATTATCATTAACTATCGCAGCACAAACCCGATGCCTGCGCATTGTTGTTTAACCGATAAGAGCTTACTGCCATGAACGCACCATTTCAGTTGTTTAGCCAAACCAGCCAAACTGCATTGCCCATGTTGCAATCACAACATCTGTTTGCGCTGGGTCGTGAGATTCGTATTTTGCATGAAGGCGAAGAATATCGCCTGCGTCTGACCCGCAACAACCGTCTGATTTTGACTAAATAATCTGACTCATCCACGTCTAGCTGGACACCACCGAACGACAGGTTGCCATAGGACCACTCACCGTGTGTGCAAGTGGTCATGGCCATGACGCAGATTGATCGTCTTAGTTGAGTGGTACGACGCGCATCACCTCTTCAATGGTGGTGATCCCATCGGCGACTTTACGCGCACCGGCCAGCCGCAATGGCTGTAACCCTTCCCGATAAGCCTGCTGCTTGATCTGATTGAGCTTGCCACCATCGCCAATGATGCGTTTCATGTCGGTCGATAACACCAAAATTTCATACACACCAATCCGACCGTGATACCCCGTCTCGCGACACAGCTCACAGCCAACAGCCTGATAGACCTGTGCAGGCGGGGCGCTTTTCCATGGTGCAACCAATTGATGCCACACTTCAGGGTCGGTGTTGATCGGTGCTTTGCAATGACTACACAAGGTCCGTACCAAGCGCTGTGCCATCACACCTAAGATGGTGGCCGAGGTCAAAAACGGCTGGACGCCCAAATCATGCAAACGGGTCAACGAACTCGGTGCATCGTTGGTGTGCAATGTCGATAACACCAAATGTCCGGTCAATGCCGCCTGAATCGCCATTTCGGCGGTGTCGTGGTCACGGATCTCGCCCACCATAATAATGTCGGGATCTTGTCGCATCAGCGCACGCACGCCTTCAGCAAAGCCTAGCTCAATGCCTGTTTGTACCTGCATTTGGTTAAATGCCGGTTCAATCATTTCAATCGGGTCTTCAATGGTACAGACGTTGACTTCATCGGTGGCCAGTTGCTTGAGCGTCGAGTACAGCGTGGTGGTTTTGCCCGAGCCAGTCGGTCCGGTGACCAAAATGATTCCGTTCGGATGCGCCGCCATTTGTTTCCATTTGGCGAGGTCATCGCCATTTAAGCCCAGTTGCTCAAAATTACGCACCAAGACTTCGGGGTCAAAAATCCGCATCACCAGTTTTTCACCAAACGCCGTCGGCAAAGTGGACAGACGCAGTTCGGTCTCTAAGCCCTTGGGCGTACGCGTTTTTAAACGGCCATCTTGCGGTTTGCGTTTTTCGGCCACATTGAGGCGAGCCAAAATCTTAATCCGTGAAATCACCGCCAAAATAATCGGCGCGGGCATGTCGTACACGGTATGCAACACGCCATCAATGCGAAAACGCACGCGCCCGCCTTCGCGACGTGGCTCTAGGTGAATATCACTGGCGCGTTGGTCAAACGCATATTGCAACAGCCAATCGACAATCCGCACAATGTGTTGGTCGTTGGCGTCGGGGTTTTGCATATCCCCCAACTGCAACAGCGCCTCAACACCTTTGGCAGTGGTTTCTGTGCCGCCAGTCCCCTGCGCACCAGCTATCGCACGCGTCACCTGATAAAACTCGGCCAAATAACGGGTCAGTTGATCGGGATTGAGCATGACTTGCTGAAGTTCACGCGGTCGCACGGTGTGCGACAGGTTGGTCAGCCAATCATCATAAAAGGGTTGATCGGTGCCAATGGTGACGGTGTCGGCATCCACAGCAACCGCCAAAATGCGATGCCGCTCGGCAAACTCCAACGACATAATGGCCGTGACCGCAGGCACATTGGTTTTGAGCGGGTCAATTTTAAATACGGGTAGCTCGGCCTTTGCAGCCAGCCATGCGGTCAACACCATCAACGTCAGTTTATGGGGCGCATTGGCAAGGTCAAGCAAACCAAAGTCAGCCACCACCTGCAACGGATGCCAACGCAATTGCTCTTTACGGCGGGCTGTGGTCACCACCAAGTTGACATCCCGCTGGGTGATGCGGCCATCTTTATACAGCTCATCGACGCACCAACGCACATCGACCTGAAACGAAAATTGTTTGTTTTGCATACCCATATTCATCGCGCCCACACCTCCTTGATCCAGACCACCGACAACCCGTCAGCGGACACCTGTTGCCCTTGCGCAGATGACCTCACGACAAAGCGAACATTCACCTGATCATACGCCATTCCATATTCGCGCTCGTCATCTTGATAAGCCGGACGCGGGTCTAAGGCCAATAACTGCTCAATCAATGGCAACTGTCCGGCCTGTAACTGCCCTGCCGCCAACAAGCCGCCCACCTGCTGGCTGGCAGTCTCGCTCCACTGAACCGGCAAACGCTGCGGAGCATCGGGCGCAAAACCACTGTGGGCATTCGGCCACGCATCGGCATAGGCCACATACGGCTTAATGTCGATAATCGGTGTGCCATGCAACAAATCTGCGCCCAACACGTGCAGCACCGCCTTACCTTGCCCAACCTCAACACGCTCAACCTGTACCACCGACAAGCCCAACGCCGAGGGCCGATACATGCTGCGACTAGCAAACACGCCAATTTTGGCATTGCCGCCCAAGCGTGGCGGACGAATCTGCGGCCGAAACAACGCATCCTTATTGTGATGAAAGCGCCAAATCAGCCACACATGGCTAAACGCAGTGATACCCTCAAATGCCCGTGCATCATCATACGGTGCAAGGAGCTCAATGCGCGCGGGCACATCAACCAAGTTAGGCTGTCTGGGAATGCCAAACTTCTCCACCAATGGACTGTGGATATAGCCAATCACTGGCAAACTCACCTGCTCCATCACTTTTCCTGATAAACACCATTTGATTTATTCAGTTTATCGCTGATCAGTTTTGGTTAGAATAGCGACCTGAATTTTTACTCGTGCGAGAGCATCATGGCCGCCTTCAACAAAGAGCGCATCACCGAAGTTCACCACTGGAACGACACCCTGTTTAGCTTTAAATGCACCCGCGATGCCGGTTTGCGTTTTAAAAACGGGCAGTTCGTGATGATTGGTCTGGAAGTTAACGGCAAGCCGCTGAT
>JBEANQ010000061.1:0-12497 GCA_041165345.1 Pseudomonadota bacterium
GCGAGGATGAATTTTTAGCGCGCTGAGCTTGGCCAGCCGTTCGGCAATTTCGGTCTCATTGAGTACGCCAGGGTTGCCTTCAATGACCAGCCGATGGCGTTTTTCTTGGCCTTGCAGTTGAATTTCGACTTCAAGCAGGCCGTTGACGTCATAGCTAAAGCGGACGTTGATTTCGGTTTGGCTACGCAGTGATTTGGGCGGTAGCGGGACGCTAATTTCGCCCAGTTTGATATTGTCTTTGACCAGCCGTGATTCACCCTGAAAAATCTCAAATTGGATTTCTTTTTGGTTGTCCCGTATGGGGCGAAATTGTTCGACTCGACTGACCGGTACGACGGTGTTGCGTTCAATAATGGGTGAGAAATACCCCGCAATTTCTTGGCCACCTTCGAGTTGTTTGACCACGTCCACGCCTAGGCTGTAGGGGCTGACGTCTGTCATGACGATTTCATCAAGTGCAGCATCTTTCATTTTTAGACCAGCTTGCACAGCTGCACCCAAGGCCACCACTTCGTCTGGGTTGATGTCCACAGCCGGAAAGCGCCCAAACATTCGTGCCACCATACGGCGAATCATGGGCATACGGGTCGATCCACCGGCCAAGACCACACTGTCGAGCGAGGCCGCTCGAATGCTGGCGTCACGCATGGCGCGTTCAACCGGTTGGCGCAGACGGCTGAGCAGGGGTTCACTGATTTTGGCAAACTCGGCTTCGTCTAGTGTGTAGGTGTACGGCGTGTCTCGCCATGTGATGCTGATGTCGATGCTAGGTTGGCTGGACAGTTGTTTTTTAGATTCTTCAAGCTGTCCCATTAATTGGGCGCGTAGTAAAGGGTCACGCTGGGCGGCTTCGGGCAGATGGGTGTGTTGAATAAACGCCTGCCAGAGGGAATTGACAAAGTCTTCGCCACCCAAAAAATTGTCGCCAGCAGTGGCGCGCACTTCCATGACGCCTTCAAACAGTTCCAAAATTGACACGTCAAACGTGCCACCACCCAAGTCAAACACTAAAAATTGCGACTCATTGCCCGCTTGATGCAGACCATAGGCCAGTGCGGCTGCGGTGGGTTCGTTGATCAGGCGTTCGACGGTTAAGCCTGCCAATTGACCGGCTATTCGAGTGGCTTTGCGTTGTGCGTCCGAGAAGTAAGCGGGAACCGTAATCACCGCCTCAGTGACGGGGTAGCCCAAAAAGGCTTCGGCATCGGCTTTTAATGATTTGAGAACGAGCGCAGAGAGTTCTTCGGCGCGGTAGGGTTTTCCGGCCATCATGATGGTTTGCTGAGTGCCCATGATGCGCTTAAACAAGGCCGTGCTGCGTTCGGGGTGACTTTGTAGGCGCTCTTTGGCGGCTTGACCGACCAGCACTGTACCGTCTTGGTCAATACTGACACAGGAGGGGGTGAGGTGTTGGCCGAGCGCGTTGGGAATCAACACCGACTGACCGTCAATCCATGCTGCGGCCAAGCTGTTGGTGGTGCCGAGGTCAATGCCAATAATGGTCGACAAGTGAAAACTCCATCGTGATTTTGCTGGTTGTCATGGTGCAGGCGAACCCGATGATGAGTGGTCTGCGTATCGCGTTGAGCGAGGACAAAAATATTGTGTGCCTAAAAAATAGGGGGTTTTAGCGCAAATAGCCAGCCGCTCATATCAAAAAAAGCACGTCAAAAATCACCTTAAGTCGCCCAAATGCACATCCATGATGGCTTGTGCTGGCCGATACGGATGATTCGGCGTATCATATTGGCCTTTCCCATCCGCATAGCGGCCAGTGTATTGACTGGTCGATGGAGCCGTTCCCAGCATGTTTATCGTGGCCGGTGCGCCTGCACTTTCTGCCTTCAAGCAGCGTCAGCTATTGTCCCGTTTATCCGCCTGTGTGCCGGTAAGCCAGATTGACAGCCAGTTCGTCTATTTGTTCGATCAGCCTTTGTCTGAGTCCGCGCTGCCTGCCGCGTTGGGATTGCTCAATGATGGTCAGTCCTTTGCTGTGCAAACCGCGCCTGCCGACAGCGTACAGGTGTTGGTCACCCCGCGCATCGGCACGATCTCGCCGTGGTCATCCAAAGCCACCGACATTTTTAAAAACTGCCAAGTGCCGGTCTCGCGTATGGAGCGCGGCATTTTGTACACCTTGCACGGTGTTGCAGCGCTCAACCCCGAGCTGGTTGGTCTGTTGCATGACCGCATGACCGAAAGCACCTTTGCTGCGGTCGATGCAGCCGCTGCATTGTTTCGCCAAGCCGACCCCAAACCGCTGCAATCGGTCGACATTTTGGGGCAGGGCAAAGACGCCTTGGTCAAGGCCAATCGTGAGTTTGGTTTTGCGCTGTCTGATGACGAAATCGACTACCTCACCGACGCATTTGGCACGTTAGGCCGTAACCCGCATGACATCGAACTGATGATGTTTGCACAGGCCAACTCAGAACACTGCCGCCACAAGATTTTTAATGCAGAGTGGACGATTGACGGCGTTAAGCAACCACGCTCGTTGTTCCAAATGATTAAAAACACCTACAAAGAATCCCCCTCAGATGTGTTGTCTGCTTATAAAGACAACGCCTCCGTGATTGTGGGCTTTGATGCGGCGCGTTTTTATCCGCAACGTGACGAAAAAACCAATCATTTTGAATACGGCATGCACAAGCAAGCGGTACACATTTTGATGAAGGTCGAAACCCACAACCACCCCACCGCGATAGCCCCGTTTGCGGGTGCGGCAACCGGTTCGGGCGGGGAAATTCGTGATGAAGGTGCGACCGGACGGGGCGGTAAGCCCAAAGCGGGTATGGCCGGTTTTACCGTGTCAAACCTCAATATTCCTGCGCAGCTTGAACCGTGGGAAAGCGCCTATGGCAAGCCCTCGCGCATGGCATCTGCCCTGCAAATTATGATTGAAGGCCCACTGGGTGCGGCGGCATTTAACAACGAGTTTGGCCGTCCCAACCTGTGTGGTTATTTCCGTAGCTTTGAGTTGGCCGTTCCTACAGCGCATGGTGTGGACGTCAAAGGCTTTCATAAGCCGATCATGATTGCCGGTGGTTATGGCAATATTCGCCCTGATCATGTTGAAAAACAACCGATTGAACAAGGCGATTTGCTGATCGTGCTGGGTGGTCCTGCCATGCTGATAGGCTTGGGTGGTGGTGCTGCGTCGAGTGTGGACAGTGGCACAATGGGCGAGCAGCTCGACTTTGCCTCGGTTCAGCGCGAAAACCCCGAAATGGAACGCCGCTGCCAAGAAGTCCTTGATGCCTGCTGGGGCATGGCCGATGACAACCCGATTGTCTCGTTGCATGACGTGGGTGCGGGGGGCTTGTCGAATGCCATGCCAGAGTTGGTCAATGACCACAAACTCGGTGCGGTATTAAACCTGCGCAAGATTCCATCGTTGGAGTCGGGCATGTCTCCCATGGAGATCTGGTCAAACGAAGCCCAAGAACGCTATGTATTGGCGATTCGTCCGGCATCGTTGGCATTGTTTGAGTCGCTGTGTGCGCGTGAACGCTGCCCATTTGCGGTACTCGGCGAAGCCACAGATGTGCGTCATCTGACCGTCAACGACCCGCAGTTTGACAACAAAGCCGTCGATATGCCGATGCAAGTGATGCTCGGTGGTACACCGCGTATTCAACGCAGCTATGACACCGTGGCGCGTCAGGGTGTGGCCTTAGACCGCAGTGGCATTGACCTCAAAGACGCCATCTTCCGTGTCTTGCGTGCGCCAACCGTCGCTAGCAAGGCATTTTTGATCACCATTGGCGACCGCTCCATTACTGGTATGGTGGCGCGTGACCAAATGGTTGGGCGTTGGCAAGTGCCGGTTGCAGACTGTGCCGTGACCGTAACGGGTCACCAAAGCATCACCGGCGAAGCCATGAGCATGGGCGAACGTCCGCCCGTGGCCCTGCTCAACCCTGCGGCCTCGGCACGATTGGCGGTGGCTGAAGCCATTACCAACATTGCCGCCAGCCGAATCGACCAACTGTCCGACATTAAACTGTCGGCCAACTGGATGGCCGCAGCGGGTCAAGCCGGTGAAGACCAAGCCCTGTACGAAGGCGTGCGCACCGTCGGCATGGAACTTTGTCCCGCGCTGGGCATTGCGATTCCGGTGGGCAAAGACTCGCTGTCGATGCGAACCACATGGCAAGACAACGGCGTTGACAAGTCCGTCACCTCACCCATGACCCTGATCGCCTCGGCTTTTGCACCGGTCTTAGATGCCACCAAAACCCTCACGCCAGAACTTAAAACCGTCGATCACAGCATCTTGGTTCGTATTGACCTGTCGCGTGGACAATTCCGCTTGGGTGGGTCGGTGTTGGCGCAAGTCTACAACCAACTGGGCGACATCACTGCCGACCTCGATGCACCTGCCGACCTGATCGCCTTTTTTAACCTGATTCAAGCATGGAATCAGCAAGGCCGTCTCTTGGCGTACCATGACATTGGCGATGGCGGTCTGCTTGCAACCCTCAGCGAAATGATGTTTGCGGCACGAATCGGTATTGATGCCACCTTAAGCAGCAATGACCCACTGGCTGAACTGTTTGCCGAAGAACTGGGCGCAGTGATCCAGATTCGTCAAGCCGATTGGGACACGTTACGCGCTGCTGTGGCCGACACCGTGCTGGCCGACACCCTGCATGTGATTGGCACGCTAAACGCCGACCAAATGCTGCGTGTGGCTGGCCTTGCGCTATCACGGGTCGAGCTACAACACGCATGGGCAGGCGTGAGCCACCAGATTCAACGCCTACGTGACAACAGCGACTGTGCCGACCAAGAGTTTGCCCTGATCAGCGATGTCAACCACGGCGGTATTATTGCCCGTGCAACTTTTGATTTGAACGAACCCATCGAAGCACCGTACTTAAATGTCCGTCGACCCAAAATGGCGATCCTGCGCGAGCAAGGCGTCAATGGTCAGCTTGAAATGGCGGCGGCGTTTGACAAAGTCGGCTTTTCAACCGTTGATGTGCATATGAGCGACTTGCTGTCGGGTCGCGTGCGCCTAAATGACTTTGAAGGTCTGGTGGCTTGCGGTGGCTTTAGTTACGGTGACGTACTGGGCGCGGGCGGCGGTTGGGCTAAATCGGTGTTGTTTAATGCTCGCTTGCGTGACCAGTTTGAGCATTTCTTTCACCGTACCGAGACCTTTACGCTGGGTGTCTGTAACGGTTGCCAAATGATCTCGCAGCTTAAAGACCTGATTCCCCAAGCCGACCACTGGCCGCGTTTCCGTCAAAACACCAGCGAACGCTTTGAAGCGCGGGTGGCCAATGTCTTGATCGAAAAATCAAAATCGGTGTTGCTCGAAGACATGGCAGGATCGGTATTGCCCATTGCAATTGCACATGGTGAAGGCCGCGCCGATGCAAACGCCGCGCAGTTGGCCGCGCTGAATGGACAAAACCAAGTGATCTTGCGTTATGTCGATAGCACCGGTACACCCACCCAGCATTACCCACTGAACCCGAACGGCTCGCCAGAAGGCATTGCTGGGGTGACCTCCGGTGATGGCCGCGCCACCATTTTGATGCCACACCCTGAGCGTAACTTCCGTGCCTTGCAGCACAGTTGGAAGCCAGAAGACTGGACCGAAGACGGTGCGTGGATGCGCATGTTCCGCAATGCACGGCGTTTTGTGGGCTAAACCAGCCTGTATCACCGTACAAAAAAGGACGACCGTGTGTCGTCCTTTTTAATGCTGGGCGCAATGAAGCCGATCTGATTACAACCCTAAATCATCTAAACCAGCGTGGTCGTCAGGACGGCGGCCTTGTGGCCAATGAAACAGCCGTTGACTGGCCAAAATGGCAAGATCATTAATGCTGGCGATACGTTTTTCCATTAACCCTTGATCATCAAACTGCCAGTTTTCGTTGCCATACGAGCGATACCATTGGCCGTGTTCATCGTGCCATTCATAGGCAAAACGTACGGCAATTCTATGGTCGCTATACGCCCACAGTGACTTAATCAGGCGGTATTCATGCTCACGAGTCCATTTGCGCTGTAAAAAATCGACGATTTGCTCACGACCTTGCAAAAAGTCACTGCGATTGCGCCATTGGCTATTGGGGGTATAGGCCAAGGCCACACGGTCTGCATCACGGCTATTCCAGCCGTCTTCAGCCAGACGCACTTTTTGGCGCGCTGTCTCGAGTGTAAAGGGTGGAACAGGGGGGCGAGAGGGTGTCATGGTCACACAATGCTCTTGGCGAGTGAAGGAGGGTGAGAGGCGCAGCGTGGGAGGCTCGGCACCTGTTCATCATCTTCGGAAGTATGCCAGCAAAAAAGCCCTCGATGGTCGAGGGCTTGTGTACCACAATCGTTAAGACTTGCGCTTAGACGTTAAAGCGGAAGTGCATCACATCGCCATCTTGCACGATGTAGGTTTTGCCTTCTAAACGCCATTTGCCTGCTTCTTTGGTACCTGCTTCGCCGTTGTACTGAATAAAATCAGCATAGGCGATCACTTCAGCACGGATAAAGCCTTTTTCAAAGTCGGTATGAATCACGCCTGCGGCTTGTGGGGCGGTTGCACCGACCTTGACCGTCCACGCGCGGACTTCTTTGACCCCTGCGGTAAAGTAGGTTTGCAGGTCAAGCAAGCTGTAACCGGCACGAATCACACGGTTTAAACCGGGTTCTTCCATGCCCATGGCTTCCATAAATTCAGCTTTTTCATCTTCGTCTAGCACGGCAATTTCGGCTTCGATTTGGTTGCAAACCGGTACGACAATGGCATTTTCGCTGGCGGCGAGTGCTTTGACGGCGTCAAGGTGAGGGTTGTTTTCAAAACCGTCTTCAGACACGTTGGCAATGTACATGGTCGGTTTTAAGGTGATTAAGCCGTAGCTTTTGATCAGCTTCTTTTCGTCGTCGTCAAGGTTGGCGGCACGGGCAGGGCGGCCTTCATTGAGCAAGGGTTCGATTTTGTCAAAAATGGCTTTAATGGCTTGGGCGTCTTTATCGCCGCCTTTGGCCAGCTTGGTCAGGCGGTTCATGGCGCGGCTGACTGCATCCAAATCGGCTAACGCGAGTTCGGTGTTGATGGTCGAAATATCATCAAGCGGGTCAATTTTGTTGTTCACATGAATGACGTTGTCGTCTTCAAAGCAACGCACGACGTGGGCAATCGCGTCGGTTTCACGGATATTGGCCAAAAACTGGTTGCCCAAGCCTTCGCCTTTGCTGGCACCGGCGACCAGTCCCGCAATATCGACAAATTCCATGGAGGTGGGAATCACACGCTCGGGTTTGACAATCGCGGCCAAGGCGTCTTGGCGGGGGTCTGGCACAGGGACAATACCCGTGTTGGGTTCGATGGTGCAGAACGGGAAGTTTTCGGCGGCAATGGCTGCTTTGGTCAGTGCATTGAATAGGGTGGATTTGCCTACATTGGGTAAGCCGACGATGCCACAGTTAAAGCCCATGAAGCGCTTCCTCATTTGCAAAAATTTGGGGTGCATCGTACACCAAACCGGCTATGCTGTGCGCAAGATTGCATCGCCTTGAGCTTGGAAAACACATGCGCACCTTGTATCAATTCCCGCTGTCCCACTATTGCGAGAAAGCCCGTTGGCTGTTGGATCATAAAGAATTAGATTTTGTCGCTAAAAATCTTTTCCCTGGTTTGCATCGTCCGTTGACCCGCTGGAAAACCAGCAAAGACACCTTGCCAATGCTCAAAGATGGCAAGATCTGGATTGCCGACTCCACCGAAATTGCCCTGTATTTAGATGGACAGTACCCCGAGTATCCGTTAATCAGCCGTGACCCTGTTTTGCGTTCGGCTACCATTGAAATTGACCGCTTGGCCGACCAACTAGGGATTCATGTGCGGCGTTGGATGTATTTATATTTGATCGACGAACCCCACACCATGACTGTGATGTTTGGCGAGACCGGTTTGGCGAGTCGCTTACGTCCGTTGCTGACACCAGTGGTCAAAAAAGGGGTGCGTCAGTTGTATGGCATTTGGCCAGAAAAAGCTGCTCGCTCTAAAGTCAAATTGGATGATTTAATTAACCAAATTGAAGCGCGCCTCATTAAAAACGGCGGACGTTATCTGGTCGGCAACCAATTGGGCTTGGCTGATATTGCCGTGTGTAGCTTGGCCGCGCCGTTGTTTGGTGTGGTGGGTACACCGTGGGAGGCTGAAGCCGGTACGGTGATCCCAGCACCGATTGCCGAATTGCAACAGGCGTTGTTGGCACGCCCGTTTGGTCAATATGTCATGCGTGTCTATGACAATGAGCGCAATGCGCGTGTTGATTGGCACGGGCAATAAACCCATCAGACGGCATGGCTCAAGGGGGGTGGCGTGGCGGGCAAAGGAAATGGATTGCTACGGATGCGACAAAAGCGCCAGCGCGAACGCATCTATTTAGAGCATTTCTTTGCGGTGCGTCAATTACACGCCACGCAGTTGATTGAAGGCCGTGATGACGGCCAAGAACCCGACTTTAGTGTGTGTCTTGATGGGGTCTGGATTGGCATAGAGCTGACCACGTTGCCGCGTTTGCGTGACCGTTTGGGTAATCAGGCGTTGTTGTCGCGGCGCTTGTATTGGCAGGCCATGCGCTGGTTGGGCTGGCCGTTCTCGGGGGCGCGACGGGTGCGGCGGTCGGGGTTGCTGGTACAGTCCACCGTGTTGCAAAGCGATATTGACGCGGTGATGAGCAAAAAAGCCGATAAAGTGTTGCACTACCAACATCGTCGGCCATTGGATCAAGTGTGGTTGTTGATCCATACCGATCGGGTGCAAGCGGATGGCCTGCTGGGGTTGCCAGACATGGCGCTGTTACACGCGTCAGCTTTTGATCAAGTCTGGTTGAGCGTGTATCCGACCCGTCGTGTGATGCAGGTTCAACGTGAGCGATCATTGGCGTTTAACGTCGCCGACACGCCACGCCGTTGGCATGACTAGTTGAGATGACACCGTTGGCATGACTGGGTGCTGAACGGTTGTCCGCGCCATAAAAAACCGCCTATTGATGTGTCATGTGGGTCAGTTTATAAAAGAGCGTCACGGCGCGCACGACCGTGGCACTTTTTTATTGACGTTGAATAGCGAATCTTCTGACTTTTGACGTACCAAAAGTCAGCAAAAGTACTTTTTGTGCAAAACTCGCCATCCATGGCTCGAACAATTGCACTCACGCATCCCTGCAAAAAGCATTCCGTCATCTGAGCGGGCTATTCGCCGATTGATGTGTGCAGTTTGTTGTGTGTGGCAGGGCTTATTGAGCCGCTTGAAAGGCGGTCAAAACCTCAGCATTGGCGGCTTTTAAGGTCATGCCCTCTGGGCCTTCACCAATCAGTGATGCGCTAATGGATGGCTCTAAGCCGGTGTCTTTGTAGGCTGCCAGCTCAGGTGAACCTTCTTTAAACACCCACAGGCGTTCGTTGATGATGGCGGTGGTAAAGCCCGCTTTGTTGTATTTTTCAGCCGCTGCAAATTCAGCATCACCAGCATGTGCAGCCAGTGCACTGAAGGTCAAGGCGACAGCCAATGCGATTTTCTTCATCATCACGATCCACTCCAAAAGGAATTAGGGACACAAAAATAGTGAGCAGAACATAAATTTGTTTGATGACAATTTGATGACGCCCCACCGTGGCCATATGGTTTTTTTGCGGCAGGCTCAAACAGTGGGGTGTTGACCCCACGGTCTGAGTGAGGGCGCTGATGCGATGGGTGCTTAGTTTAGCGCAGCCATGACCGCATCCGAGAACGTGACGTTGGTATACACGTCTTGCACGTCGTCCAAGTCTTCTAGCATGTCAATCATTTTAATGACTTTTTCGGCCTGCTCAACATCAGTGATTTCGGCTTGAGTGGCTGCGTGCATGGTCACTTCAGCATGGTCAGACTTTAAGCCTGCGGCGGTTAGCGCATCTTGCACCACGCCAAATTGCTCGGGCGAGGTGATCACCAACACGCTGTCAATATCGACCTCCACGTCATCTGCGCCAGACTCAAGCGCCACATCCATAATGCGGTCTTCAAGGCTGACATCATCAAACCGAATTTCGCCGCGCTTGCTAAACATATAGCCCACACAACCGGTCGTGCCTAAGTTGCCCCCATGTTTGCCAAACGCATGGCGGACTTCTGGGGCGGTGCGGTTGACGTTGTCGGTCATGGTTTCGACAATCACGGCCACACCACCAAGACCGTAGCCTTCATAGGTAATCTCGACCATATTGTCATTCTCGCCACCGCCAGCGCCGCGTTGAATGGCACGGTTGATGGTGTCGCGGGTCATGTTGACCGACAGGGCTTTTTCGACCACGGCACGCAGGCGCGGGTTTTTGGCGGGGTCAGAGTCGCCTTGTTTAGCAGCGCTGACAATCTCGCGGATGTATTTGGTAAACACTTTGCCCCGTGAGGCATCTTGCCGCGCTTTGCGGTGTTTAATGTTCGCCCATTTGGAATGTCCGGCCATGGGAGGGTCTCCTACAAAATGTCCAAGCGCCATGAATGGCACGGCGCTGGTAAAATGGCGCAAATTTTAGCACAGCGTTTGCCGCACTGGCGTGGATGATCTACCAGCGATATTTGCCAAAGTTCTCGGGGTTAGCCCAGTATTTGGCGTTCAGCCAGTCGGGGACTTGCTTGTATTCCAAAATATTAAATTGCCAAAACTGCCAATCGTTTAGGTCTTCAATACAACTAAACCCTAGGGCGCGTAGACGGTCGGTGTGGGTCGGGTGGGTCAACACCAGCACTTGTCTTGCCAAAATGTCGCGTAGGCGGGTGAGGCCATGCTCAAGCACCTCGGTGGTCTGTGGGTCGTCTTGTAGCCAGACCACCGCCAAATCGTAGCGCTGTGCAAACGGCAGGGTGGTCAGTTGTGCGGTGTCGATGGCGTGCCAGTCGCCTTGCCACTGATCTTGTGTGGTCTGAGGGCCGACCAATAAACCCTGATGGATCGGCTTTTCTTGCGCCAGACGGCGAATGAGCGGCAGAATGTCGAGCGGCCATTGAGTCACGGGCGCATCCTTTTCAATTGTAGAGCGAAACCATCGGCATGGAATATCAAGGCATCTGCCAAAAAATGCGCACGCGTTTGGATGAGACGGTAGACACCGTTGATGGCCGTATGGCCGCCAGCGTCGATTATAGTTTGGTGGTCGAGCCATTTGAATGCAAGCTGAGCCCATTGTTGGGGCAGCAGGTCACCTTCACATGGACAGGCCGGATTGTGTGTGTGTCGTGTGGGGCAAAAACACCCAAGTCGTATTCGCAGGGGCATTGTTTTAAATGTTTTAAAACCAAAGCCAGTTGCGACATGTGCATGATGAAACCTGAGACTTGTCATCATCATTTGGGCACCTGCCGTGAGGAAAGTTTTGCTCAAGCGGTGTGTTTTAACCCGCACATTGTGTACTTGGCCAACTCAAGTGCGCTAAAAGTTGGTATTACCCGCTATACGCAAATGCCGACCCGTTGGCTCGATCAAGGGGCGACACAGGCGCTACCGATTATTCAAACCGCGTCCCGTTTGTTGTGTGGACTGGTCGAAACCTTGTTTGCGCAAACGCTTGCCGACAAAACCGACTGGCGTGCGATGCTTAAAGGCGAGGCCACCCCGTTAGACTTGCTGTCGATTCGAGACGACCTGTTGACCCGCTATGCCGATGATGTGGCACATTTACAACACGCATACCCTGATCAGGTGGCGATTTTGCAGGGGCAACAGGTGCAGCAGTTTGCCTATCCGGTATTGCAGTACCCCAGCAAGGTGGTTGCGCATAATTTTGATAAAACACCCGTGGTGACGGGTACGCTGTTGGGCATTAAAGGGCAATATTTGATTTTGGATACCGGTGTGCTGAATTTGCGTAAATTTGGTGGCTATGAGTTGAATGTAAAGGCGGGGTGAGGGGTTGTCTCAAGCGTTTAAGACGATAGGCATGTTGAAGGTGTCTATCGTCTTTAAAGGCTGTTGCCTCACGCCGGTGTTAGTCAACGGCTCGTCAATATTGGGTGATTCATTGCACGGGCCTTTGCATGTTGACCCATTCTTGAACACTTGGTCGTTGCCATTGTGCTTGGACATATGCAACGAGGCGCGGAGGCACTTTGTCGCCAGCGAGGATAAGCCTGTTAAGCATGAGCGCCAAGTCGGTGTCTGCAATTGACCAGATGCCAAAGAGAGAATCAGCACCTTCGGGAAGTACATTCTCAACGGCGGTAAAGAGCTTGGCTGCGGCTGCTTGCGCCTCTTCTGATAGAGGTGGGTATGCGCCACCTAAGAAAATCACTTCGGTTGGACGCTGCTGCCGAATTGGCATGAGATCACTGCGAAGCCATGCTTGGATTTCACGTGCTTTTGCCTTTTGCTGAAGATCTTTTGGGTACAGGCTGGTGCCATGAAGGCTGTCTTCTATGAACTCGCAAATGGCTGAAGATTCTGATAGATGAAAGCCGCCATCGGTAAGTGTTGGAACTCGCAAGGTGTTCGATAGGG
>JBEANQ010000062.1:0-12464 GCA_041165345.1 Pseudomonadota bacterium
GCCAATATTGCCAGGGTTAATGCGCAGGCAATCTGCGCCATAGTCTGCCACGGCCAAAGCAATTTTATGGTCAAAATGAATGTCCGCAACCAAAGGCACTTGAACCTGTTTGCGAATCTGCCCAAAGGCGACTGCGGCGTCCATGCTGGGCACAGACACGCGAATAATGTCAGCGCCTGCTGTCACACAACGTTCGATTTGTGCAACGGTGGCCGCCACGTCACACGTATCGGTGTTGGTCATGGTTTGCACAGTAATGGGTGCATCTCCACCCACAAACACTGAACCCACCCGAATTTTTCGGGTCACTCGGCGCAAAATCGGACTGTTATGCATGATCAACATGACCTTTAGTAAATGCCACAATAAAAACGCTTAGCGAGACAAGCGAAACTCAGCACGACCATTCACGGTATAAGGCTTTAAATCAACGTTTTCGCCATTTAAGTTGAGGCTCGTCACAGCCGCAGCATCAGCCAACGTGATACCAAAAGGTGAAACGCCGTCGATACTGAGGGGCTTGTCTGTTGATTGCTGACCTGTGACCAATGTTTTACCACTACCATCTTTAATAATGACATCGGCAGCATGGGCAAAGCGCAACTCTAAATGATCGGTATTACTCGTTGGAGCAATAGGCAATGTCTGCACCACAGGCTGTGGTGGTGGCGTGGATGGCTCCACTTGAGGCAATGTGGACACATCCGACGTGTGATCTGGTTCGCTGTTTGCTCCACGGTTTCGCTGCATAAAGACGTATAACCCATAGACCAAACTCAATATGATCATGGCCATAAACATCCACAGCAAAATACGCCAATGCTGCCGATGACGCCGGCTATGCAAACGCGCCAAGGGGCGTAATGGCGAGTCTGCAAGTGCCTGTTGACTCGGTTTGCCCGTATCATGGGTATAGACTTCACCAAAGCGTGCGACGACAGCATTGGCATCCACACCCAAGAGACGAGCGTAGCTGCGCAAATACCCTCGCACAAATGCTGGCTCGGGTAATGATTTGTAATCATCAGCTTCAATGGCAACCAGTTGCCGTTCGGCGATATTAAGCTCGCGAGCAATATCAGCCAATTCGCGCTTTTGAGATAATCGAACTTGGCGCAAACGCTCACCAGGTTTCTGACCAGCTCCCATAGGCAGACCTGCTGCGGCTGAACCGGATGGATTGTTGTTTTGATTTATTTCCATGCTGCACCTGACGTCTGTAGGATAGCCATATAATGCTTATACTCATCACTGGTGGGATACTGGCTACGTAATTGATCAGCCAGTGCTTGTAATTGCGCACCATCTTGCTGTAAACGAGCCAACCGCATGCCCAACCACACATCTGCAGCCGTTTGAGGGCTTCCTCCCACTAAGCGCAAATAAGTGCTGTATTGTGTATTGGCTTCAGTGATGTCGCCCTGATCCAACAATAACGCAGCCAATTCAAGTCGTGCTGAGGGCGAATGCCGGTCTGCATTCATGGCTTGCTGTAGAGCAGAAATGGCTCGCTTTTGGTCACCCATCATGAGTGCGGTACGAGCCAAATTGACCAATGCAGACGCACGACCATCATAGCCCAGTGTGGATCCTGCAATTTCAAACTGTTGTAGTGCTTCGGCTGCACGCTGTTGACCTGACAAATAAACGCCATAATTATTATGAGCTTGAGCATAATCAGGCTGTAGCATAATCGCGCGTTTAAAATACGTTTCAGCACGCTGAAGGTTCATCGGGCTACCCTCTTGCTGTAACAATACCCCCATCATATTGTTGGCGTCAGCAGATTTTGGGTTGGCCTGTAATGCCTGCTCAAGATGACGCTTGGCCGCGTCTAAATCGCCTTTTTTGATGTATTCGGCGGCAATCGCCGTCCGTGTACGGGCGGCTTGCTCAGGGTCTTTGGCCAACATGTTGGTCTGAGTAGTGGTTTGGCACGCCGTTAAAGACCAGACGAGACACACCATGCACGACCGCGACAACCACAATACAGTCTGTTTCACACTAACCTCGAGTCCGGATAATTTCATTCCGGCTTTGACCGTCCACTTTTTGCTTCCAGCGCTCAGCACGTCGGGTACGGTCTGCCACATTGCCCACCAACTGCCCACATGCAGCGTCAATATCATCGCCACGCGTCGCACGGACGGTACACACATACCCTGCGTCAGACACAATCTTTTGAAAGGCCATGATTCGGTTGCGACTCGAGCGGCCATAGGGCGCATGTGGAAACGGGTTAAATGGGATCAAGTTGATCTTACTGGGCAAGTCACGCAAAAGCTGTATCAGTTGTTTGGCTTGTTCAGGGTTGTCATTGACGCCTTCTAGCATGACGTATTCGATGGTGACGTGTTTTCGAGCGCTTTCTAGTCCACCCTCACGCGCCAAATAGCGTCTGGCGGCGGGGATCAACTCGGCCAGTGGATATTTTTTATTGATGGGAACCAGTTCGTTACGCAGTTCATCGTTGGGTGCATGTAACGAAATGGCCAACGCCACGTCAATTTCTTCACCCAAACGATCCATCATCGGCACCACACCAGACGTCGACAAGGTGACGCGGCGTTTAGACATGCCGTAGGCGAAATCGTCCAACATAATGCGCATAGAGGCGACCACAGGGTCAAAGTTGAGCAGCGGTTCGCCCATGCCCATCATGACCACGTTGGTCACGGTGCGGGTGCGATCCCCCGCTGGCACGTCTTCCATGTATGACTGGTTGGCCACCCACAACTGGCCAATAATCTCGGCGGCTGTTAAATCGCGCTGAAAACCCTGCTTGCCCGTACTGCAAAAACTACAGTCCAGCGCACAGCCCACTTGGCTGGAAATACACAAGGTTTTGCGTGAGCCGGTTTTGTCATCGGCCGGAATGAGGACGGTTTCGACCAGCGACCCTGCCCCTTCGCCAACCCGAAAGACCCATTTACGCGTGCCATCTTGCGAAAACTGCTTATGCACCACTTCAGGCGCTTCAACACAGGCTAATTCAACCAAGCGTGCGCGCAGCTTACCGGCCAAATTGGTCATTTGTTCAAAGTCGGTCACACCAAACTGATGAATCCACTTCATCACTTGGGTGGCTCGAAATTTTTTCTCGCCGATGCTTTCAAAAAATGCTTCTAGATCGGCACGGGTCATGCCCAACAGGTTGGTTTTTGGCGTTGTTGATTCATTCTCGCAAACCGATGGCGTCGCCACCGCAGGGTCGGTATCGACTTGCGACAAAGAAACAGGGGACGTGACGGCATCAACCGCTAAATCGGGATGACTCATGGTGCTGCTGACCTCTAGTGACTAAAAACAGGAAAAACCGGACACCCTATTGGGTATCCGGTTTGGCACAACAATCGCTTAAAAATTAGCGAGTGCGAGCGCACACTTCGGTTTGAGCGAAGAAATAGTCGATTTCACGGGCAGCAGAGGTGGTCGAATCTGAACCGTGTGCTGCGTTTTCGTCGATGCTCACAGCGAAGTCAGCACGGATGGTGCCAGCGGCTGCGTCTTTTGGGTTGGTTGCACCCAAAATGTCACGATGCGCCAGAACGGCGTTTTCGCCTTCAAGTACCGACACCACAACAGGACCTGAAGTCATGAAGGCCACGAGGTCACCAAAAAAGCCACGAGCCGCGTGTTCAGCATAAAAGCCTTCGGCTTCTGCTTTGGACAGGTGTTTCATTTTGGTTGCAACAATGGTCAGACCGGCTTTTTCAAAACGGCTGAAAATATCGCCAATGTGGTTTTTGCCCACTGCGTCTGGTTTAACGATAGACAGGGTACGTTCAATAGCCATGATAGGCTCCGTTGGGTTGCACAAAAGAAAGCGAAAAAAATTCGTGGCGTATTATACCGGTCTAGCCGCCCAAAGATAGGGCGTGACATGCAAAGCCTGCCCTAGGCGCTGGCTTACTCGACTTCGTCGAGCCAATTCATTTGAATCGCCTCTAAAATGCGTTCGTTCGAGCGTTGCGGCTCATCTGCAAAGTCTGGTAGCTCACAAATCCAACGATGTAAGTCGGTATAGCGAATGGTTTTGGGGTCTACATCGGGATGCGCATCAATCAATGCCAGCGCAATGTCTAGTGAATCAGTCCAACGTAACGCCATAGCATTGCTCTCAATACACAAAAAGAATGGGCTAATTTTAGCAGGTTTCTGACTTAGTCGGCTTGGTGTGATGGACGGGCGCGCCCCAGCACCATCCATCGCCCAATCGCAGGCACCTGTTTCGCATTAAAAGTCTGTTGCTCAAGCCATTCAAAACCGGCCTGCTCGACCAGTGCGACCATGTCACGATCTAAATGACAGCCATCGGCCAACATTAATTGTACGGGTGTCAGGCGGCGCTGCCAACGTGCGGTCGAAGGATACGGTGATAGGCTATGCTCGACAAAATGAAAAACGCCATTAGGTTTTAAAATACGCCGAATCTCCCGCAGGGCTTGCGCCACATGAGGAATGCTACACAAGGTCCACGTTGACACTACCGCATCGACACTGCCGTCTTCAAACGGCATACGCTCAGCGCTTAAGCGTCTTTGTTGAATGGGAAAAGGGGCTTGATCCATACGGCGCTCGGCCAGTCGCCCCACATATTCGTTGGGATCCACCGTGGTCAAACTCAGCACTGCCGACGTGTAATACGGGATATTGAGACCTGTGCCAAAACCTATCTCAACCACATGCCCTGACACACCCGCCAACAACTGCTGTCGTGCGTCACTCAGGCTATCAAGCTGCATGACACGATCTAAAATATGCGGGAAAATATGCCGATGATACAGTTGCCACATGATCAATCTACCTGCCAAATGAGCTGCTGTAGATTTAACCGATTGGTGTGACAAGTCAAAGTCTATTCTATTGCCAAAATGGATGTACACGCGCACCCAGCCTCTCTAAAAAAACATGCGAAAGCGTGGGAAAGCCTCGCCTTTGATCACAGTGATCAGCGACCACTGTGTTTTTGGCCGCACAAAAAAACCGCTCATCAAGAGCGGTTTTTTCTGCAACAGCATGCGTCTTAGTGACCGCTACCATTGATAGACTTGGTCATGTCTTCAACCACTTTTTTGGCGTCGCCAAAAATCATCATGGTTTTGTCCAAATAGAACAAGTCATTGTCTAGGCCCGCATAACCGGTTGCCATTGAACGCTTGATCACCATGACGGTCTGAGCCTTATAAGCCTCTAGAATCGGCATGCCATAAATCGGCGAGGTTGGATCATCTTTGGCCGCAGGGTTGACCACGTCGTTGGCACCAATCACCAAGACCACATCCGTACCGGCAAAGTCCGAGTTGATCTCGTCCATTTCCAGAATGTCTTCATAAGGTACGTCGGCTTCTGCCAGCAACACGTTCATATGACCGGGCATACGACCTGCAACAGGGTGAATGGCAAAACGCACTTGCACGCCTTCGGCTTTTAAGCAGTTGGCTAACTCTTTCACCGCATTTTGTGCGCGACCTTGTGCCATGCCATAGCCGGGTACAATCACCACGCTGCTGGCGTTGGACATCAAGAAGCCTGCGTCATCTGCCGAACCCGAACGGTAGTTCTTGGGTTTGCTGTCGCCACTCGCTGCTGCCACGGCAGTTTGACCAAAACCACCAAACAGCACGTTAAACAACGAGCGGTTCATGGCTTTACACATGACGTAAGACAGAATCGCACCCGACGAACCCACCAACGAACCGGCAATGATCAACATGGTGTTGTTGAGGGTAAAACCAATGCCTGCGGCTGCCCAACCCGAGAACGAGTTCAACAGTGAGACCACTACAGGCATGTCACCACCGCCAATTGGCGCAATCCAGAAGTAACCTAGCACCACAGCGATGCCGGTCATGATCCAGAAGGACATGAGGTTTTCGGTCAAGAAATAATGACCACCACAACCCAACATGGTGACAAACAAGACGATTTGAACCGGCTTAACCCAGCCCCCATTGATGGTTTTCGCCCATTTTTTAGCGGCCAGCTTGCCATAAGCAAACACCGACGCACTAAAGGTAATCGCACCGACAAAACAACCAATGAATAGTTCAACGCGGTGAATCGCATCATGATGCAATCCATTGTGTAGCACGGCAGCTGCCGCAATACACACCGCAGACAAGCCCACCATCGAGTGCATCAATGCCACAGTTTCTGGCATTTGGGTCATCGGCACGGTACGCGCACGATAGATACCAATCGCTGCACCCGCAACCATTGCACCAATGATTAAAATAACAACGGGTGACTCAGGTGGCTGTGCAACAAAAAAGGTGGTTGCAACGGCAATGGCCATCCCTGCCATGCCATAGCGGTTACCCATAATGGCCGTTTTTGGGCCAGACAAGCCACGCAGGGTCATGATGAACAAGACCGCACCGACCAAGTACAACCAATCTGCGTATTGAGAAATAAAAGACACGATTCGCTCCCCTTACTTCTTCTTTTTCTTGAACATATCAAGCATACGTTCGGTGACAGCAAAGCCACCAAAAATGTTGATACTGGCCAAGAATACGGCAAAAGCACCCAGCAAGCTGGTCGGTGTAATGGACTGCATCACCGGACTTTGGGTCATGGCATCCAATACAGTTTGATGTGTGGCAGGGTCAATGACGACGGTGCTCACGGTTTGCAACATGGCACCAACCACCACCACACCCGACAGCGCGTTGGTCACGGCCATCAAAGGGGTATGCAGCGCAGGCGTCACGCCCCACACCACGTAGTAACCGACAAAAATCGCCATCACAAAAATGGTGAAGACCGAAACAAACGGCACGGCTGCCACATGCTCGACGGCCTGAGTCATGAGTTCTGGATTCATCAAGATCTCCTTAACCACGCTTCAGCAGCACTTGGCCGCCTTGGGTGACGAGCAGTGCTTTTTGGATTTCGTCTTCGTTGTTCAGGGTCAGTTGACCTTCTTTATTGAACAAGGTGCTGACGAAGTTAAATACGTTGTTGGCATACAACGCCGACGATTGCGCAGCCAATTGAGCTGGAATGTTGGGCGTACCAATAATACGAACACCATTGGCGGTGCTGATGGTCTCACCCAACACTGAGCCTTCAACGTTGCCGCCGGTTTCAACCGCCATGTCCAAGATCACCGAGCCAGCTTTCATTTTGGCAATGGTCTCGGCCTTGATCAAACGCGGCGCATTACGACCGGGAATCAATGCAGTGGTAATGACGATATCGGCGTTGGACACGGCCTTATCAACAATCACGGCTTGATCGGCAATGTATTGCGGACCGGGCATCCACGCATAGCCACTCGCAGCGGCTTTTTTGGCGTTGTCTTGCTCTTCAGCAGACATCGGAACATCCAGCCATTTGCCACCCAAAGACTCCACTTGGTCTTTGGCAGTGGGGCGCAAGTCAGTGGCTTCAACCACCGCACCTAAGCGCTTGGCCGTTGCAATGGCTTGTAGACCGGCAACACCTACACCCATGATGACCACACGCGCAGGCTTTACAGTGCCTGCGGAGGTCATAAACATGGGGAATGGACGCTGAAATTCGTTTGCAGCCATCAAGACGGCTTTATAGCCTGCCAAGTTGGATTGCGAAGACAGCACGTCCATGTTTTGGGCGCGTGACAAGGTACGGGGCAGCAGTTCAAGCGCGTAAGCCGACACCTGTTGCGATGCAAACGCATCTAACTCAGGGTTGCGGTACGGGTCAAACATTGCGACCACAATAGTATTGGCGGCAAGCTGCGAAATTTCGGCACCTGAGGGCGCACGAACTTTCAACACCATCTGACTGCCGGTATAGGCATTGTCAGTCAGCTGACCACCCACATGTTCGTAGGCACTGTCAATGTAGTTTGCCGCGACGCCTGCGCCGCGCTGAATCACAACGGTATGGCCGGCTGCGGTCAGTTTTTTGACTGTGTCGGGCGTGGCCGCAACGCGGGTTTCGCCTGCGACCGTTTCGGCTGGAATTCCGATCTGCATGAGTCGTCCTCAAGCTTATGTTTCGTCTGAAGAAATTCCTTGATAAGGAATCTCCCCCCAGTAAGACCCGTTAAAAGGTGCGTGATTGTACTCCATTGATGGCACCATTTTGTTGGTGAATACCAATAATTTTTTCAAATTTTATCGGTTTGATCATCTCTGTTCTGCTGCCATTGCAAGGGCATAGCGCTTTATTGGTGCGTGACAACGGTCTAGACTGTGTCGCCTTCTTTTTGCAGTGTATGCCCGCTCATGTCTGCCACTCGTCTAAGCATGGCGCACCCAATGTCGTGGGTTGGCGCAGCGTGTGTATTGGCCTCTGCCATCTTGTTTGCCATTAAAGCCATTTTGATTAAGTGGGCCTATGCACAAGATGCCAGCCTGACTGGTCCCACATTGTTGGCGATTCGCATGGCCAGCGCCTTGCCGTTTTTTATGCTCATGGCACTGTATACCCAGACCCAACCGCAGTCGCCAACGCGGCAAGACTGGTTTTTGCTGTTGGTGGCAGGCTTATTGGGCTACTACCTTGCCAGCGTATTAGACTTTATTGGCTTGCAGTATGTGTCGGCATCACTTGAACGCATTATCTTATTTTTATATCCCACACTCACCGTCCTCATGACCGCCGCGCTGCAACGGCAACGCATCAGCCGACGCACCATATTGGCTATTGTGCTGAGTTATGGCGGCACCATTATTGTCATGCTTGGTGAAGGCACCGCCGCACTACACGCCAATGGCGCACTGTATGGCAGCGCCTTGGTGTTTGCGGGTGCGGTGGCCTATGCGATGTATTTGGTCATGACCCCAACGCTTATTCGGCGTTTTGGCAGTTGGCGTTTTACCGGCCTTGCCATGAGCACGGCCTGTCTGGCCTCTATTGCGCACGCCCTCATGGTCATGCCTCACCCTATACAGACACTGGCTGGTTTTGCATGGCCGGTTTGGGTGTTAGGCGTAACACTTGGGGTGTTTTCAACGGTGCTACCGGCCACATTATTAATGCAAGGGATTGAGCGCGTGGGCGCCGCACAAGCCGCTATGCTCAGTTCAGGTGGACCTATTTTAACCGTATTGTTGGCCGTGGTGTTTTTGGGCGATACACTCAATGGCATGCAATGGCTAGGCTGCGCGTTTAACATGATTGGCGTCTTGATGATTACCCTCGCTCCCAAACCAGCAGCAACAGGCCAACCTGCTGTTTAACACAACAAGCTCGTCACACAATCGCAACCAAGCCAACAAAACCTTACAAAACAACGCCAAAAACACCCCGTCTCACCAATCGACCTTACATCTACAGTGTCATCGACAAAGGTTGTCCTGCGCGTCATATTTTTATGATCGCCAAGGATGGTTTATTTGGTTCATTGTAAGGAGAGTCGATTGACTCCTTGTGTTGTCACTCATTGGAAATCGCTATCCAGTTGGCCTTTGTTGCGCCGCTGCGCCCTTGTTATGGGTTTATTTTCGTTGCTTGAAGCGTTTTATTTACTGTGGAAACTGTGTGCAACGCATATTCCTGCTCTTGCACCGCATCTTAACGTGGCCTATATCCAATCGGTCATGCCCCTGTCGTTTTTAATTTTGTTGGCGTCGTTGGCTCTAACAGGGTTGTGTTTGTTTTTGGACACCCGCCGTCAGTGGTTAAGCTTACTGATCACTCATTTTTGCGCGCTCTGCATTACGCTATCCCTCTGTTATCACGGCTATTTAGTGGGAATGATGACCCCTGCAACTGGCATCATGCTCATCGCCATTCCGATATTAGGCATTCTTATCTTAGGGCGGCAGTTTGTTTATCCCTATCTCATCATGGCCGTGCCAGTGGTCACACTCATCGCGTATGCCTCAATTACCAACAGCATTGCTTATGGCCCTATTTTTAAAAACATCAAACCGCCGGTGACCCCAGATTTTTTGTTTTTGTTTCAAACCATTGGTCTGTTTGCACTGCCCATGATTATTGGCTCGATTGTGCTGTTTGACTTGGTGCTGTGCTTGCTCCGTAACAGCGAAGCCGACAACCTACGCTTAAGCCAAACCGACCACCTGACCGGACTCTGGAACAGACGCTATCTGCAAGAATGTCTGATTCGCCAAACCAAAAACCCAACCTTTACCAGCATGGCACTGATTCACATTGACGCCTTTAAACGGATTAATGATCAATGCGGTAACCTTGTAGGCGACCAAATGCTGCAAGACATTGCCAAAGTATTGCAACAACACAGTCAGCCCAATGATTGGATTGGCCGCTTTAGTGGCGTCGAATTTATGCTGCTCATGACCGACACCTCACTCGCAGACGCCTATGATCGATGTGAGCGCTGCCGGCTTGCCATTAGCCAAATGGATTGTGTGTCGTTTAAACAGTCATGGCCGTTAAGCGCCAGCGTGGGTCTGATTGCCATCGACACCCCGTTTGACATCAACAACAGCGTCTCAATGGTCAGTCAAATGCTGTATCAGGCCAAACAACGTGGCGGCAACTGTACCATCTTGACCGAGCAACTCATCAAAGCGCCACTGCCCCATGCCGGATCGACGCCAGTTATGCGACAATGAACCCTCTCTTGTGTTGGCTGTTTGAGGTGGGTTGTGTCTGGCTGTCAAACCCTGTGTATGGAAAACAAGCGCATCTCCGTCGCGCCAATGATGGATTGGACCACGCGCGAATATCGTTATTTTGCGCGCTTGTTTAACCCACACGTCTGGCTGTATAGCGAAATGATCTCGACTGGCGCGATCTTGCATGGTGACAAATCCCGCCATCTAGACTTTAACGCCAGCGAACAACCCTTAGTGCTGCAACTGGGCGGCTCTGACCCTAGCGAGCTGGCTGCCTGTACGCGCATTGCCGAAGACTGGGGCTACCGCGAAGTCAACCTGAATGTGGGCTGTCCCTCTGACCGTGTTCAGCACCGCAAGATTGGCGCGTGTCTGATGGCCGAACCGGAACTAGTCGCCGAATGCATTCATGCTATGCAGGCCTGTGTTGACATTCCCGTGACCGTCAAACATCGCATTGGCATTGATGACCTCAACCACTATGACGACATGCGCCGCTTTGTTGACATTGTGGCAGAGGCCGGATGCAAACACTTTGTGGTCCATGCCCGCATCGCCTTGCTAAATGGCTTAAGCCCCAAAGAAAACCGCGAGATCCCCCCCCTGCGCTACGACGACGTCTACCGCCTGAAGCAAGAACGCCCCGACCTGTTTATTGAAATCAACGGCGGTATTGTGAGCGCAGACGCGACCGCCGCACACCTGCAACACGTTGATGGTGTGATGATTGGCCGTGCCGCCTACCATGACCCGTATGTGCTGGCACAACTGATGACCCTATGGGATCAACCCGCGCCCGACCGCTTTGACATTTTGCAGCAGTTTTATCCCTATATTGACCGCAAATTAGCCGAAGGCTTGCCGTTAAATGTGATCACACGGCATATTTTAGGCTTGTTTCAGCACCTGTCGGGCGCACGACGCTGGCGACAAGCCTTAAGCGGTGGTACAGCCAAAACATTGGTTGACGTGCAAGCTGCGGGCGCTGCCATGCAGGCGTTTTTGGCAGAACACGCGGTCAAACAGGCCGAACGTGCCACCACGACACAACATTTAACGCCAGAACACCGTGTAGTTGCCGATTAAATCGGCAGCACGACTGGACAACGGCCAGAAAATCCGTACAATGGCAAACCTTCGGGGCGTAGCGCAGCCTGGTAGCGCACTTGCATGGGGTGCAAGGGGTCGCGAGTTCGAATCCCGCCGTCCCGACCATACAAAACAACGGTTTACAGATGCATTCTGTAAGCCGTTTTTTGTTTTCTGGTAAAAATATTGATGTAGACTTTTTCACTTCCCATCCGTATTGTCTTTTGTCAAATCAGTCATCACCCATAGTCAAGCGGCTATTGTGAAGCCGCTTCACCTTGATACGATGAACTAATCGGCCATCTGATAACGCAGATAATCCTCTAAATACAAATTCTCACGCACTTCATCATGTGGAACTAAAACATAATGCCATGGCTTGCTGGCAACCGTTGAAGCGTTTTTGCACCACTCAACGGCAGCGGTCGCTTTCGCTTGAACCTCGGGGGTGTTTAGCTCATTACGCGCTTTGGTCTCAGCCATTAAGTAAAAATCAGCCGTTTCAACCACGAAATCAGGCACATACTCAGGTTGATCCGTGCCAAATTTGTAATACAGCGCAAACTGCCCTTTGGCAGGCTTAAACCATTTATCGCTATCACGCTCCAAGATCACGGCAAAGCGCCGTTCGGTGTCAGAATCGAATTTCTGAAAATCAAACAAACACTTATTAAAACCACCAAATAACAGTTGCTTGATCGAAATACCCGTCATTGGCGTATTGCGGATGGATTGAATCGGCACATCAACGGCAGCGGTGTAACTTGGTGCCTTGAGTGGTACAAAAGCGCGGCTGATCTCGACGTGATAGCTGGACGCTTCTTCCCAAAAATG
>JBEANQ010000063.1:0-12367 GCA_041165345.1 Pseudomonadota bacterium
GCTGGTCTGGAATACGCGCCACACCCTTGACTAAAGTAAACGCCCGATGATCATCTAAGATGTCTTTATCCTGCGGCATATCAACAATGTCGCCATCTTCTAACGCCGCTTTGAACGCTGGCGTATGGTCACGGTACCAGCCTTCAGACAGCATGATGGCCTCGACCCGCTCACCGTATTTAACCTGCATGGCCTCGGCCAGATAGCCACCGTTACCCGTCGCATCATGTGCGCCTTTTCTAAAGTCGGGTAGGGCTTTCACCACATACAGCATGATCTGTTCTTGCTGTTTATATGGGACGCGGTGCATCTCAAGCACAAAGGGGCAAGCCTTGCGAGTGTCTTGCCGCTCAAGTAAAGGCCAAAACACGCACGCATCCCGCCTACGGGCAAAGTCTAATCCATAATAGCTGCTGACCTTGCTGGGCAAATGGGCAAGGACAGGGTGCAAATGCTCATCACACCATGCCGTCACTTCAATGGTACGGGCGTCTTCTGACCATGTATCAAAGCCCTTGGGTGCTTCAAAACGCAGAACCGGAACGGCTTCATTTTGCACCCGCTCAAGCAACCCTTGCGACAACCAGCGACCACCGCCCTTGCTGGGGATCACGTCCAGCTCTTCACTAGCCGCATCACCATAAGTCTGATAAATATCGGCTTTCCATGCCTGTTCTTCAGCCATACTGTGGTCTATACCACGTCGCAAACAGACTTGCTGGTACAAGCCCTCGGTCACCGCTTCATCAAAGGTAATCCGCTGAATCGACCCTTTACGCTTGCCTGATCGAATTTCATTGACCAATTCATTGAACGGGTTATCGTCGCCATTGTGGGTGCTAATCACATGCACCGACCCGCCCCAGATCATCAACGCAAGGGCGGCCTTCAGCAGCTCATCAAGCGATTCATGGAACGCCGCTTCATCTAAGACCACCACACCCTGCCGACCGCGTAAGTTACTGGGGCGGCTGGTCAGCGCCGTAATGCGAAAACCAGACTGAGGGAATCGAATCACAAAGGTCTTAATATGCTTGTCGCCGTCTTGCCAAATTTCTTCACCAATCTCACTGGCGGCATGGCCAAACGCCCGCGCCCACATGGCACAGGCGTCGATGTATTCCATCGTCATGTCTTGGTTGTAGCCGACATAATAGACATTCTGACCACCTGCCGTCCGGTCACTGGCAGCGGTCAGCACATTGTCTGCCGCCTCACCCCATGTAATGCCTGTACGGCGTGATTTTTCGATGACTTTAAGCTGCGATTTATCGGCAATCCACCGCTGTTGATACGGCAGCATGACCGGCGGTGGTGCGGTCTTATCCTTGGCGGTCGAGTTCAGCAGGGCAGTGGCTGTCATGATGCAATGCCCAAGATTTCCCGCTTGATCTCATCAGCAGCCGATTGTGACAGGCCGCCTTTTTTAACAATGCTTTCCACCACTTCAGCAGCTTTTTTGGCCTTTTCCTGTACCTCAAGTTGCCATTTCTTTTGATTGACCGAGGCTTTTGATAAATCTGCAATTCCCTTACCAGCCTTGGCAAGTAAGGTCAGACGGTCTGCTGGTGACATCACGTCTTCAGAATCTGTATCGGTTGCCTCCTGAAAATCAACTAAGGCATTAAAGATTTCAGTCTGAATGAGCGACAGTACTGCGTTAGAACGCTGGTCGGCGTCATCGGGCGCAGCCTCAGCAATCAGCATGGCCGCATGAGTACTGGCCTGCACTGCGGCCAACTTGCGCTCAAGTTTTTGGCCATACCGATGGATTGACGACTTGCCAACACTGTAGCCACGCTCAGCCAGCAAGGCGGCGATTTCTTCATAGCCACAAAACCCTTTATCCATAAATTGCCGATTAAGCCATTCACGGTCGGGTGGGGATAGCGCATCAATTGCCGATTGCCGAGCCATTATGCTTCCCAGTATTTGGTGGGGCGTGCAATTCCCGCATGACAATCCACGGTGTACTCAACCACATCAACGCCATGATGGGTTAAGCAGCTATGCCAATGTCCGTCCGGTTTTTTATCCAGCTTGACCAGCTCACGATCAGCCAGATACTCAAGCTGAGTATGTAATTCATTGGGGGTAACGCCGTTGTATATCGCACCCATCACATCCAACAGCAACACATCCATTGCGCCCACTGGACGGGCTTTATTGAGCGCGTTGAGCAGTTGCCAGCGCATGCCCTCACGGCGGGCTTTTTGTAGATCAGACATCACTTAACCCCTTGACGGATTTGTACGTTTTCGAGCTTGGCTGCCACGGCGTCGAGCTTGGCTTCAATCACGGTTTGACCGCGGATGTAGTCTTCACGCGCCACATACACGCGTGGCAACTCGGCTTTAAATTCCAAAAATTTCAGCTCTAACGCACGGACTTCTTTTTGTCCGTCAGCGGCTTGCTTGGCGACATCGCTGAGTTGCCGCTCAATGGTGTTAAAGTTTTGGTCTAGGTTTTTTTCAATCCGCGACCAAATCACTTTAACCGAGCCAATCACTGCACCGAGTACGGTAATGAGCAGCATGGCAAACTGATAAAATTCGAGTTGTAGAGTCATCGGTTACAGACCTCTAACGCCGCTTGGCAGTCAACACACAAGCGCACGCCAGCAATGGCGTGCTGGCGCTTAAGTGGAATCGGGTTGCCGCAATCTTCACAGGTGGCCAGCGACTGCCCGCCAAACATAGTCCGTGCTGCTAACGCAGTGTCACGGTCGAGCTGCTCTTGAGCGGATGCCAAGTCTGCAAAGTCACTCATTTCTGAGCCTCCGGCTGGGCAATCAAGCGCCCGACAATGCCGCAAACAAGCACAGCGATTGTGATCAACTGCCCAACGTGGGGTGGCAGTGTTGACAACATGTCAGGCGGCAGCGCCATGTATGCCCCTTGCAGGGCAATACCGAGCGCCATTGCCCGCACAGAGAACCACTTCACAGCACCTCGCCAGTTTGCGACTAACTGCATGGCTCACCCCAGTACGTTAGCAGCAGGCGCAAGCATCCCACCGGCATACCAAGGCATGACATCAAAACAAGGACATAACTTAATAAATTCATTCGGCGTGATCTTGCCATCACCATTTTTATCAGGGCTAAAATCACGATGCCCCATCACACGGGCGGCAGGATAATTGCCTTTTAAATTGCTGATCAGGGTCTTGAGTGCTGACCATTGCGCAGGGGTAAACTGATCCGTACCGACCATGCAAATACCCAGTGATCCGGTATTGTGGCCTGCCACGTGCGCGCCGATTTCATCTTGAGCGCGACCGGTTTCGACCGTGCCATCCAGCGCAATCACAAAGTGATAGCCTACATGTTTAAGCTGCGGATTAAATTTGGCAACAAATGCCGACATCCGCTTAAAGCCGCGTGTTGCGTGCCAACGGTCAATATCGGCAATGCCAACGGGCTGGCCGTTGGGTGATGCCGAACAATGCACAACCAGACGCTGAATAATTTTTGCCACAGGACACCTCAGATGCGGTTACATGGCACACCCCCAGTGTTGGTGTGGTCAATTTTTGATGGATCAAATCACGGTCTAGTGTGTGATTTGATCCATCAAAAAATCAGCCGGAAGTCGTTCCTTTGGCATAAAAAAGCCCCCAATGAATGGGGGCGTCTAGGGTGGCTGCATATCAAAAAAGTCCGAGTTGTCGCTCATCAGCGGTCACGTTTTGTAGCGTGCTGCTTTTAATTTTGCGTATCCAACGCTCTGATAGTTTGTACTTGAGTGCCAATGCAGCCGTGGTGAGATGGTCGGCTTCATCACGAATCTTTTCATCCCGAATCGCTTGTAGATAATGCGATGCGCGGGGTAGATAAATACTGTCACCGCTATAATAGCGACAGAGTTTTAATGCATGATCGACACCAATTAAACACGCCAAATCATGCTGCGGATGCATCATTTTGAGCGGCGGCACATGAAATGTCGTGCCACCATGCTTGTCGACCAGTGTGAGTGCCGCATCAAGATCTGTCAGTTTGACAATGTTTTGCAGGGACTCAGGCAGTTGATCAATCAGATTATCCACGGGTCGCTCTCCGTTTTTTGTCTTTCTCTAACGCGGCAACCATGCGCCACAGCTCATCACCCGTGCAAAATTCGACAGCGTCTTTCCCAAACATTTTTTTGGCGCAGCCATGGGCATAGTTCCAGTGCCGACCGGCGTCGGTCAGCAAGGCTTCAATCTTTTTGACTAGCTCAACTTTGTCGCGCTGGGGTGTGTTGGGGCGGCGACCGACGTCTTTTTTGGTCTGTTGCACAAAGCCTTGTGACTCCATCCGGCGCAGTACAGCCACAAGGCCGTCGTCGGTGGCATCGGCTGCCGACCGCACACCACAAGCCGACTCAAGTAAGTCGCGGTAGGTGTCATCATCCAGACTGAGGTGTTTTTTGCCCAAATGGATTGCGGCAAGGCGGGCGCGGCGTTTAGGTGTCATGTTCATGGCTAAAACTCCACCGAAATGCTGTCACACACTTTGCACAGGTGATTGATGGCAGCACGGCCACTGGCAAAGTCTTGCGCGGCATAAATCCAAACTTCTTGATACTTGGCAATAAACTCCTTGAGTTTGCGCTTGCCGAATTCATTTTCGATCTTTTTAAGATTCGTTGGACTGTACAACGCACGTTTGACTGGCCGCAGAAACTTGCGCTCTGGGGCAGTCGATTCAGGCAAACACCATGCCCCTTTAAAGCAACGATCAACATAAATCTCCACTCGAAAATTCAAGCCTACAGACCGCTCAACATAAAGATCGACCCGATGGCCATCACATGTCAGCGTTGCATTACCATGCGGAAAAGACAGGGCATCGATGACCTTATCCTTGTCCTGTTGACTCATCTTAAATGCCATTACTCACCTCGGCTGCTCATCAGTACCCAACAACCACGCTGGGCAGACAGCGGGACTAACCCGCTGTTTCGCTTAGTTGGGTGGCATTACAGGGGCGTTTTGCAGCCGCAAATCAACACGTAAATGCAACTGTATGCCTGCTTTCTTAATTTCTGTAGGAATCGAAAATTCCATCTGCCCAGAGTTGTTCTGCCGCATTTTTTCAATCATATGATTGAAAAATTCATGCGCAGGCAACTCTAAGGGCACAACGTCCTTGATCACTTTTTTGCTCATGATGACACCGCCTCACTCAACGCCTTACCGGCCTTAAACACGACAGCTTTGCTGGCGGCAATTTGCAGTGGCTCACCTGTGCTAGGGTTACGGCCAGCACGGGCAGGGCGGTCTTTAACGATAAAGTTGCCAAAGCCAACCAGCTTCACATCATCGCCCGCAGCCAGCGTGTCAATGACCGCAGCCTCAAAGGCTTGCAGGGCAGCGGTGGCTTGGGTTTTGTTCAGACCGGCTTGCTCGGCAATGCGTGCAATCATTTCGGTTTTGTTCATGGTGTAGCTCCGTTGGTTTCCCCAGTTGGGGTTGGTAAACTGTTGGTGGTACGCAGCTTGCAAAGCGTCGGCATCACAGCCATACAAATCGAAGGTGCGGTAATGCGCTTCAGGGTATTCCACGCCCTGATCAATCAGCCGATTCAGGTAGTTCAGGGCGGCATCCATTACGCCACTGCTGCGGCTGGATTGACTTTTGCAAGGTCATAGCCAAAGGTGTTTTTGGTGCTGAGTTTGCAGCCAATTTCTGCAATCAGATCAGGGTCTAGCTGCTTAATCTGATCTTTGTCAGGCTCATATTTTGTGCGGATACAGTGATCAAGCACACGCAATTGCAGCTGCTTCAACGTAAATTCAGCGTCGGGAATGGAGACTGTCGTCGACAAGCGATAGCCGACCGAGCCATACACCAAGCGGCGAGTTTTGACTTGCACAAACTCGTTGCGGTGGTGATCACAAAACTCTTTAATCGACAGCTCTAACGCTTTCATCTGATCTGCTAACGGTTTGATACGGTCTTTGCTGGCCTGTTTCAGTTGATCGACTTGCTCATTACAAGCGGCTTGCTCCAACCCAATCGAGCGTTCGACATCGGCCATTTGGGCAAGTACCAGATCGACGGCATCCCAGCTCTTGAGCTGTGGTTCTGCCATTGCTTTACGTGCCATTCTTATTGCTCCCATCGTGGTTTATCTGACCCAGTAGCTGGGCGTGGTTTGACTGCAACCGGCAGGGGTTCCTGCGGTTGTGGTGGCTCAATCAGCTCAGGTTTGTAGGCGGTTAACACGGCATAAATCCACCCATGCCCCGACAAGGGCAAGGCCAATTTGCCGTTGTCGCGGGCTTTTAATGCCTCATTGACTGCCCAAATCCATGCGGCAGGCGGGGTAGCGTGGCTGCGGCCATCACGGGTGATTGACCCCCGATCAACATCCGCAAGCACCTCACTGCACAGCTTGATAAAGCGGTCGTCCGACATTGATCGGGTGGCAGGGCGATGCAAACCAACATATTGGACAATGGCGCGGCCAATATCAGTTCGCTCAAAAATGCGCATTAACGCGGCTCGGCTGGCTTGGGATTCAACAAACAGTCCCAAGTCGCCAACAGACCCACAGGCAGGGCAACGAAGTTTCATGTTGCACCCCGTGGACATTGCGGGCAGGACTGGCACGCACGGTAGTGACGCATGGCCGCTGGGTTCTGTACTGGGGGTTCACCGGTACAATGCTGGCGGCATTGCACCATGGTGATTTTCTCGGCCAGATAAGGGCAATCAATGCCATCAAACAGCGCAATCGCTCGGGCAAAAATCAAGGACGGATCGCCCTTGTACTTGCCTGCCATTGCCAGCGAGATCGCACAGCGCGACACGTTGAGCCGGTCAGCAACGGCTTGCTTGCTGCCCAGTTCGGCAACTGCCCTGTTCAGCAAGGCAAGGGCATGAGTCACGTTAGATGTGGTCATGATCAGCTCCCCACCAGACAGCAACCAGCAAGCCTGCAAACATCAGCACACCCAGCAACGCTGGCCAGCACGTTGTTGACGCCAACCAAACGGATAGCAGCACCAATGCCACCGCCCACGTCATGCGCACAAGGCGCAGACGGTGGAGTTGGCGCTCATGCTGCAATTGCAAACGCAATGCACCAATCTGGCTCTGCAATTGACCCGTGGTCAGGTGTTGCGTGTATGACTGTTTAAACAAAAACAGATCGCGGTCAGCATGGGTCAAGTTATGCATGTTGCACCTCGACACCGTCGCGGATTTCTTCGGCCATCTCTGGGCGCTCCTGATACACAACACGGCCAACATTCGGATCAAAAACGCGGCATGCACGCGAAATTTGCGGCGGCTTTGGTCCAGTGTTTTTGGTAGGCAGCAGGCGGTATGTCGCCTGTCGAGCGTAGTTGGCTGCACTGACCACCACGACATAGCCAGCATCATGTAAAACCTGCAAATAGCTGTTAGCCGATTCTTCTGAGACCACACGATTCTCAGTTGATGCATATGCAGCAAGTGCGCGTGGGGTCACAGCATTGCAAACCCGCAATGCATTCCACATTGCGGTATTAACGCCACGCGGTTCTAAAATCTCACCCTTACGGTTCACGGCGGGCGCATCGTGCCCCACATCATTAACCAGCGTGTAATACACGATTTTGGTATTACCACCGACTGTCATCGGCTTCGACTCACGTCGAGTTTCTGCAATAAAACCAGCACGGCGTAAACCGGTCAGGTAGTCGCGTGCGCTATCGATTTTCATGCCGCCAATTTTGGCAACTTGATCTAGCGTAAACTCTGTAACAGACAAGCGAATCGCGTCCCACACCCGCTCACGTGGCGAGCGGATCGGTGCATCTAATAATCCATTGTTCATTGACTACAGCACCTTAAAACGAGCGAGGCTTAGGGCTTTCGCCCGTTACAAAACCCGCAGGCAGCAGATCACGGACTGAACGAGCATCAATCCGCTTAATCCCCTCACCGAGCGCAAGCTCGTGCAACATCTCTAGGTTGGTCGCGATACGGCGAGTTGACCCGCGCACGGTCGCCACCAGTTGCTCCAGCACATCCGTACTGACATCCAAACTAGGCGCATAAACAGGCAGCAGTAGGGCAGCATCATTGACGTTGGCAGCAGGGCATGGCACCCAGTTCAGCACCCGACCGTGAAAACGCTCCCATTTCTCTAGCTTGCTCGGCAGGCGTTCTTCACCAATGCACAAAATCGTGCCTTGGCTGCCCTCATACAAATCACGCACCAGCTCAACTTTTCCGGCAGACACCAAAAAGTCAAACTCATCCACAATCAGCGGACGGCGGCTTTTTGCCAACTCACCCGCTGCCTGATCCAGCATCTCAGACAAGGTCGAGGCAGGGGGGATGCTCATCTCACGCAATACAGCGTGTAAAAAGGCTTTTTTGGTATATGTCGACTTAGCCTGCACATAATATGCGCGGGTTTTATTGGCGACATAACACGCTGCAACTGACTTACCAAAGCCAGATGGACCATAAAAAACAGCAAGGCCCGGTAACAGCGCATGGCGGTCTTCGGTACGTTTGATCGCCTGATAGCACTGCGCGACACTGGCAATCTGTGCAATACCGCCCGTAGGCACGGCATTGACACTCGGTTTCTGATCGTTCAACATGAAAGCTCCTCGCTTTAAAAAAGAGTTCAAACGGTTGCTGCCGCTTGTCCTCACTGGTTACTCGCCGCCTCACCGCGGCGACGTAATTCGGGTTGATCATCGGTCAAGCTGCGAAACAACTTGCCCTGTGGAAACATCGTCCAAAAATCAAAATCTGCCATCGACAACTCAATACCCGCATTTGCTTGCTCGTCTAACGCAAGCCAATGCGCCAACTTCTCAGCAGGGCTACGCGTTGTACTGGGTTGATCAACATGCAAAGGCTCAGCCTTGCGCCCTTGATGAAAAGGCACAACATTCGAGTGCGGCTCTAAACTGTTGAGTTCTGCAAACACTGACGCAAGATCATTCTTTTGCTGATTAAAAACCGGCAGTTGTTGTGTGTCTAAATGCTCAAGCACCCGTGCTGGACCCGCCTCCTCTAACGCCTCAGCCTGCTTCACTGCCAAATTGCGCAAACGACCTTTGGCGCGTTGCTGGCGGGCTTGCTCAATCTTCGACTGCGGAAAATAACTGGTACGGTTGGCATTCCACTGCGCCGTGGCAACAAGGCGGCCTTCGGCATCACGCACCCACACCTGCTCAGGGTCATGAATGTCATAACCAATCTGCATCGACTCACCGTGGTACTGCTCAAGCTCAATAGAAAAATACTTATTGCCAAATAGCTCTACCTCACCACGGCGCACCACACGTTCAACATAAGGCCGGAACAAATCCACCGCCTCAGCATCGTCAACTTTATGAATCTCAGCACCCGCAGCCACCGCCGCATCCCATGCCTCAAGCGGGGATAAATGCCGTTTTTTCATCGTCGAACGGTCTAAAAACTTCGGCAAACTGCTATGCGGTTTATGGTTGTATTCATGCACCACCTCATTGGCATACACCAAAAACTCATCCCAACCGATCAGCAGCTTCGATGTACCAACCGCCTTAATGTCTTTGCGCGTCAGCTTGAACGCCTTCTGTTTGGCTTGAGCGTCCATATCAGCGCCCATGTACGTCGGCAACCGCTTAGCCGCACGAACCCACAAGGTTTGATGGCTACGCTCAATAATCCCGCGTGCTTGGCTGTTGTACGGCAAGCTATGCGTCATCTCAGTGCCCAGCCGCGCCATTAATCCACGACCTTGCGCCTTCATCATGTCGTTCTGATAGCCCGACCCGTTATCCACATAAAACAGCGCAGGTATGCCGCAATGTGTCGCGCTTAAACGGATCGCATCCAACACAGCCCAGCCGCTTTCGGCCAAATCAACGCTAAAGCCGACAACCATCCGTGTGGCCACATCAATCACCGTGGTGATCTCAGGACGGAATGGTCGGCCATGAATCGGATGCGACACCTCAGCATCAAAGCAATGCCCATCCGCTGTATACACATCCGTTGGCAACAACAGCGTGGTATCACGGCGCACAAATCCTTGAATATTCTTCAATTCACGGCTACCCATCCGGCCTTTTTCACGCTCAACTGCGCCCACTGACTCATTAATGAAGCGATAGGCTTGGCTATAACTGGGGCATTCAATGCCCTTGGGAAGCACTTCCGGCAACAACTCAAGCACCACCACTAAACTGGGTTTTTGGGGCTGCCCCCACATCTTCAACAACACACCAGCCCACTCAGGAATTTTTGCCACACGTGGCCGTGGCGCTAAAACCGCAATGGCAGACACACCCGACGACTCAGCCGTGGCCACCGCACCCACCCACTCAAACAAAGAACGGCGGCTAATGGCACGATCAGCCCCAGCACGCGCATTGGCTAACGACACCAGACCCTGCACAGACTCAGGCAAAACACCTGCCGCCGCATCAGCCACGACAGACTCCAACGCCTTGGTCTTTTTTGCACCGGCTCTGACCCGTTGCTCAACTTCACGCACCAGCACCAACCGCGCTTCTGCACACTGGCGTTGCCAATCGGCAAGGGCGCTGGTGTTTACAGGCTGAGCCACTGCCACCTCATGAGTGGCAATAACCGCAGGCAACGTAGGGGCAGTATCAACGGACTGTTTAATCAACTGAGACTGCACAGCCTGAGCAAGTGCAGTGGGTAGAGCGTATTCACGGCGTAGGCCGGAGCGTCCGCCCTTTGCTGCAACCTCAACAAATACCCAACTTTCTTTCTTTGCTCGGTACTCAATAGCCTGCCGCGTACTGGGCAGGCCATCAATTTGCATACTTAAAAGTTCGACAATCGAAAAATGCGTTTTCATTTATCAATACGTCCAAATACGTTATATTTATGTGCGTAACGAGGGCGAATGCGTTGGCCATCAATAGTCCAGCGCTCTGGCCATAGCTCATGCAATGGAATATCTAGAAAGGCAGCAATGACACGCTCACCGCTGGTTAATGGGCGAACTAATGCACTGCGTACTGTGGCTTCAGCAATATCGTTTTCACGAGCCAGTGCAACAAGAGTCATACCGCGTTTGCGTATCGCAGCCTTGATATCTTCTTTGTGCCAGCCTGTGGCTTTATCACTATGATTCATTGCATTCACCCTTTAAAAGCTCGGCATTACTGCCGTTTTTTTTGCACATACAAAGTGCGTTTTGTTGCTTCTAACGAATCATAGTACGCAAAATAACGCATATCAATCTTTTTTGCGTACATTTGTTGGGATTTATGCGTACTTTTTATTAAGTGTTTGATTTTTTGCAAATTAAAAGTAAGCAAAACGTTACATGCGTTTGCTTACTCGTTTTGCATACAGTAGGCAAAAGGTGAGTGCGATGGCTAAACGTGATCCAGTCAGTAGGCAAATGGCTGCCCAACAATTTTGGGCGCGAATGGAGCAGCTCATTGGCAAAGAAGAGCCGTTTTCATGGGTTGGACGTAAAGGAATTAAAAAAAGCACCTTTCAAAGCGCTCGTGATCGAGGTACTAAGCCGCTTAGAGGCACGCTGAGCGTTTGGGCTGATCTCATCGGCTGCAATCCAGATTGGCTGATAGACGGCATAGGGCAGCCATTTGGCCAAAGCCAGAGTCAATCCCAGCCTCAAGTCACCCCAACGCCCCCTAGTCCCCAGACCAACCCAGAGCAAGGCAGAATCCTGCTAGACCTAGACACGTTAGAAATGGCGATACACACATTAGAAAGCGTTTTAGAACAAACGCGACGAACCATGTCGCCCTCAAAGAAAACTGAATTGATTTTAGCGATTTACCAGCTATACGCTTCAACACCGCATCCAACCCAGATGCGACCCACAGTAGAAATACTCATCAGGAGTGCCGCCTAACGTATGCAAAATCAACCCACTAACCCTCAACTTGACAACATTGTGCAAATGATCAACAGCGGTTCAAAGCCAGCCAGCACAACGATTTGTAAGATTGCAATACGCATTTGCCGAGACGGCAACGAAGTAACCCTAGACATAGAAGGGCAGTGTTCTGAAGTCTGCGATATGGCGCTAGAGTGCGTTCACGCAGCCCTCAATCGACCAAACTACTAATCAAAATGATTTAGTGCAAAAGCAAATGCAAAAAGGGTCGCATATCAAATGCGACCCTTTTTTAGTGCAGATCCAACCGTAAAACCCGCTCTCATCCCCCAGACCCACCGCCATACCTCAAACCCTTGCTATCATTGACTTCATCCCACCTCATCCCGTTTTTTCCCACTTAGTCCCTTTTTCTTCTAGTGCAAATAAGATTAGAAAGTCACAAAAACGCAAAAATTAACGCGATTTCGTCTTCACATTCCGCCAAAACATTAGCTCTGCCATCTTGTGCGCCCGTTTTTTATTCGTCATTGTGCC
>JBEANQ010000064.1:0-12148 GCA_041165345.1 Pseudomonadota bacterium
AGGGAGCCATTTTTTTTGAACAATCGTGGTAACTGATGTGATGGGGCCACAATAGATGCTTACGTGATGTGTGCATCTGTATAGAATCACTGCATTGAAAAAAGGGTGTTAGACCACATGTGTCTAACGAAATGGTGTTATGGATATTGTGCATTTTATCAGCCAGTACGGTTATGCAGCGGTGTTGTTAGGCGCGATGATCGAAGGCGAATCGGTGTTGTTGGCGGCAGCGTATGCAGTCAATCAACAGTACCTGTTGTTATGGCCTGTGATTGTGTGTGGTGTCTGTGGCGCTGTGCTAAGTGACCATCTATATTTCTATGTGGGTCGGACACAAGGGTCTGGCTGGTTAATGCGCCATGAAAACGTGCGCAGGCGTGCTATTCGGGTGCAAGGTTTGGTGCAACGCCATGAAACCCGTCTGTTGATTGGATTTCGATTCATGATTGGCTTTAGAACCATCACACCCTTGTTACTGGGCATGGCGGGTGTGGGGCGCTTACGGTTCTTTATATTTGATTTGATCGCCTCTATTGTCTGGGCAACAGTGGTGACCTTATGTGGACATTGGATTGTGATGCAACTCCAACGTTGGAGTGGAGATTCAATCTGGGTCGAAGATCATCTGATGCTGGTGTTACTACTGACGGCGTTGGTCATTGGTATGTGTCATTTGTGGTGGATGCGGCGTAAAAAATCAATATGATCAACGCCATCATGGCATGGTTGAGTCAGGTCTCGTTGCATAAAGGAGCCACTTGACTGGATACGCTATGATGTTTTTCAGTATAAAGTTTAACTACAATAGCAAGGTTGTATATTCAATTTTGGCATCAGTATTGCATCGCTACCCCTCGATGTCTGTACCGTAACACCTGCATGATTAACGTGTTTACGACAAGGCATTATCCATACCATCTGTGATCAGGAGAGATCAGCATGGTGTGGGTTGGTATAAAGCGTTAGGGCTAATCAAAGGGGTGTGTCGCATGTTGAATCGTGATCAGTTACAAGAATTGGGACGCTTTAAACTCATGATGCGCAAAGCGTATGCGGAGTCGGTACACGTTGAGCGTTTTTTAGACGATATGACCTATCAGTCTCGTTTACTCGACTTAGCAGAAGAGTCTGACAACGATGAGCTATTGATGTTGTCGTTGACATTACGCGCCAGACTGGGGCGTTTGGGTGACGGAGATGACTCTTTTCATGCACTAAAGCACCAATATGGTGCGCCAGAACAGTTGTCTGTTGATGATCATAGCGATTTAACGCGTGTGGGGACGCGAACCATGCCGGTCATTGCGGCATTAAGTACCTCGACTCATCCTGAAAAGCAAGGCTTGCAAGCCTCTGTGGATGCCGCACCACCGCGGCGTCGAGGTCTGTTAGGAGCGTTATGGGGCGGAGGGACTGAGCCTACCGATGCCAATGGTCAACGCTATGTTGCAAGTTTACGTTAGGTCATCGTATTGATGCGGATCAGTTTGATCATAACAGGCCAACATGGCCTGTTTTTTTATGTAGCCCTTGCTTGAAAACGTCAACCGAACACCGATCTAAGAGGAGGTGCATGAACAATATTCATTGAGAGGAAAAACCCATGACATTTGAAAAGTTTACAGCACGTTTACAAGCGGCATTATCACGCGCACAAAGTCTTGCTGCGGGTAGAGATCACACGGGAATTGCGCCTATTCATGTGTTGGCTGCTTTGTTAGAAGAGCCTGCGCATTTAAGCTTTTTTCAACAAGCTGGGGCGGATGTTAATCTCTTACGTCAACGTTTAGGCCAAGCCCTTGATGATGCACCTAAATTGGCCACACCCAATGGCAACATCAACTTGACACCAGAGTCGGTGCGTATCTTAAACCTCACCGACAGCTACGCCCAAAAAGCGGGTGACGATTATATTGCCACTGAATGGGCGTTATTGGCCTTAGCTCAACAGGGTGAGACGCAAAAAATTATTGAAGCCGCTGGTGCTGACAGCAAAACCTTGCGTCAGGTGATTGAGCGTATTCGTGGAGACGAAAAAGTCGTGAACCCCAATCAAGAAGAGCAGCGTGACTCGCTGAACAAATACACCATCGACCTGACCGAACGCGCCTTAATGGGCAAGTTAGACCCCGTGATTGGCCGTGATGACGAAATTCGCCGCACCATTCAAGTGCTGGCGCGTCGAACCAAAAACAATCCGGTCTTGATTGGTGAACCCGGTGTGGGCAAGACCGCCATTGTTGAAGGGTTGGCACAGCGCATCGTCAATGGCGAAGTGCCAGAAGGGCTGAAAAACAAACGGGTCTTATCGCTCGACTTGGGGGCGTTGATTGCCGGTGCAAAGTTTCGGGGCGAGTTTGAAGAGCGCCTGAAGGCCGTGTTGAATGATTTGGCCAAACAAGACGGCCAAGTCATTTTGTTCATTGACGAACTGCACACCATGGTGGGCGCGGGTAAAGCAGACGGCGCGATGGACGCAGGCAATATGCTCAAACCCGCATTGGCACGCGGCGAGCTGCACTGTGTCGGCGCAACCACCTTGGACGAATACCGCCAATACATTGAAAAAGATGCTGCACTTGAGCGCCGCTTTCAAAAAGTCTTGGTTGATGAACCATCGGTCGCCGACACCATCGCCATTTTGCGCGGCCTTAAATCGCGTTACGAGCTACATCATGGCGTGACCATTCAAGACTCAGCGATTATTGCCGCTGCTCGTATGAGTCATCGTTATATTCCAGACCGCAAATTGCCCGACAAAGCCATTGACCTGATTGACGAAGCCGCCAGCCGATTGCGCATGGAAATGGACTCAAAGCCAGAAGTCTTGGACAAACTCGACCGTCGTTTGATTCAGCTAAAAATGGAAAAAGAAGTGCTCAAGCATGACGACGACCAAGGCAGTCGGATGCAACTCAAACAAATTGACGGCCAAATTGAGCAATTGGAAAAAGAGTACGCCAATCTCAACGAAGTCTGGCTGGCCGAAAAAGCCTTGGTCAAGGGCAGTCAGCAAGGTAAAGACAACCTCGACAAAGCCCATATTGCGTTTGATAAAGCCCAGCGCGAAGGCGATGTTGCCGAAATGTCACGCCTAAAATACGGCGTGATTCCAGACCTTGAGCGTCAACTGGCTGCTAGCGATCAAGCCGAGGACAATGAAACACCCAAACTGCTGCGCAACAAAGTCACCGACAACGAAATCGCCGAGGTCGTCAGTGCAGCAACAGGCATTCCGGTCAGCAAAATGCTGCAAGGTGAGCGTGAAAAACTGCTTGAAATGGAAAGTTTTTTGCACAAACGCGTGGTCGGTCAAGAAGAAGCCGTCGTGGCGGTATCCAATGCGGTGCGTCGCTCACGAGCAGGGCTGTCTGACCCCCATCGCCCCAGTGGTTCGTTTTTATTTTTAGGGCCAACCGGTGTGGGCAAAACCGAGCTATGCAAAGCGCTGGCTAGCTTTTTGTTTGACAGTGACGACGCCATGATTCGCATCGACATGAGCGAATTTATGGAGAAACACAGCGTGAGCCGATTGGTCGGCGCACCTCCGGGTTATGTGGGCTACGAAGAAGGCGGCGTATTGTCTGAAGCGGTGCGTCGTAAACCCTACAGCGTGGTGTTGTTTGATGAGGTCGAGAAGGCGCATCCGGATGTGTTTAACCTCTTGCTGCAAGTGTTGGATGATGGCCGCCTGACCGACTCACAAGGGCGAGTGATCGACTTTAGAAACACTGTCATTATCATGACCTCCAATCTTGGTTCACACGCCATTCGAGACATGGGTGAAAGTGCGGACAGCAGCATGATTAAGCGGGCGGTGATGGAAGCGGTGAGCGAACACTTTCGTCCCGAGTTTATTAACCGGATTGACGAAGTGGTGGTGTTTCATACCTTGGGTCAACGTCAATTGCGTGGGATTGCCGACATTCAGTTGGATCGCCTGCGCGCACGACTCAAAGAGCGTGACCTGTCACTGACCCTTGACGATGCTGCGTTTGACCAAGTCGTCGAGGTGGGCTATGACCCTGTGTTTGGGGCACGCCCACTCAAACGCGCGATCCAATCGCAGATCGAAAACCCACTGGCGCAGCACTTGTTGGCCGGTGATTTTGCAGCAGGCGATACTATTGCGATTACTGGAACCGCCGACGGATTGCATTTTGCACCTGCGCGTTTACATTGAGGATCATTTTGAACATGCATTCAGATAACTTCTGATTAAATGTGAACAGGTGTGCATCACTGCGTTGCAGTTGGTGTACACCTGTTGTGATCCTGTAAGTGGTCATTCGTCAGGCGTCTCATTTATTGTGTGATGAATGTCACACAATAAATGTTTTTTACAGTCCACACTGGCATCGTCATATTGCAAGGCTTAGGCGACGCTGGCATAGTGCAACGTATACCGGAAAGACCATTTTCATTGTTGTTTGAATGACCAAACGCATTGAGAAAGTGAGATCTTTCTGTTGATAGATCAAGGGGGCTACATGAGGTAGTCCGCGACTCCAGCCGGGAAGGTAACGCACGCGTATGATCGTGCGATGGAGTTGGTGCCGAAGCGGTAGCGCATCGGCGTGAAAAGCCAGCCAGCAAAGGTGTGACGCGGGAGCGGCCACAGTGCATAGGCAAACAAGAATCGAACCGAGGAAAGCCCATGAGCAAGTTCAATCTGAGCCGTCAGGAACCGACTGGCGTTTTTCGTCCCCTTGAAAAGTTTAGCGAACGTGATCTTCAACAGATGTACTCCATCTATCAGAAGTATTACGAAAACACCCGTTATGACCTGTTTACCCGTGATTTCCGCAAAAAAACTGGTGCGTTTCTAATTCTGCATCCGCGTACCCGTGAAATTGTCGGATTCTCGACCGTTTTAAACTGCGACATCAAAATTGGCAATAAAGTGAGCCATGCATTCTTCAGTGGTGACACCGTCATCGAAAAAGAGTTTTGGGGTTCACGAGCGCTGCAACGCTGCATGTATCGCTATTTGTTGACCATGAAAGCCAAACACCCCTTTGAGCCTGTGTATTGGATGTTGATTTCCAAAGGCTTCAAAACCTATCTGTTGCTGGCCAACAACTATTACAGCTATTGGCCACATCCAGAAGGCGAATGCGGCCGTCTGCAACCGATTGTTGAAGCCTACTGCGAGCAGTATTTCTCGGAATATTACGACCGCAAAAATGGCATCTTGAACTTTGGCGATGACTATCAACCGCTCAAAGGCGATGTCGCCCCGATCACCGATGAGATGCGTCAAAAAAGCGCCAAAATTCGCTTCTTTGAAGAGCGTAACCCCATGTGGGAAAAAGGCACCGAGCTGCCGTGCATTGGTGAAATTGTGTGGGGTGACATCTTTAAATACGTGCAACGCTTTGCCACCAAGTCCACCAGTCAAGGTAAGGCTGACGCCGCCGTTGCTGCACGTTCACAGGCGGTTTAAATCATATGAGTCTGCTTAGTCGCGCCAGTCATCTGGCGCTTGAGTTGGCGTGCCTGCGTGCTGACCAGCGCTTTGAAAAACAACGTGATTCCCTTGAAAGTGTCCAACGGCAACATCTCAACCAATTGCTCAAGCACATGGTGATGCCCAAAGGACAAAGCCGCCCTAAAGACTACGAGAGCTTTGCGGCTCAGTTGCCATTGACCCGTTATAAAGATTGGAAACCTCGTGTTGAGGCGATGCGCCAAGGCGATGATCGATTGATCAATAGTCCATTGGTGCGTTTTCAGCCGACCAGTGGTTCTAGTGAAAGCATTAAATTTATTCCGTATACCAAGCTGTTTTTGGGTGAATTAGATGCGGCCATTGGACCATGGTTGTCCAGCATGTATCGGTTGCATCCAAAGCTCAAAAAAGGCTTTCATTATTGGTCGGTGTCATGGCTACCCGAGAGCCAGCGGGAAGTATTGAAGGGTGAAAACCTCAATGATGACAGTGCGCTGCTTGATTTTAGTAAGCGCATTTTAACCAAATATACCCAAGCCGTGCCGTCGGATGTGGCGTTTGCTGCAGGTGCTGATGACGCTCTGTTTGCGACCTTATGCTACATGGTGTCACATGCCGATCTGAGCATGATTTCAGTGTGGAGCCCAACTTTTGCCTTGCAATTGCTCGATAACCTGCAAGCATGGGGAAGCGACATTGCTGAAGTATTGCAGACAGGGTCATGGGGTGGACGACAAGCATCGTTGGCACAAATTGCCACGCCAAAATCTGTACGCCGTGCGCGGTTGTTAAAAAAGCTGCTCAATGCCCCTGCGATTGATCCTCAGCAGCTTTGGCCGCATTTGGCGTTGGTGTCGTCTTGGGATACCGCTGGTGCGGTGGTCTGGGCCGAGCAATTGCGTGCCCGTTTGCCACATGCTGGTTTTGAGGGGAAAGGGTTGTGGGCCACTGAAGGCGTGGTCACGTTTCCGTATAACGGTGAGTATCCGTTGGCGTACCAAAGTCATTTTTATGAGTTTGAGAACCTGACCACGGGTGAAATTGTACCGTCGTGGGCGCTTCAGTTGGGTGACCATGTCAGCCCAATTCTCAGCTGTGGTAATGGGTTGATGCGTTACTGCATGGATGATCACCTTTTGGTGAGCGGTTTTTATGGCTCCTTACCGTGCTTTACCTTTCAAGGGCGGCGCTTTGGGGTCGATTTGGTCGGCGAAAAACTCGACCCAAGTGTAGCGACCCAAGTCATGCAACGCTTAGGGGTCGCGCACAATCTACAGCCAGTGTCGTTGCTGGCCGTAGATACCGCAGGCAAAGCCAAACCCTATTATGTGGCCTTGTTTGAAGGCAATCCGGCTGATACGCCCAGCCCCTCTGAACTCGATCAACAATTGCGGGCGCATTTCCATTATGAGCTGGCGCGTGATTTAGGGCAGTTAGAGTGCCCACAAGTCTATTGTGTGGCAGATGGTTGGGCGGCTTACAAGGCAGTCGCCATGCAAGATGGCATGATCGAAGGCAATATTAAGCCGGAACCACTCAAGCGTATTCAACTCACAGCGCTTCAAGCGTCCCCGCTCATTTAAGCGCCACTAAAGTCATTGCAGCGTGCTGTGCGGGGTGAGTATTCGCCCTGTACAGCCTGCTGCTGTCGTTCAGGAGTCAGTCATGATGGATCCTACAGCGTTGGCCAGCGACATCGTAGATGGTTTTCAGCCCGATGGCTCGTTTTGCCATTCCGTTGCACCACGATTAAGAATGCGGCTTGCAACCCCGCTGGATAACGAGCAATTACTGCAGTTGGTTTCTGTGCCTATGCCGTCAAATGGCGTCATGGTGGGCATGGAGCGCGCACCGAGTTATTTTCAGGCCACGCAAACCCAATATACAGACCCTCAGCCGTGGGTGATTGTGTCAGATGATCAACCTGATCTGATTATGGCCATGTATAACCTTGGTGAGCGCCCATGTTATGTCAATGGGACAGTCACGAACATTCGATATGTGGGTGATTTACGCGTTAATCAACAAGTACGTGGTAAAGGATTGGTTCATCTCATGATGAAGCAATTAACGAAAATCATGCTGGGCGATGACTACGCTCAGACGTTGATTTTGTCCGATAATGCTGCTGCACGTAAAATGCTCCACAATGCAAAGTCTGGCTTTCCTCCGCATTATCATATGGATGATGTCAAAACACTGACCATGACGGGCGTTCGTCAAGCACCCAATCGAGCGGCACGACAGATGCGAAACGCTGTGCAATTTCGCTCTGCAACAGTGGCAGATGCGGCAGCAATGACAGCATTGGTTGAGCGGATGTCTGCTTACTATAATTTTTTGCCCGTCTATGATTTTCAAGGCTTAGTTGAGGGCTCTCCATACTGGATGGGCTTACAATTTAGTGACTTTACATTGATTTTTCGTGCTGGTGAGCTGGTTGGAATGTTTGGGCTGTGGAACCAAAAATCGTTTAAGCAAACCCGCATCGTCGATTACAGTCAATGGGTAGGTTTGGCGCGGCCTTTGTATAATTTTTGGGCGTCTTTGACGCAAACGATGCCATTGCCCAAGCGAGGGCAGTTAGTTGGTTATTTAATGTTGCATTCAGCATTATGTGACCCTAAAGATGTGGCGTTGTTTGACGTGATGGTTCGAGAGGCCTTTCGGCAAACCAAGGCACGTGGGCAATCGGCATTATGTTACACCTTGTCGGAAGCTGATCCGCGTGTAGACAGTCACCAGTATTTTAAGGGTGAGTTAATTCGAGGGATGCATGCATTTCATTCCTTTGGAAAAAATCCACTATTAACGTTTGATCGTCAGCGAATTTCTTACCTTGAATGTGGTCGAGTATAGCCATTACAACGGGGAGATAGGCTGCTGAATAGCCTTGCAGCATGTTTGACAATGCTGCTAGATTGAAACGGTGTGGACGATTATAAAACAAGCAAGTGGACTAGGAGCCTCCGACCATGTCAAGACAACAGACAACAGCTGTCAATCGTGTTGAGATATTCAAACCAGTTCGCTTTCAGACTGTAGGGGTATTCGCAGCAGTCATGCTTATGCTGTTACCCCTCTCATCGGTACAAGCTGCTCAACAGTTAACTGATGATGAACTTGATTATCGTTATCTGACGGTAGATGCCCAGCGCGCGTTAGTCGTGCCATTAGCTGCTCAGTCAGCGAAACTCATTCCACTCATGGAGCGTATGTCTTTAGCAGGGATGAGTCTTGATGCTTTACAAACGATGACGTCGTATCAAAATCATCAGTTAAGTAGTGGTACGACAGGCTCGCAGGCTAATAGTCAAAAAGTTTTTGACAGTCTTGTAGTGAGCAATTTAGGCAGCGAACGTTATAGCTTGCGTTGGGCAGGTAATTTGCAAGACATTGTCCAGATTAATGATTTATCATCATTTTTCTTTAATTTTAATAGTATTACCGATGTTGAGTTGGTAGGTGTGGATACTAATATTGGAATTGAGGTAAATATTAATCGGACGAGTCGCCACTAAGCACGCAGAAAAACCCCGCCTTGTTGAGTCATGTGACTCCGCAAGGCGGTTTTGGTCGATGAGATGATTATGTTGAACGATGGCTAATTTGCCATGCACGGTGAATGCCCGTGTTGCGTTTAAAGTCAAAGCCGACCGTTTGGTGGCTAATTTCGCTCACCTCAAACAGATGCGGTATTTCGGCGTCGAGTTCAAAGCGGCGGAAATTGTTTGAGAAATATAAAATACCATCGTCGGTGAGGCGGTTCATGGCACGCTTGATCAGTGATAGGTGATCGCGCTGAATATCAAAGGTGCCCGAAAATTTCTTGGAGTTTGAAAACGTCGGCGGATCAATAAAGATCAGGTCGTATTTTTCGGTGCCTTCGCGGAGCCATTCAAACACGTCTGCGGCAAAAAACTGGTGCTGTTGATCCGGATGGTCAACCGTAAGGCCATTCAACGCAAAGTTGTTTTTGCCCCAGTTGAGGTAGGTGTTAGACAGGTCAACACTGGTGGTGCTGGCTGCGCCGCCCAGTGCCGCTTGCACGCTGGCGGTGCAGGTGTAGGCATACAGGTTGAGCATGTGCTTGCCATGCGCCGACTTGCCAATATGAGTGCGCATGGGGCGGTGATCCAAAAACAAGCCGGTATCAAGATAGTCGGTCAGGTTAATGAACAGCCGTGCGGGGCCTTCTTGCACCACAAAGCGTTTGCCGCTGTCGCCTTTTTTCTCGTATTGGTCGTTGCCTTTTTGACGGGCGCGGGTTTTGATAAAGACGTTTTCACGCGGTAATCCAGTCACTTGCCGAATGGCATGCAAGGCCAAGTTAAAGCGCGTTTTGGCTTTTTCGGGGTCAATGGTTTTGGGTGGAGCGTATTCTTGAACGTGCAGCAGGTCGCCGTACAGGTCAATCGCCAAGTTAAAGTCGGGTAGGTCGGCGTCATACAAACGTAGGTTGGTGATGCCGTCACGCTGGGCAATTTTGCGCAAGCTGCTGAGGTTTTTTTGCAGTCGGTTGGCAAAGTCTTGGGCGTCGGCAATCTCGATCGGTTGGTTTTGCCAATGGGTTAAAAACGGCACTTTGCCAGAGGTCGCATTGATCGTACCGCTGCGCAAATAGATCGGCAGGTTGCCGTTCATCAGGCGTGTGGTTTGGGTGTCATGCAGCGGTAGGACGTCGGCTTGTTCGACTTGTGCAGCAATAATGGCGGCGCTTTGACCGGCCAATGTGCTTTGCAGGCGATAGCCGAGGCCTTGATACAGGGCACGGTTGCTGACTTTGTCGCCGAGGCGTTCACCGTACGGGGGGTTGGTGACCAACAGGGCAGGGCCGTTGTGGGCAATGTCAAAGTCTGGCCAGTCGGCCATGGTGCGTTCTTCGACCCGAATACGACTGAGGTGTTCTTCAAATCCGGCGGCGACAAGGTTTTGGCGAGTGGCTTTTACTGCATCCCAGTCGGCATCAAACGCCCAAACGTGTGGCAGTGGGCGTGCCATGCCTGCGTCTTTGCGTGCCAGTGCGTCTTGTTTGATGTCATGCCACAGTCCCGCGTCATGACCCGCCCAGCCAGTAAAGCCAAAGCGATGATTAAGCGCAGGGGCAATGTCGGCGTGCATCAGCAGGGCTTCAATGATAAAAGTACCCGAGCCACACATGGGGTCAATCAAGGTGTTAAAGCTGCCTTTATGCCAACTGGCCGCACGCAAAATGGCTGCGGCGAGGTTTTCTTTGAGTGGTGCATCGGTCATGGCCAGCCGATAACCACGACGGTGCAAGCTGTCGCCAGATAAATCTAAGCTGTATGTATGTTGGCTGACACCGGCCAAGACGGTCAGGGTGATTTCAGGTTGATGGGTGTCAATGCTGGGGCGTCGACCATGACTGTCCATAAAGGCATCAACCACGCCATCTTTGGCACGCAAGGTGGCAAATTGGGTGTTGACCTTCACGCCACGCTCGGTTTGCAAACGAATGGCAAAGGTGCAAGACGGACTAAACACCAGTGACCAGTCAAAATTTTGTGCGCCTTGATAAATTTCTTCGGCCACGTCACGCACATCGCCAGTACGTTGTTCATCTACTTCATGGTGATGAATGGGTAGCAGTACGCGTGAGGCAAGGCGTGACCACAGGCAAATACGATAGGCGGTTGCAAGCGTGCCACGAATGACAATCCGGCCTTGGACGCGTGATTCGATTTGTGCGCCAAGGTCGGTCAGTTCATCGACCAGTAGTGATTCCAGCCCATCGGCACAGGTAATCCAATAGGTATTTAAGCGAGTCTGGGCGGTCATGGTCGTGGGGGTTCCGGCAAAAAAAACAGCATCAACAATAGGCCGCATTGTACCCGATCTAACGGGCTTTTCCGCATGGCTGTTTTGGCTGTGTCCAATTGGATGGTGCTTGTAGTAAATACAAAATCAAGTGATAATGGTTATCATTGGTTCGTAATTTCTTGTTTGGAGTGTGATGTGATGGCCGCTCGTAATCTTCTCTCGCAATCAGTGCTACTGACATTGATGGTTTTGGCTGGGCAAGCTCAGGCTGATGAAAACCTTTTTGGCTATGTTAAAGGTGCTGAAACGCTTCCCCAAGGTGGACGTGAGTTGTACCAGTGGGCGACAGTACGTGATGATAAAGGTGCTGGAGATTACACCGCTATTGATTGGAAAACTGAATTTGAGCAAGGCATTACGGATCGTTTTACTGCTTCTGTTGCACTAAAGATGCAAAGTGTGGATACCAGCGGTATTTTGATTAACGGTTATATGCCCGCCGACAAAAAAATTAACCTGAAATTATCAGGTCTAGAGTTGGGTGCAAAGTATAACTTTTTAAGTCCTGCGGCTGATGATATTGGGTTGTCGGCAAACTTTGAATTTAACTACAGCAGTATTGATCCACATTCGGGGCAAGACAAAGATACATTATCGTTTGAAAGCATGTTGATTGCTCAAAAGTATTTGATGGATGCCAGCCTGATTTGGGTCGCTAACCTTGGTTTTGAAGGCACGTATGCCAAGCGTGCGCCAATTGCAAACCTACCAGCCGATTTTGAGTGGCCGACTGAACCAGAGATGGAACTTGAGATCAAACTGGGTACTGGCTTGAGTTATCGTTTTGCACCCAACTGGTATGTGGGTGCAGAAACTCAATATGAAACTGAATTTGAAACCGAAGTGGGTCAAGAG
>JBEANQ010000065.1:0-11936 GCA_041165345.1 Pseudomonadota bacterium
CGCGACGTGGGCCACGTTAGAGGTGCAGCGGACGGCTACAGCGCCCATAGAGCTAGATCACGTCCTTACATTGGATGCCTACGAATGGGAAATTATTTTGCCAGTCGTTCGGGCGCATATCGCCATTATTCAGGCGCGACGGTCGGACGCATCCAAAAGCCTTGGCACCGAAGGCTACGGCCTGTCGATCAGTGAAGCTGAACAGTTGTACAAAGACGCACGGCTTGAGATGCAACGTGCCGCCTTTATTGAGGCGCCCTTTAGCATTGACCCGCTCAAGCTATGATTATCGTCATTGGTAGTACCGGTGCACTTATCCCGACCAGTGAGCTGATCAGCGCAACGTATCGCACGGATCTTGTGCCGGTACCCGCTACGCTTGAGCTCACAGTACGCAATCATCCCGACCTTGTGGCGGCGCTTGTCGAAGGTGCAGAACTGCTAGTGGGCGATTTAAGCATTCCATTGACTGTCATCAAGGTGCAGCCCTTACAGACGCAGACGATTAAAGATGATCGGCGAGTTGGTGGCATTGCCTTGGTTGCTGTGTTGTCTGGTTGCCAAGGTCTGATTGAACCAATGAACAAGGCGGTGATCTTAGAGAAAACCACGTTTTTAAGTGCCATTCGGTCATGTGGTGGGCGCATGGGATCAAGTGATGACTTGCCATTGCCCTATTTTGTTTGCCTAAAAGGCGGCGTGCCGACGCTTGAAATTGCCAAGCGCTGTCAACAGGAGGCGGCTGTGGTTCGCCTGTCTGGCAAGCGCCTTGCCGTAAGCAAAATTACTGATTTACTCAATGCGCCAGTGGTTGAGAAATACGACCCCAGTGCAGTGGCATGGATCAAAACTCAAATGATGCAGAACCTACATGTACCGTCGTTTGTGTCGATTGACCCTGATGGTTCGACGGTCTACGGCACCGATACCACACAAAGCCGTCCGGTGGATTACCGACCCAGAATGACCCAGCGTCAGCTTAAAAACCTTGAAAAAGTGCTGATTCATCGAGCGACGATGACGCGACCGCTCAATATGGCGCGTCAAGCTGGTGACGTGGTGATGGTCGGTGATGACAAGCTGCTGATCCTGACTGCTGCGCATCGTTTCGATTCGGGCGCATTAGGCGGTAATAGCGTCATGGCAAGCCGATTTTGGCTGTCGAGTCTTTAACGAGGTCTTATGTTTGCCTTATCCGTGTTAGGCGAAGCAGTCGGCATTCAGCATCAGGGGATCATTGATCGCTCAGGTACTGGTGCATCCGCCAATGGCCTAAATACCGCCGTATTTGTAGGCCGTTTTAGACGTGGGCGTACCGATATGCCCATGTTGATCACACAAGACACAATCAAAGCGCGTTTGGGCTATGACCCTGAAAATCCCGATTATCAGGCAGTACAAGACTGCATTGATGTGGTGGGGCGGGTATGGGTGCTCCGCGTCGCAGCATTGCCAAATCAAGCATGGACGTGGCCGTCTGGCAGCACCATACAATGGGCATCAGGTCAACCAGTGGAGTTTAACGTATGAGTTTTATCAATAGTCGCCCGTTGGTTGCCACGGTCACTGGACAGGAAAAAATGCCGACCGGTGAAGTTGGCGACTTAACCATTTCGCCTGCGCAAATCGTGGAATATGCGCAAGATCAATTTAGTTGTGGTGATTGGGTGGTACAGACACTTACCCCTAATCCACTAACGGCTACAACGGGCTGTGTCATCAGTGACGGCATATTGACCGTCGTTGATCGTCCGGCGCTAGAAGGGGATGCTAGTGGTTATGTGGCTGTTGCTAAAGGATCTATCATTGCGTTTCCACTGACAGTGCAGGTTGATTTGCCAACAATAGTTGGTAACTATTTCATGATTGGCATTACTGAGTCGGGTATTGATATACGCGATCAACTGGCTCAATTACAAACGGATGGCATGGCTCAAGACAGCCTTTTGTATGTGGGCAATGCCGGTGGTGGGTTTTATCAAACCATCATCATGACGGATGGCGCAACGGGCACAATCGACCCCATGGCAATATCGTCTGGCGTGCTAAAAATGACCATTTCATCTGATTATGTATTAAGCATTGATGGGCATGGTGAAACTTATCCAATCCTCGCATCTTCTGCGCAAGCCTTATCGTTGGCCAGTTATGGTGAGACTCGTGATGATGTTGGTGATCTAGCATTCTTGGCGGGTACAGCAGATGAAGACGCATCAGCACCACTGGGCGCAAAAGATGGCTTTGTCTACCGTGTTGCAGGTAGTGGCATTTTTTCTGGCAAACAACTTTCAGTTGGCAGCTATGTCATTTTTATTAATGGCCTATCAAATGTGATTGTCATTGACCAAAAGCAAGATGTTATTGCTCAAGTTTTGGCAGTCACTGAGGCGTTGGCAGCATCACACGCCGCCGAAACTGCTAGCCGTACTATGGCAGACACAGTTGAAAGAAACGCCCGCACAGCCGCCGACACAGCTGAAAAGAACGACCGTATGTCAGCCGATCAAGCACTGACTGATGCGTTGATCGACACACAGGTTTCGGCCTATTTGCTGGCCGCTAATGTTTTTCTTGTGGGTGATTCGCCACGATACAGACCTTTTGGTGATGGTGTGTATTTAATGGCACAAGATGTATCTGATGCCAGTGATAATAATCCTAACGGCCTTTTTGAAAAGAATGGCTTTTATGTCGTTATTGGCAGTTATGTATCTGAAAAATTCAGCTTGGAAAAATTCAATGTGGTTCGGTCGAATGCAGAAGCTTTCTATGGCAGCTACGGTGCTTTTCTTGTTGGTGGTGTAGTCGTACCAAAAGAGTCCGTTTCTTTTTTCCATGATCATGTATACACATCTGTATACGCTGCTGGATATGGCGTTTTCCCATCTGTCATTGAAGATCGTGGCATTTATAATATGAGCGCCGCATCAGATTTAATGTTGCCAAATTATCATGCTGCATGTGGTGGATGGAAAAGTGCGATTATTTACTCCGACACCTCAAAAGAGATACAAATTGCGATTGAGGGTATCAGTCAATCAAATATCAAGCTGCTTGGCGCTGGCATGGTGACTGCAAGTATTACCAATTATGCTGTGGTCAATCTACAGATCACTGCAAACGAGCATGTTCATGTGCAATATCTAAGGCAGGTTGTTTGTGATACCGATACTTCTCAGATATATGAAAATCAATATTTTTATATTAAATGTGAACGGTTTTCTTAACTTTTGGGATGGTCGCTATGCACCTCGGTTTTTACCCTGCAAAGATTCTGAGCTATAACGCTGCGGCGCGTACGGCTCAGATCAGTATTGCTGGAATCACAGATGGTGCGGAGGATGGCTTGAAGGCCACGTTTGCTTACCCTGTGGGCGATGACGACAAAGACACCGAGCGCGAGATTTTGCCCGGGGCTGACGTCTATGTGTTTTTTGAGCAAAGTGACACCGGTTGTCCTGTGATTGCGTTTTATCGTAGCCATGGTGAAGGTGCGTTAAAGGACGTGCGCCGGATTCGGCAAAAGCAAATTGAGTTGATTGCTGAAAATAGCGCTTTAATCGAGGCTATTACGACAAAGGTCGTGGGGGCAATGCGGGTCACCGGCAATTTGTCAGTGGGTACGGGGGCCACAGGAACATTCGTCAGCGTGACGGGTCAAATTATCACTGTGACCGATGGGATTATTACCAACATTTTTTGAGGTGATTATGAGCGAAGTCAACACTGAGTTTTTGGACAAAATGACCGATCAGGTCGAAGGTGCCATTGATTGCGAAGCGTTGAAGGAAGCGGCGGCGGAAGCCGTTGCTGTGATCAAGCAGCATATTGATGATGCCATTGCTAAACTGGACGTGTTTACGCCTTATCTTGAGCTGCTAGAACTGCCGACCGACCCTATGAAGGTTTTGGAGTATCTGGACAAGCTGGTGCACACCCTGATTGATCCGATCATTAAGCCAATTGCTGGTTATCAGATGCAAATTGCGGCCTATATTGCCGCAATGGTTAAGCTGGTGACGGCGATTGAGCGAAAGGCCGAGTCATTGGTGTCTTGTTCAATTCCATTACCCGCCATTCCGACCATGCCCAGCCTACCTAACCTGCCTGAACTACCGACCGTCCCGACAGCGCCTACGGTGCCATAGGTAGGACAGGAACCCAGCTCAAGCCGAGATAACCAACACCCGCAAAATAGGCTAATTCGTATGATTGGCCTATTTTTATGTCTAAGGGTTTAGGTGGGTGGTTGGTAGACCGGCTAAGTACAGCCAGACTAAACGCTCAAACAGAGTCGTTTGCATCAGTCCACGACGTCGATCCGATCTATGAAATGATGGAGCCGTTCGCCCTTGGCACGTATGAAACCAAGGAGACCAAGCGACGTAAGCGGATTGAAATATATAGCACGTGGCACAAGATGCAGACTGACCCCAGCATTGCCGAGGGCTTGGCATTGCAGGTGACGGCTGCGCTTGGTGGTCATGAAAGCCGCGCTGAGATGGTCTTTATTATCCCAAACGAAAAAATCAGGGGTGAAGGTCATAAAAATAAAGAGCTACGGCAAAAAGTCGAAGCCATGCAAAAACGGGTCGGCCATTTAATCAATAAAAACTGTGTGAAGGTCTGCCGGGATGCAGTGGGCTTTGGTGATGCCTACAGTCGCATGTATGGCCAGAAAGGCTATGGCCTTGTCGATATGATGTGCAATGAGTACACCTTTCCCCCATTGGTCATGGCATACGAGCAAGGTGGTCAAAACATTGGATACAGCATATTAGAGCCGAAAGACTGGCAGCGCACGGTCACACGGCTAACGCGCTTGCAGATGCTGCGCCTTAAAATGCCACGGGTCACAAACGTGCCCCAGCGCGATATGGTCGAAGGGCTGATCAGAGCTAAAATGCTACAAGCAGATGTGCGTTCCGAAATGCCGATTGTGGAAGCACAGGTTGGCGGATCATTTTTATTTGAAATTGAGGAGCCTTATCGCAACGTGCATCTGGCATTGGCAGGTATGAACAGCCAACAGATTGCCGATGCAGTAAAGCAAATGTTTATGACTGTTGATATGTCTGGAATGCCGCTTAGTCAGCGTAAAAAATATAAAGATGGCTTGAATTCAATTATTGATGGTCATCAAAAATTTGTGAGAAACGCGCTATCCGGCGGCGATTCGATTTGGGCTACACAGGTGCATGTGCTGCCAACATTTGGTGATAAACAGATTTTAAACCCTGTTGGCGATATTATGGGACAACGCAGCACCCCCATTAACATTGAATACTTTATGATCAATGTTCGCCGGATGATGGGCGGTTTAGGGACTGATCCATCAATGGTGGGTTGGGCTGATATGTTGGCCGGTGGCTTGGGTGATGGGGCGGCATTTCATGCGTCTGCACAGATTATGCGCCGGTCACAGTTGATTCGTCAGGCCAGTACAGAATGGGTCAATGACATATGCCGTCTGGACTGGGCCTATGCGCACAACGAATGGCTTGATGGGGTTGATTTGCCTTGGCAGGTTGAATACTACAGCGACCAATCAGCCGCCGCGACCGAAGCGCTAACCAACAAGCAAACGCGTATGAACACGCTTGCTTTGACATCCCAAGCGATTGGTGCGCTCAAGGAACTGGGGCTAGATGAAGATACATACACCATGATGTTAGAAGATATTGGCGGCATGGATTTAGAGCAGGCGGAAAAAATCGCCAAAGCCTTAAAAAATGCGCCGCCGATGGGTGGTGATGGTTTTGATCAACCGGGTGAGCCAATAGAACCGCCAGCGGGTGATCCGTTGACGCAGCAAGATGATGACGATGAGGAGGGTATCTAATGGAAGATGTTTATGATCCTATGGTTATCGAAGGATCGCCTGCATCATCAGGCTGGTGGGCAGGGCAATCGTCTGCCGATGCGTTTGCGCTGTATAAAAACATAAGAGATTTTGGTGTACTCAAAAAAGCGCACTATATTGTTTATTTTAGAGTATTTTCCGATGACTATTCTCGGATATTTGGCGCTGAAATTTTTCAGGATGCGAACCTAACTTATTTAGCCACAAGCACATCTTTGCCCTTGATTGATGCGGAAACTGAGTCAACAAAAGCTGGGCATTTTCAGCATAATTATGTCACCGGGCAGTCTGTAAGTGATTTTCAAATCACCATGATTGAGACTGAAAAAGCCGACATTGCCAATAGCATTCAGATTATTAAAGACGCTATGTTCAAGCCAGATGGGACGCAAGGGCTGCCTGCTGAATATATGTTTTATGTGACGATTGAATTATTCAGACCTTATGACATTGCTAACAGGCCATTAAAGAAAAATTTTCTGGTATCACTGCAATCTGCCAGCATAGAGCTAGATGCCAGTTCATCCAGCCCTATTGAAATCCCTATGACGTTTACGCGCATGTTCCCGTTTGAGTGACAGGCCATAACGTAACCCAGCCCAAGCGGTCTGTTTTTTTACGCGCACACTAGACACAACAGACCGCACATCGGGGATTTTCCGTGTCTAGTAAACGCATTTTTGTACAAGAAACCAATGCCCATAACGGCCATTACATTGCCGGTTTTGACTCCATCGTATACAGCCAACACCATATCGGCCATATCCAAGGCGCAGCGCGGCGTATCCCTGCAATCATGAGTGAGTCGGCCACGGATGCGATGTTGTGGCAGGTGGTCAACCTAAAGCGCGACAATGGCATGTTTGACAGCATTGCGGTACTGGGTGCCGTTGATGACCAAGAAGCTGCTGATTGGGCGATGAGTCAATACGGACGGATGTTTGATAGCGTGGTGGTCAGCACCGCCGAAACGTCAGCACCGGGCTTGATGCGTCACCTAGACAATCCCAAGCTACACAGCTACACGTCACACCTCAAGCCAAAAGACTTGGCGCGTATGCAGGACATGACAACCAGTGAGGCGGTCATGTGGGACGGCCTAGAGCTGCTGAGTCATGACGGCACGTCGTTGTCCTTGCTACTGGACATGACCAAGGTTGATGACGACGGCTTGATGCTGGACAGCATGACCCTTGATGAGCTCAAGGCGCTGGCAATGGGCGACGATGGCGAAGTTGAAGGCTATGACTCGCTGATTGTGCAAAACAACCAGATGCAAAAACTCATGGACCGTCTGAGTTCGGCAATGAGTAAGGCAACCAGCGCGGGTGGTATTACCGTTTCGACGGTCTCGCAATCTGAACCATTCAAGAAAAACAAGGTCACGCAGGTGGCGGCCATGTTTGATCTGTCGGACGGTCAGTCGGTATCAATTATTTTTCACAACCCAGACAGCACACCGGCAAAGCTGTTGCCAAGTGACACTCTGATCAGCTGGAAGTTTTTGCTGAATAAGCGCGATATTTCAGCGGCGGTACAGCCGAACCAAGGCGAAGATGTGCAATTACCAGTTTTGGCCGGTCGTATCATGAAGCTGGTACACGCCAACAGTGCGCGGTTTAAGCGGACCAATGCCAAAAAAGACGAAAACCTAAAAGCCTTGGCCGATGTCGAACAGTTGATTAACGACAAGAACCAGCAGGTGATGGATCTTGACGCCGAAATTGCCGATTTACAGGCAAAAATTGATGCGGGTGTGGTTATGCGACCACCGGCTCCAGTACCTGAGCCAAAAACACCCCCAATTGGCTACTCTGGCGTTTGGGATACCGAGGATGGTAGTGCGCATCCGTTTTTGTCGGTGCGGCCTGAAGGCATTGCGTCGTTTGCGACCCGTGCAGAGGCGGAACAGCATTATGCTGAACACACCCGACAGGTTGAGCCAACCCTGACCAAAACAGACATGGGTAATGGTGAATCACTGGTTAAAGGCATGGCAGAAAATCCTGATGGCACATTTACAGCATTAACGCTTGTGGATAGCAAGACATTTAAAACCCGTGCTGGTGCGGTGCGGTGGCTTGCCCAACGTGGCCTAAACCCAGATGGGTCAAAAATTGGTGGCGGTGCACCTGATCTTGAATACCGCACAAATGGCTTGTTTACCTCGTTCGTGCCGAATACGCCAGAGGGTGAACAGGCTTGGCGAGAAATGGCTGTCAGTATGCAAGCGGCGTGGAAAGAGGCCTTCCCAGACTTGGATGTTGCAACGGATGCAAAGATTCCAACTGCACACCTACAGCAAGTCATTAAGTCACTGGAAAATGCTGGGTACAATGTTGCTCAAGCGGCGGCACCCATCAAAAGCACCCCAGAAGAAGATGATGCGCTTTTAGCAAACCTTGGTCTTAATCAGGTACAGGAGCAAATAGTGCCAGCAACCAACCCTGATGCTCAATACCTACAATCGATTGTTGACGGCAAATCCGACCTTTCAGTCGCTGGTGATGAGCTTGAACGGATTGGCGATAACCTACCACCTGAGCTTGAGGCATTATTTGAACAGGCGGCAGAGGCTTATGCTCAATACGCCATTGCACTGGAGGTTTAAGCCATGAAAGCGATGGAAAAAATCAAGCTGTCAAAAGAGCGTGTCAACCTGATTGCCGATCTAAAAAACGGCAGTCTAAAGGGCTTGGCAAAAATCAAAGCATCTAAGCGCGTTATTGAGATTGTCGTGCTTTTGGGTGGTGTTGGTTCAACCGCTAATCCTGATGCCGCCATAAACCCAGTATACCAGTCCGTCCTTGACGGTGCGCCAATAACCCGCGAGTTGATTGAGCAAGTCGAGGCCGAAGGTCAAAAAGACCCTGAACACCCTCAATTACGCCCAGCAGTGCGGATCATTGTTGAGCAATGCCAGCGGATGGCTGCATAGCGGAACCCAAGCCAAAGCCATGCCCATAGATTCGCCACAATAGCCCCATTCGTGGGCTATTTTGGTTTTTGAAATGAGTATTGGCGACATCACTCCGCGCGATGCGTGGAAAACATTCCCGCGTATGGCGCTTTATCATGTGACCGACCAACTGGCACACCAAGCGGCCACCTCGCCACACAACGACCTGCCACAGCCGACACCTGAGCAAAAAGAATCAGGCGATTATGTCAAAGGCCACGTGACCATTGCAGGTCTGCCCATTGCCATTGAAAACCCCCAGTGGTCTACCCGTAGCGGTGTGGACGCAGACGGCAAAGAATGGTCTGTCACCATGCGGACGCACTATGGCTACGTCGAAGACTCATTGGGTGCTGATGGTGATGAAGTCGATGTGATCTTGATGCCGCGTACTGAGCCGGACTTTGCCGGTGATGTGTATGTCATTACACAGAATGAACCCCAAACAGGGCGATTTGACGAGCATAAGGTGGTTGTGGGTGCGGTTGATGCAGATCAGGCCATTGAGGCCTACCACGCCAACTACAGCGACGATTGGCAGGGTTTTGGTGGTATAGACACCATGAGCATGGATGAGTTTAAAGAATGGCTGTCTTTGCCGCCTGATGGAATGATATTTGATTCACTTGGCCAAGGCATTGGCGCAATCACCGACCAAGACGTGCAGAATGACCCGCTAGGCGTGTTGGGTGTGTGTTTGGGTGTACTTGAGGCAAGACAAAATGATCAAAACATTAAGTATCTTTCAAGTAAGATACTTGCTGATCAAAATTTATTGCAGCAAGTGCGTGTAAATAAAAAAGATTCGTTGGCTGATTACTGGTTAGGCACAAAATCGCCTATTTTTGATATTATTTTAAAGGATATTTATAGCTTAGATGCTGACTTTGTTAATCGCATTTTTAATGACGCATCTTTTAAAAAAACTTTCATCAATAAGTTGATTGATTATATTATACCTACTTTGCCTAGCGCCGATGATGTGCCTTTTTTTCAAGATGCGAAGCAAATAATAGACAGCCCGTCTATTCAGACGGATGGCTTGCTTCCTTTTCCTTGGGATGAAGTCAATCAGAGCTTCTACCACTCAACACGAAATTCAGAAGCGACAACAAACGGCTTTAATCAGCGCTATATTGATATAGTGCGTGGTGCTATGGAAAAGGCACGACCACATGTTGAAACCGTAGAACAGCAAGTGGCTTTTGATCAGGCAAGTTCTGACCTTCAGGCGCAATTTATTTCAAAGATCAAACGTCTTGCCGCATCACGTAGCGGTGTTTATTCTGGTTTTATGGCCGGAGGTTCTAAGCTCAATACACGCCAAGTCGAACAACGCGGTAATAGTTACGACAGAACAGCCATAGAGATTGAAAAGTGGATGGATAATACCGCACCAAACTTTATTTATGATGCTGTCCGTTCTGCCATGAATAACGAACAACGCCAGCTCGAGCGCCAGCAGCAACAAGATGCAGCAGATGCCGTAGTGGATCAAGCTGCTATGGATCTATGGGGGTTGTTGATCAGCACGCTACCAACCAAGTTTGCAGGCAATGAGGTCAAGGCTATTGGCTTTAGTCGTGACGGCTTGCCGTCCAGTTTAACCATTGGCGGGGGCTGGGACCCCATTAAATTCACGTCGCTGTATAAAAACAAACCGTACAGTGTGGAAACACTGGTTAATCGGCTCAAAGCCAAAGGTTTTGATGTACCCACGAAGGCGTCACAGATCAAAAAGGCAAGCTCAGAAAAAAGCACTCCAAAAGCAGCGTATAACCCTGATTATAAGACCATCACGATGGATGAATGGAAGCGTAAACCACGTGATTACAAGTCGATTAAAGACGGCCAGCGGTACATTTTTGAAATAAACGAAATAGGTGGTTCTGGCTTGATTCCAGTCAATGTGGTGAAGTCCTTGGCGGCCTTTGACTCTATTGGTAGTGAGCTAGAAGGCATTACTGACCAAGACATTGAAGATGATCCGCTTGGGGTGTTGAGACGGTGTTTAAGCGCCCTACCTGATCAAAAAACCAAAAATATCGGTACTCAATTGACCCAAGATCAGGCGATTGCAAATCTGGAATGGTTAGATACGGCTGATCCAGTTGCATCAATGGAAGGTGATGAGGTTCCTCGATTTGATAAGCTCAAAATTCTTGCTGAATGGGTTGGGGAGTATTGGAGTGAAAAAACAGGTGGCGTAGTCAGTCGATCTGATTTGGGCAACATTGTGATTGATACAAAGGCTGCAAAATACTCAACCAATCATGGAATGAGCGCCACTAAAGCCAAGGCATTTTATTTAGTACCAGATGCGATTAAGGATGGTGTGTTGCTTGGCAAGCTACCTGATACCAAAGGAAAGCCTACAGCTTTTATTATTGCAGCACCCGTCGCTATTGCGGGTAAGAGTTATCGATTGCTCATGGAGGTTCGCAGTGACGCAAATATGCAGCGGTTATATGTACATGAGGTTGTATTAAGAGATGGTAAGTCACCCTTGCAGAGTTTCAAAAGCGGTGCTGATTCCGAAAAAGAGCAGCCTTCCGCCCCTGCAAGGGGTGACATATATAATTTTATGCTTAATTTGCGTAAAATTCAATCAGAGAAAATAGTCAACCCAACTTCCACAGAAATCACCCCCACAGGCCGAGACAACACCGTCAAGACGGCCAAGGGCACCAAGGTCGGCACAAAGTTCATGGTGATCGAGGCCGATCAACTGATCACCTCACATGATGCCAGTGGCAATACAAACCCGCTGTTCCCGCAAGAGCTACAACCGCGTGACCGTAGCCGTGAGACGTCGCAAGCATGGGTGCAGAAGGTGGCGGCCAGCCTAGACGCTGAGAGTTTAGGCCGTACCGGTCGCGCGGACAGTGGTGCGCCGATCATTGGCAGTGATCGAGTGGTTGAATCCGGCAATGGGCGTTCAATGGCCATTCAACTGGCCTACGCACGCGGGACGGCTGAGGAGTACCGTCAATTCATTATCGATGATGCGGAATACTTCGGCTTAGACCCAGATGCCATTGAAGCGATGAATCAGCCCGTACTGGTGCGTGTGCGTACCACGGCGATTGACCGGCAGGTGTTTACGGTCGAGGC
>JBEANQ010000066.1:0-11923 GCA_041165345.1 Pseudomonadota bacterium
GCACCTGAATGACGCGATTGATCAAGCGCGTGCCAAAGGTTATTTGGGCGAGAATATCTTGGGAACGGGCTACAACTTTGAGTTGTATGTGCATACCGGTGCAGGGCGTTATATCTGTGGCGAAGAAACTGCCCTGATTAACTCGCTTGAAGGCCGCCGCGCTAACCCGCGTACCAAACCGCCGTTTCCACAGGTGGCAGGGGCGTGGGGTCGTCCGACCATCGTCAATAACGTCGAAACCCTGATCAACGTCTCCAACATCATTTTGCGTGGCGCGGATTGGTTTAAAGGTTTATCCAACGGCAAAAGCCCAGACCCTGGTACCAAGATTTATGGCGCATCGGGCAAGGTTCGCTTTGCTGGTTTGTGGGAATTGCCGATGGGCACCACAGCGCGTGAAGTCATTGAAGACCATGCCGGTGGCATGCAAGACGGCTTGACGCTCAAATGCTGGTTACCCGGTGGCGCGTCGACCGATTTTTTGTTGCCCGAGCATCTAGACTTGCCGATGGATTTTGACAACATCATGAAAGCCGGTAGCCGTTTGGGCACCTGCTTGTTGATGGTGGTGGATCAAACCCAAGACATGGTGGCACTGGTGCGCAACCTTGAAGAGTTTTTTGCCCGTGAATCGTGCGGCTGGTGTACGCCTTGCCGTGATGGTCTGCCGTGGGGGGTGAAAATTTTGCGCGCCCTTGAGCAAAAACAAGGCCGTGCAGAAGACATTCAAGCCTTGACCGACCTGACCAAAAACCTTTGGATCGGCAAGACCTTCTGCGCTCATGCACCGGGTGCGATGGAGCCACTACAAAGTGCGCTCAAGTATTTCCGACCCGAATTTGAAGCCGGCATCAAACCGCTTGGTGTTGATGCCAGCTCCGCCCAAATTACGCAAGCATAAGGAATTCGACTGATGGCAACCATTCATGTCGATGGCAAGCAACTTGAGGTCAATGGTGCGGACAACCTGCTACAGGCATGTCTGTCGATTGGCCTTGATATTCCGTATTTTTGTTGGCATCCGGCGCTAGGCAGCGTTGGCGCGTGCCGTCAATGTGCGGTTAAACAGTTTGCCAACGCCGATGACAAGCGCGGTCGGTTGGTCATGTCCTGCATGACACCGGTCGCCGACAACAACACCTTCATCTCGATTGACGACGATGAAGCCAAAGCCTTCCGCGCCAGCGTGGTCGAATGGCTGATGACCAACCATCCTCACGACTGTCCGGTCTGTGAAGAGGGCGGCCATTGCCATTTGCAAGACATGACCGTCATGACCGGTCACGACCGTCGCCGCTATCGCTTTACCAAACGCACCCATCAAAATCAGGACCTAGGGCCGTTTGTCTCGCATGAGATGAACCGCTGTATCGCCTGTTATCGTTGCGTGCGTTACTACAAAGACTATGCGGGTGGAACCGATCTGGGTGTGTATGGCTCGGCATCCAACGTATACTTTGGCCGCGAAAAAGACGGTGTGTTAGAGAGCGAGTTCTCTGGCAACTTGGTTGAAGTCTGCCCAACCGGCGTGTTTACCGACAAAACCCACAGCGAACGCTACAATCGCAAGTGGGATATGCAGTATGCGCCGAGTGTGTGCCAAGGCTGCTCAACCGGCTGTAACACCTCACCGGGTGAACGCTACGGCGAGATCCGCCGCATCGAAAACCGCTTTCATGGTGACGTCAACCACTACTTCTTATGTGACCGTGGCCGCTTTGGTTACGGCTACGTCAACCGCACCGACCGTCCACGTCAGCCGGTGGTCAAGGTCGATGGCAAAAAACTGACCAGCACCATTGATGCCGCTTTGGATCAAGCGATTGCACAACTCAAAGGCAAAAAAATTCTGGGCATTGGCTCACCGCGTGCCAGTCTAGAAACCAACTTTGCCCTGCGTGAGTTGGTCGGTGCGACTCAGTTTTCAACCGGCATGAACCGTGCCGAACAAGCCTTGGTCGAACAAGCGGTCAGCCTGTTGCAAACCGAAGGCGTGCATATTCCGAGTCTGCGTGACATCGAAAGCTACGATGCCGTGTTGGTGTTGGGCGAAGACCTGACCCAGACCGCGCCTCGGGTCGCGCTGGCCGTGCGTCAAGCCGCCAAAAACAAAGGCCAGCAAATGGCCGAAGACCGCAAAACCCAAGACTGGTTGGCCGAGCCTGTGGCGCGGATTGCCCAAAACGAAAAAAGCCCCGTGTTTATTTTGGCCACCACAGAAACCCGTCTGAATGACGTGGCCGAAGGTGGCTGTGTGGCTACACCCAATGACATTGCACGGTTAGGCTTTGCGGTGGCGGCGGCCTTGACCGGTCAAACCTTAAGTGGTCTGTCTGATGAAGCCGCTGAGTTTGCGCAAAGCATGGCAACGGCACTCAAAGCGGCCAAAAAACCACTGATTGTGACCGGCACCAGCTTGCAAGACCCCGCGTTACTCGACGCGGCGGGTCAGTTGGTGCAAGCCTTGGGCGCAGCATCAGGGTTGTATGTGGTCGTGCCTGAAGTCAACTCAATGGGCAGTGCCTTGTTGGGTGGCATGGCGTTAGAAGACGCCTTCATGAGCGACTATGACGCTGTGGTTGTGGCCGAGAACGACCTGTTCCGCCGTATGCCTAAAGCCTTGGTGCAACATGTGTTGAGCAAAACCCCAACGCTGGTTGTGCTGGATCACCAAAGCACCGACACCACCGCCCGTGCCACCATCATTTTGCCCGCCGCCAGCTTTGCTGAAGGTGACGGCACCGTGGTGTCGGGTGAAGGCCGTGCGCAGCGGTATTTCCAAGTGTTTGATCCCACCTACTACGACCCCAACATCAGCATCAAAGACAGCTGGCGCTGGCTGCATGCCATTAAAACCGGCTTGGATGGTCGGGCGATTGAATGGACGATCTTGGATGACGTGATCGATGCCATTGCGCGCCAAGTGCCGACGCTTGACGGCATTGTCGATGCTGCACCCAACGCAGGCTACCGCGTGCAGGGTCTAAAAATTGCCCGTGAGCCGCGTCGCTATTCGGGTCGCACCTCGATGCGTGCGCCGTTGTCGGTACACGAGCCACGCGCCCCACAAGACAAAGACTCGGCCTTAACCTTCTCGATGGAAGGTTATGTTGGCCCGCAGGAAACCAGCTCGCTGATTCCCTTTGCATGGGCACCCGGTTGGAACTCGCCACAAGCGTGGAACAAGTTTCAAGACGAAGTGGGCGGCCATTTAAAGGCGGGTGACTCAGGCGTGCGGTTGTTTGATCGTCTGCCTAAGCGTGCCGCGCGTAGCTATGTTGCGCCACAAGCCGAAGTGATTGCCTTGGGTCAGTACCGTTTATTGCCTGTGCATAACATCTATGCCAGCGACGAAATGTCTGCCAAGAGCGAGGTCATGCAACGCCGCATCAGTGCGCCCGTACTGACCTTAAGTGCCGACGATGCCAACACCTTGAACATCAAAAACGGTCAAATGCTGACCGTTTCGGCCGGTCAAGACAGCGTGACCTTGCCGGTCAATATTGTCGACTATATGCCGCCCGCCATGATTGGCTATCCGGTCGGCCAAGCACCTGTACTTGACATGGCACAGCCGTTGTCGGTCACCGTGGCGACCTTGGCTGTGGGAGTCTAATCATGCGCATGGACACGCAGATTCCCCAGTTTTTAACGCCTTATATGAACCAAGGCCAGTGGGATGTGACGTTCTCGGTCGTTCAGGCTGTGATCATTCTGTTGGTGGTGGTGATTGTGGCGGCCTTGCTCAGTTTTGTAGAGCGCCGCCTGTTGGCATGGTGGCAAGACCGTTACGGCCCGAACCGTGTTGGGCCGTTTGGTATTTTTCAGATTGTCGCTGACATGCTGAAAATGATGTTTAAAGAAGACTGGACACCGCAGTTTTCAGACAAACTGACCTTTATTCTTGCGCCTGCGGTGGCGATGGCCACAGCGTTGCTGTCGTTTTTGGTCATTCCATTAGCGCCCAATTTGGGCGTGGCAGACTTAGATGTTGGCCTGCTGTTTTTCTTTGGTATGGCGGGTTTGTCGGTGTATGCCGTGCTGTTTGCCGGTTGGTCTTCCAACAACAAATACTCGTTGTTGGGCGGGCTGCGCTCGGCGGCGCAAACGGTCAGCTACGAAGTGTTTATGGGTATCTCACTGATGGGCGTGGTGGCGATTGCTGGTTCGTTTAGCCTGCGTGACATTGTCGAAGCCCAGCACGGGCTGTGGTTTGTGGTCACTCAGCCGTTGGCGTTTGTGGTATTTGTCATTGCTGGCGTGGCGGTAACCCACCGTCACCCGTTTGACCAACCCGAAGCCGAACAAGAAATTGCTGATGGTTATCACATCGAATATTCCGGCATGAAGTGGGGCATGTTCTTTGTGGGCGAGTACATCAACGTGGTGTTGATTTCGGCCATGATTACCACCCTATTTTTTGGCGGTTGGCTTGCGCCGTTTAATCTGGATATTCCGTTTGTTCCGCCATTGTTCTGGTTTGTGGCCAAGACGGTCTTTTTCATCATGATGTTTGTGCTGGCGCGTGGCGCATTGCTGCGGCCTCGCTATGACCAAGTGATGAACTTTGGCTGGAAAATCTGTCTGCCGTTGGCATTGCTGAACCTGCTGGCGACTGCCGCAGTGATTCTGTCAATGCAATCTGCGTCCTAAGCCCAAATCAAGGAGAACCCAGATGTTGAAGCTTCTAAGTGGGCTGATTGTCGGCGTGGGAACGCAGTTTCGCAGCCTGTTCATGGTGTTTAGCCACGGCTTTCGCAAACGCGACACCCTGATGTACCCCGAACAAGCGGTCAATCCACCGCCACGCTATCGGGGGCGGATTGTATTGACTCGTGACCCCGACGGCGAAGAGCGTTGCGTGGCCTGTAACTTGTGTGCGGTGGCCTGTCCGGTCGGCTGTATCTCGTTGCAAAAAGCCGAAAAAGACGATGGCCGCTGGTATCCCGAGTTTTTCCGGATCAACTTTTCGCGCTGTATTTTTTGTGGCATGTGTGAAGAAGCCTGTCCCACTACCGCGATTCAGCTCACGCCAGACTTTGAAATGGCCGAGTTTGTGCGGCAGGATTTGGTCTATGAAAAAGAGCATCTGCTGATTTCAGGACCAGGCAAATATCCAGATTATAACTTCTATCGAGTGACCGGTATGTCCGTGACCGGCAAGCCTAAAGGCGCTGCCCAGTCAGAGGCGGCACCCATCGACGTGCGGAGTCTGCTGCCATGATCTGGCCCTTTTATGTGTGTGCGTTGGTCGCGCTGATCTCGACCTTGCGCGTGGTCACCAATACCAATCCGGTTCATGGCTTGCTCAGCCTGATCGTGTCCTTGTTGGCCGTGGCGGGGTTGTTTTTCACCATGGGTGCGTCATTTGCAGGCGTTCTTGAAATTATCGTGTATGCCGGTGCGATTTTGGTGCTGTTTGTGTTTGTGGTGATGATGCTTAACTTGGGCAGCGACACCACCTTGCAAGAAAAACAGTGGCTCAAAGCGGAAGCGTGGGCAGTTCCTGCGCTGATGTGCTTTTTGTTGGGATTATCACTGGTCTGGATGTTGTCTTCGTCAGGTATGGCGACACAACTGCCTTTGGGCACCCAAGCGGTTGATGCCAAGCAAGTGGGCATCGCCTTGTTTGGCCCGTACCTAATGCTGGTCGAGTTGGCGTCCATGCTGCTGTTGGCAGCCTTGGTCGCGGCCTATCATTTGGGCAAACGCCCGATTGATGAACTCACGTCACCCCATGAGGATGGAACACAATCATGATGGCTGCCATTCCAATGGAACACGGCTTGATCGTGTCCGCTTTGCTGTTTGCCTTGGGGTTTTATGGCGTGATGGTGCGCCGCAACCTCATGTTCATGCTGATGAGCCTTGAAATCATGATGAACGCCGCTGCATTGGCGTTTGTGGTGGCGGGGAGTGCATGGGTACAACCAGAAGGCCAAGTGATGTTTATCTTGATTCTGACCCTTGCTGCTGCCGAAGCCTGTATTGGCCTTGCCATCGTGCTTCAGTTTTATCATCGCTTCCATCATTTGGATGTGGATGCTGCCAGTGAGATGCGCGGATGAGCTTCTTATTCTTAACATTCGTTTTTCCGCTGATTGGCTTTTTGCTGCTGGCCAGCCTACGTGATCGCCTGTCTGAAAATCTGGCTGCTTTGATTGGTGTAGGTTCAATGGGCTTATCTGCCCTGACTGCACTGTATGCTGGTTCAGAGTTTTTGGCCGGAACGCAAGCCGGTGGCTATGTGCATCAAGTGTTGTGGACATGGCTACAAGTGGGCGATTTTGCCCCAAGCTTTGGTCTGCAACTTGATGGCCTGTCCTTAACCATGACTGGTGTGATCACTGGTGTGGGCTTTTTTATTCATCTGTTTGCCTCGTGGTACATGCGTGGTGATGCATACGGCTATGCACGGTTCTTCTCTTACATGAACCTGTTTGTCGCCAGCATGTTGCTGTTGGTATTGGGTGATAACCTGATGCTGTTGTATTTGGGTTGGGAAGGCGTGGGCATTTGCTCGTACTTACTGATCGGCTTTTATTACTACGACCCTGCCAATGGTCGTGCAGCGATCAAAGCCTTTACCGTCACGCGTGTCGGTGACGTGTTTTTGGCGATTGGTTTGTTTATTTTGTTCCGCGAAATGGGCACGCTCGACATCTACGAGATCGTGATTCGTGCGCCCCAAATGCTACAAGCGGGTAGCCCTGCGGTGACGTGGGCGGCCTTGATGCTGCTGGGCGGTGCGGTGGGTAAGTCGGCGCAATTGCCGCTGCAAACATGGTTGGCGGATGCCATGGCTGGACCAACACCGGTCTCTGCCTTGATTCACGCGGCCACCATGGTGACGGCGGGGGTGTACCTGATTGCCCGCTTGCATCCGGTTTTCTTGCTGGCACCTGATGTGTTGTTGCTGGTCGGTCAAATTGGCGCAGTCACGTTGGTGCTGGCCGGTTTTGCTGCCTTGGTACAAACCGACATCAAACGGGTCTTGGCATATTCGACCATGAGCCAAATTGGCTACATGTTCTTGGCGTTGGGTGTGGGCGCGTGGCAAGGGGCGGTGTTTCATTTGATGACGCACGCGTTTTTTAAAGCCTTGTTATTCTTGTCGTCCGGCGCAGTGATTTTGGCCTGTCACCACGAGCAAAATATTTTCAAAATGGGTGGTTTGCGTAAAACCATTCCGTTTGTGTATGTCTGCTTTTTGGTTGGTGGTGGCGCGTTGGCAGCTTTACCGTTTGTCACCGTGGGTTTTTATTCTAAAGATGCGATCTTGTGGGACGTGTGGGCGAGTGGTCATCGCGAGCTGTTTTGGGCAGGAATTGTGGGGGCGTTTATGACCTCCATTTATACCTTCCGCCTGATCTGGCTGGTGTTTCATGGCGAAGCCAAAACCCATGCACACCCCATTAAAGGCGTGTCGTACTGGTTACCCTTGGGTGCATTGCTGATCGTCTCGACAGCGGTGGGTGCCTTGATTCATCCACCACTGGCTGGCGTATTGCCACAAAGTGTGGGCGAAATCTTAGAGGAAACGGGTAAGGCTGCTGATTTGCATTGGGTCGAAATGATTGCCATGGCAACAGCCTTGTCTGGTTTAGTTGTAGGGGCATTGTTGTTCACTGGTGAGCGTCGCCTCGCGACCCGTATGCGTAACTCTGCCTTTGGGGCAGGATGTGCGCATCTGTGGCTAAACGGTTGGGGCTTTGATGCATTGTACGACCTGTTGTTTAGCCGTCCCTTTTTGTTTGTGGCGCGCCTGTTAGGTCGTGATCCAATTGATCGTTTCTGGGGCATCGTTCCTGCCATTGTGCGTGCAGGCAATAGCTTGACCACAGGACGTCAGACCGGTTCATTGCGTGGTTATGCCAGCGCAATGGCATTGGGGATGGCCGTGCTGTTAATGGCGTTGATGGTGATTCAGGTCATGGGGAAATAAGATGCTACCGAATAATCTCATTCTGCCTGCGCTGATTCTGATCCCGTTTATCGCCGGTTTTTTGTGTTGGGTGACTGAAAAAATCAGCATTCGATTGCCGCGTTGGATCGCGTTGATTGGGATGTTGATCACGCTGGCACTGTCTGTGCAGTTGTGGATGGCCGGTGATTATGCCGCCAGTGCGGGACAAATGATTCAGGCGGGTACTGCGCCCATTTGGCAAGCCGAATACTATTTGCCGTGGATTCCTGCACTGGGCATTAGTGTGCATTTGGCCATGGACGGTTTGTCCTTGCTGATGATCGTGTTGACCGCCTTCTTAGGTGTGTTGGCGGTCGGTTGCTCGTGGGGCGAAATCCAGAAGCATGTGGGGTTCTTTCACCTGAACTTGCTGTGGAGCTTGGGCGCGGTGATCGGTGTGTTTTTGGCCGTTGACTTGTTCTTGTTCTTCTTCTTCTGGGAAATGATGCTGGTTCCGATTTACTTCTTGATCGCACTGTGGGGGCATAGCGGCTCTAACGGGCATTCACGGGTGTATGCCGCGACTAAGTTTTTTATCTATACCCAAGCCTCTGGCTTGATCATGCTGATTGGTATTTTGACCTTGGTGCTGATTCATTACGCACAAAGTGGCCAGATTACCTTTGATTACATGGCCTTGCTGGGTACCAAAATGCCTGCAAGCTATGAATACGGCCTGATGTTGTGCTTCTTTATTGCCTTTGCTGTGAAGTTGCCGGTTGTACCGTTTCATGGTTGGTTGCCTGACGCCCATGCGCAAGCCCCCACCGCAGGTTCGGTCGATTTGGCTGGTATTTTGATCAAAACTGCGGCCTATGGCATGTTGCGCTTTGTGCTGCCGTTGTTTCCACATGCGTCGGCTGAGTTTGCGCCGATTGCCATGACCTTGGGCATGGTTGGCATTTTTTATGGCGCATGGGTTGCATTTCAACAAACCGATATTAAGCGGTTGTTGGCTTATACCAGTGTGTCGCATATGGGCTTTATTTTGCTGGCAATTTATGCCGGTAATCTATTGACCTTGCAAGGTTTGATGGTGCAAATGCTCGCACATGGCTTGTCCTCTGCGGCATTGTTTATCATGAGTGGGCAGATTTATGAGCGCCTGCATACCCGTGACCTCCGTCTGATGGGTGGCATGTGGGGGCAGTTCCGCTATCTGCCGGTCTTTTTGATGCTGTTTGTCGCTGCATTGGTGGGCATTCCCAGTACTGGCAACTTTATTGGTGAGTTCCTGATATTGCTGGGTGCATTCCCGTCTTATCCGGTCTTTACCATCTTGGCCACGTCTAGCCTCGTGTTGGCGGGGTTGTATGGCTTGATCATGGTGCATAAAGCCCTGTTTGGCGTACCCCATGACTCACAAGCCACGCGGACTGAACCGTTACAAGACCTCAATGCGCGTGAATCTGCCATGTTGTTGGTGTTGGTGGTTGGTTTGGTGTGGCTGGGTTTATGGCCACAAACCGTATTGGATACCTCTCATCAGGCCATGCAGTGGTTGGGCAATGCCTATCACGTGCCGTTATTTGATGTGCCACAGATGTCCCCCATGACCGGTCCGGAGATGCACTAAGCCATGAACATGATGTTTTCTCAACTCATGCCGCTGGCCCCAGTGCTGATCGTCAGTTTGACGTCGGTACTGGTCATGTTGCTGGTGGCGATCAAACGCCACCATGCACTGGCCGCCACCACCACTGTGATTGGCCTAAACGCCGCGTTGTTGTGCATTGTGTGGCAACTGTATTTGCCCAATGCAGGCCCTGCGCAAGTGACCAGCTTGTTTATGGTCGATGGCTTTGCCCTTTTTTATATGGCGCTGATTTTAATCGCGGCCTTGGCTTGTACCACGCTGGCACATGCCTACATTGACACCTACAAAAACAACCGCGAAGAGCTGTACATCTTGCTGCTCATTGCGGTGGCGGGTGCAATGCTGTTGGGTGCGAGCCAAAACCTCAGCAGTTTCTTTGTCGCGTTAGAAGTATTGTCTGTACCCACCTATGGTTTGCTGGCCTATACCCACGAGCGTCAACGGTCGTTGGAGTCAGGCATTAAATACATGGTGCTGTCAGCCACTGCATCAGCAGCGATGTTAATGGGCATGGCATTCTTGTATGCCTACACTGGTTCGCTCGACTTTCACCAGATTGGTCAAGGCATGATTCAAGCCTTGCATCATCCGTTGGCGGTCTTGGGCATGGCTTTGGTATTTGTGGCGTTGGCCTTTAAGTTGTCATTGGTGCCATTTCATGCGTGGACACCAGACGTCTATCAAGGCGCTCCAGCACCAGTGGCGACCTTTTTGGCAACAGTCAGCAAAGTGGCCGTGTTTGCAGTTTTGCTGCGCTTTATGTTTGTATCTGCTGGCTTGGCGATGGAAGGATTACAGACCTTACTAACGGCCATTGCGGTGGCATCGATTGTGGTGGGTAACTTGCTGGCTGTGCGTCAAGTCAATCTCAAGCGCTTGTTGGGGTACTCATCAATTGCACATTTTGGTTATGTGTTGATTGCTGTGGTCTGTTTGGGTACAGCATCATTAGGTACGACCAGTGTTTATCTGGTGACTTATGTCTTGACGACTTTGGGTGCGTTTGGTGTGGTGGCCTTGATGTCTAGCCCCTACCATGAAACAGAAGCCGAGTCACTTGCTGACTATCGGGGTCTGTTTTGGCGTCGGCCGATTTTAACTGCGGTTCTGACAGTCATGATGCTATCGTTAGCGGGCATCCCACTCACTGCTGGCTTTATTGGTAAGTTTTTGGTTGTGTTAGCGGCTGTTCAAGCACAGCACTGGTTTTTGGCGGGCATGGTGGTTGTGGGCAGTGCAATAGGTTTGTACTACTACTTGCGCGTGATGGTGGTGTTGTACATGACGCCCCCCGATACCCCACGTATGGATGTGCAAGGTCATTGGGGAACACAAGCAGGTGGTGTGATGGTGCTGTTAGTCACATTATTGGTGCTGGTATTGGGGATTGCCCCACAACCTTTGATCAAGTTGGCGTCATTAGCGCAATTGGTGGTCAACTAAGACCCATTGATAACGTCAGTTTGATAAAAAACCGGCTCTAGCAAGCCGGTTTTTTATTAAAAAATAATAGGTTAATTCTATGTGGTGTTAAGGCGTTTCATCGATGTGTGAATGATGACGTGGGTGGCGAGCATCATCAATATCCAAAGTGAATGGATCAAGAGGCATGAGTGGCACATCCGTGAGGACAGGAACACTGCCCATACAACACCGATCACGCCCTGTCGCTTTGGCTTTATACAAGGCTAAGTCGGCATGGTGCAAGACGCTGTTGGCAGTGTCCGTTGAGACAGGATAGACGCTACAGGCTCCTATGGACAGGGTGACATAAGGTCGGATTTTTTGGGTAGGATGGGGTAGTTGTAAGCGTCGTACTGCTCCCAACAAATGATCGGCTACGGTTTGTGCGCCCATACTGTCGGTATTGGGCAAAATGATGCCAAATTCTTCCCCGCCAATACGTGCTACCTTGTCGTTGGGGCGGCTTAAACTGTTAGCAATGCAGTGAGCCAATTGTTGAAGCACATGGTCACCATGCAAATGACCGTTGTGGTCGTTAATGTCTTTAAAAAAATCGATGTCCAAAATCAATACACTCAAGGGCTGGTGGCCGGTCACACTGATGTGCCAAAAGTGCTGTAACGCCTCATCAAAAGCTCGTCGATTTGCAATCTGTGTGAGGGGGTCAGTTAACGACTGAGTAACTGCCATTTGCATTCTGCGTGCAATCATTAAGGCTTGATGCTGATAGCGTGTTTGGTCTTGGTATTGCCGCGATAATCCCAAAAAAGCATGGGTGTACTTGAGCCTAGGCTGGCATTCAATTAAAAAAACTGGCATCAGCTGTGCCGGAAAATCTATCCGTCTGCTGCGTAGCATACAGGCTTGAAAAGGTGGCAATAACACAATGTCGGGCA
>JBEANQ010000067.1:0-11908 GCA_041165345.1 Pseudomonadota bacterium
CGTGCTGGCACATGAAACCGGCCATAACATACGTCGCCATGCGTTGCGGCAACTGATTGGTGGAGCCTCGCTGGGCGTGCTGATTGTGGCGCTGACCGGTGACACCAGCAATTTGTTGGCGGCGCTGCCTGCGGGCTTGGCCAATATGCAGTATTCGCGGGACTTTGAACGCGAGGCCGACGACTACGCCTATCAGGTGATGGTTAAGCAGCACATTCCCTTGCATTATTTTGCCGATATTTTGACACGGCTAGACCAACCGGACGCCAAACCACCCACGCCAACCGACAAAACCCAATCAAAAGACCCCAGCATGATGAGCGGTCTGGGTGATTTTTTATCATCGCATCCTGCGACGGCTGAGCGAGTTGAGCGTTTTCGTCAGCCAGCGGTTTAGCGCCTGCGTTAGGCGTGGTTTTTTGTTAAGGTAGCGCGTCTTTTTGGAGCTTTGCCATGTCGTTGCCTGCGTTAATTGCCCCGTCTATTTTATCTGCTGACTTTGCCCGCTTGGGTGCCGAAGTCGAAAACGTCCTGAATGCTGGTGCCGACGTGGTGCATTTTGATGTGATGGACAATCATTACGTGCCAAACTTGACGTTTGGCTCCATGATCTGCAAAGCCTTGCGCAGCTATGGCATTACCGCGCCCATTGATGTGCATTTGATGGTGCGTCCGGTTGATCGCATGATTGGCGACTTTTTGGATGCAGGCGCGAGCATCATCACCTTTCATCCCGAAGCCTCCGATCATATCGACCGCTCATTGCAACTGATCAAAGGCGGTGGTGCCAAATGTGGCTTGGTATTCAACCCTGCCACGCCTTTGCACTATCTTGATTATGTGATGGACAAAGTTGATCAAATTTTATTAATGAGCGTTAACCCTGGTTTTGGTGGGCAAAAGTTTATTCCATCGACCTTAGATAAGCTGCGCCAAGTCCGTCAGTTGATTGATGCCAGTGGCCGCGAGATTCGCCTAGAAGTTGATGGCGGCGTGACCCCTGCCAATATCCGTGAAATTGCTGAAGCCGGTGCAGATATGTTTGTGGCAGGTTCGGCGATTTTTGGCAAACCTGACTACAAAGCGGTGATTGATCAGATGCGTGCCGAACTCGCACAGGCACAATAAGGAAAACCCGCATGACCGCTGTAGCCCCTCCAAACCTTGTTCCATTGCCCATTACGGTGGGGCTGGCTGTCTTTGCGGGAATCTTGAGCCTAGCGGGTTTTATCTTTTTGCCGCCTGACGCACGCCCTCTCAGTACCATACTGACGGTTTTTGCGGTGTATGTGCTGGCCGTGCCTTTGGCGTTTGTGCTGGGTGGCTGGGTCATGCGTCAGGTCAATGGCGATGCCATTCATTGGCGTAATGCCTTATCGCTGGGATTGTTGGTCAGTGTGGTGGCCATACTCTGGAAAATGGGAACGGGCGTATGAGTACAACACCCTCACCAGTGGCACCACCGCCCAGTGTGACGCCCCGAATCATCATTGGCTTACTGGTGGGGCTTAACCTGTTATTGGCGTTTGCACCGGTTCGTGCCAAAAACCCTATGTTGGGTTGGCATCAATTGCTCATTGACCTATTGCCGGTTGATTGGGTGCAGGCGATCAGTGTGCGAGTGCTGCATATCGGCTTACAGTTGTTGTGGTTATTGGTATTGATACCCAGCGGTATCACCTTGGCTGCTGTGCCGTTTAAACTGCGCGACCCGAGTTTTCAGCTGAAACTGGCCTATCAAATGGGCTTGTTTGTGGCGCTTATTTTTAGTTTACAAATGATGCGAGCAGGCCGCTGATCGTTTGTCAGTACAGCCGATTTAATACTATGAATTCATCCATCAGTATGCGATTTTGCAGGTCAAATCTATCAGATTGTTGGAGTAGCATATGTCCCGTCATCGCCAAGCCGGTTTAAGTTTACAGCCCAGTGAAACCGCAGTCCTCCATGTGGCCTCGCGTATTTATGCGGCCTATATTCAGACGGGGCGCGTGGAAGCCGGTCAAGAAACTACTATGATTCAACGTGCAATAGAAGAGGCCTACCATATGGCGGTCTTGGTGGATCGTGTGGTGGTCAGTGATGACGAGATGGGCTAAGGTTCACGCAACACCTCTCGATATACAAGGATATTAGTGATTGAATGTAGGTGTAGACGCGTGAGCGCTGACTGTTCAACTGTCTTAGTCAGCTCTGACTCATTTAAATGAATGTTGGCAAAGTGACAGTGTGGTAATTTTTGCCAACCCTTAAACGATGAACTTTAGTGCTATGAAACATTTTCGTTTTTCGATCATTTTTACGCTGATTTGTCTGGCGATTGCGGGATGGTGGGGACTCACTCACGGGCCGCAAGCAGGCATTGAAGCCATGTTTAAAGCCCTTGCCATCACGGGTGTATTGGCCGTCATGGAAGTGTCGCTGTCGTTTGATAATGCCGTAGTGAATGCTTCGGTGTTGCGTAATTGGAATGCTTTCTGGGTCAGATTGTTTTTGACCGTGGGTATTTTGGTTGCTGTGTTTGGCATGCGCTTATTATTCCCCTTACTCATTGTGGGTGTGACTGCCGACATGAGCATGATTGAGGTAGCAAAGCTGGCCTTAAACGACCCCAAAACTTACTCAGACAAGCTACTGGCACATCATGCTGAAATTGCAGCTTTTGGCGGTATGTTCCTGATCTTGGTGTTTTTAAACTTCTTTTTTGATGACAGCAAAGACGAGCATTGGTTTCGCTGGGTCGAGCAACGCTTGTCGGGTTTGGGGCAGGTTGATGCCATCTCGATTTTTGTCGCATTGGGTGCGTTGTTATCAGCCCTCACGTTAATTCCAAGCGCCGAAAAACTGGCTGTACTCGAAGCCGGTGTGTGGGGTATTGTGGTCTATCTGGGCGTCAACGTGCTGGGACACTTGCTTGAAGGAAGTGATGACGAAACCACAGCGGATGGTGAAGATACCCCTGTGACATCACCGTCAGGCAGCAAAATTGTCAAAGCAGGTATTGGCGGCTTTTTGTACCTCGAGGTGTTGGATGCCTCGTTTAGTTTTGACGGTGTGATTGGTGCGTTTGCCATTACCAGTGACGTGGTGATTATCATGTTGGGGTTGGCGATTGGTGCTATGTTTGTACGGGCTTTGACGGTCTATTTAGTTGAGAAAGGCACCTTGGATGCCTATGTCTTCTTGGAGCATGGCGCACACTATGCAATTGGTGCGCTGGCTGTGATCATGCTGTTGTCAATGCATTTTCACATTCCAGAAGTGGTGACCGGTCTGATTGGCGTGGCGTTTATTGTGTGGTCGGTGATGGCCTCTATTTCACATGCCAAGCATGAAGAAGCGTAATCCTTAAATAAAAAAACCGCCTCAAAAAATTGAAGGCGGTTTTTTAATGCGGGTTGGTTTACCAGCTTAATGCGCCGCCCACTTGGTAGTCCGTGACGCGGGTTTCAAAGAAGTTTTTCTCTTTGCGCAAATCCATCATCTCGCTCATCCAGCTAAACGGGTTTTGCACCCCCGCAAACTGTTCAGGCAGGCCAAGCTGTACCAGACGACGGTTGGCGATAAACTGGAGGTATTCTTCCATCATCGCGGCGTTCATGCCCAAGACGCCGCGTGGCATGGTGTCGCGTGCGTACTCAATTTCTAGCGTCATGCCTTCCAAAATCATTTGGGTGACTTCAGCACGGAATTCAGCTGTCCACAGGTGCGGGTTTTCGTTTTTAATCTGGTTGATGACGTCGATGCCAAAATTCAGGTGCATCGATTCATCGCGCAAAATGTACTGGAACTGCTCGGCAACGCCGCCCATTTTATTGCGACGACCCATCGACAGAATCTGGGTAAAACCACAATAAAAGAAGATCCCTTCCAACACGCAGTAGAACGCGATCAAGTTGCGTAGTAGGCGTTGATCGTTTTCGGGTGTGCCGGTGTTAAAGGTAGGGTCAGACAGGCTTTGCGTGTATTTGAGCGCCCATGTGGCTTTTTTGGCCACGCTAGGCACTTCGCGGTACATGTTAAAGACTTCGCCTTCGTCCATGCCGAGTGACTGAATGCAATACTGGTACGCGTGCGTGTGAATCGCTTCTTCAAAGGCTTGGCGCAGCAAGTATTGACGGCATTCTGGGTTGGTGATGTGTCGATACAAGGCCAGCACTAAGTTGTTGGCCACCAAGCTGTCTGCTGTCGAAAAGAACCCGAGCGAGCGCATGACAATGGTGCGTTCGTCAGCGCTGAGGCCGTTATCAGACTTCCACAGGGCGATGTCTGCGGTCATGTTGATTTCTTGTGGCATCCAATGGTTGGCACAACCATCGAGGTACTTTTGCCATGCCCATTCGTATTTAAACGGCACGAGCTGGTTGAGATCGGCGCGGCAGTTGATCATGCGTTTTTGATCAACTTGAATTCGCTCGGCACCCATTTCGAGGTCTTCTAGGCCAGCAGCCACGTCCATATGGTCTATGGCGTATTGGGCGCGCTCAGCGGCACTGGCATCAGCGGCGAGGACGGTGGATGGTTGAGCGGATACAGCATGATCCACTGGTGCTGCTGGCGTCGGTGCAGATGCCACTTGCGCCACTGGCGTAGCAGGCGTCGGTGTTGCGGCGGGCGTAGGTTTGCTCGCGGTCTGAGTGTCTTCATCGTCAAAATCGTCCCATGATAAAATGGACATGTTGGTTTCCTCATCCAAAAATACAACGCTCGATTAGAGCAATAAAAACTGGGTTGACATAGTCAACGTCTGTGTCACAGCAAGCGTGGCTAGGGAGTGTTCTACAGTGCGGGATGCCAGAAAGGATCCTCACTCCAAGCCTGTGAAGTCCCCATGCTTGATCCATTCACAGATGAATATTGGTGCAGCAATTTTTGTAAACGCAATGCCCAACTTGAGTGAAGGCATATCGTGTACATCAAGCTTTGAATCACTACAAGTACCGCATACATCCGCTTTTCAAAACGAATTTTCCCACGCGCTTGCCATGACGTGAGAGGTGCAGCATGTACATGCTGGTTTTGCATAGGCAGATATTGTGTGAGTTCCCAAAAAAATAGCCTAAAGAAGGCTATTTTCAATCACAACAATGGTTAAGGCGGGTTCTGAACCGAGCCTTAACCACACATGTTTACTGACAGGCTTCGCAGTCTGGATTGTCAATCGAGCACGCCAGCGGCACGGGTGCAGCATTGGCAAAGGCGTCATCTTCGGCGACAGCGACGACCGGTGCAGCCACAACAGGCGCGGCGCTCACCTTATTGAGCGTACCAGTGCTAATGGTCGATTTCTCAGCCGAGGTTGCACCCAATGCACGCAGGTAATAGGTGGTTTTTAGGCCACGCAACCATGCCATTTTGTAGGTGATGTCCAGCTTCTTACCGTTTGCACCCGCAATATACAGGTTCAACGATTGCGCCTGATCAATCCACTTCTGACGACGGCTCGCGGCATCCACCAACCAACGCGGTTCAACTTCAAACGCAGTGGCATAAATGGCTTTGATGTCGTCTGGAATCCGCGCAATTTTTTGCACCGAGCCTTCGTAGTGCTTGAGGTCATTGACCATCACCACATCCCACAGGCCACGTGCTTTAAGGGCGCGAACCAAATGCGGGTTAATGACAGTAAATTCGCCCGACAAGTTGGACTTGACGTACAAGTTTTGGAAGGTCGGTTCAATCGATTGCGCCACACCACAAATGTTCGAGATGGTGGCTGTTGGGGCAATCGCCATCACGTTGCTGTTGCGCATACCGTCGTGTTGGACTTTGGCACGTAGGCTGTCCCAATCTAAGGTGCTCGAGCGGTCAACTTCAAACATCTTGGCCGGACGTGATTCGCCCACCAAGTTAAGCGAGTCCAACGGCAAAATACCTTGATCCCACAGTGAGCCTTTAAAGGTGCTATACGCGCCACGCTCAACCGCCAGTTCGCTTGAGGTATGAATGGCGTAGTAGCTGATCACTTCCATGGAGGTGTCGGCAAACTGCACTGCTGCATCTGAACCATAGGCCAGACCCAGTTCATACAAGGCATCTTGAAAACCCATGATGCCCATGCCGACGGGACGATGCTTTAAGTTCGAGTTTTTGGCTTGTGGAACAGCGTAGTAGTTGATGTCAATAACGTTGTCGAGCATCCGAACGGCAGTTTTGACGGTGCGTTCAAGTTTGGCGGTGTCTAGTGCGCCATCATTGATATGTCGAACCAAGTTGATCGAACCCAAGTTGCAAACAGCGATTTCATCCTTGTTGGTGTTCAAGGTGATTTCGGTATTTTTGGTCACCATGCCGTTGACAGTCCATGCATGAGTGTCCGAATCGACCATTAAGCAAAATGCATCTTCATTGGGCAGAATGTCTAGACCCGTAAACGTGGCGTGCAGTTTTTGGGCATAGCCTTGTTTTTGCAGGTTGTGCAAAAATTGTGTGGCGGCTTCGGACGTTTTGCTGGCAGCCAAGCCGGTGACGGCCTCGGCAATTTTGCAGCCTTGAATGGACGTGATGAGCAGGCGATATAGGGGCTGGGAGACATAATCAGCCTGACCACCTTTGCCGTCGGGTAGTGTGTTGATCTGGCGATCACGCATTTTATTGACGCTTGATTTAACGCCAAAATTTGCCCACAACACTTGCAACTGTTCAATAAAGGCCAGTGATGTAGATGCTATTGCCATCGTACTGACGTCACGGCTAGCCACAATGTTCCCATCGGCTTGATACAGTCCTTTGAGGTAGGCGGCTGCGGTGTCACGCGTGCCTGTCCAGATCAAGTGAGGCACTTGTAGTTTGCTGGCCTTGCTAAACCCATGTGCTGCCATCAGGCGTGACAATGGCATTGAGGTCAGTCGTGCTTTGCCGCGTACGGGGTCAATGTTAAAGCGTGGTTGATTGGTTGATGTGGTGCGCAGGACAGTATTGCCCTGTAGCACGTGATGAACAGCGTGCTCAATCACGGGCAGATGCTGAAAATCGTGTTGCCAAACATCTAAATGCACGTTGTCTTTTTGCTGTCCGCCAAAGGTGCCATCCCCTGCGGTCAAGCCCATTAAATAGGCTAATTCGGGTTGATGCTGTTCGCCCCATAGGCCTTCGAGCTGCTGGATTAGCAGTTGATCGCCGTGTTGCAAATGCTGTGCTTCAACCCAGCCGGTATCTTTCACCCATACTTTATGATCGGGCGTGACTTTGTGGCTATAGCCTTCTTGAGTGGTAATCTTCACCATTGGCGCATTCGGGCGTGGTAAAAGCATTTCAGAAGCTTGATAAACACCATCTAAACCAATGACTTGATTTTTCCCACCCAGCGTATATAGCTCGCCAATGGTCAACATGCCACGATCAGTCACGACACGTTGATCGGCAGCAATGCAGCAAAGGTTTGACGAATGCACCACGCCCACATGTTGTTGTGGTGAGCGCAGGTTGCACACATCTTTAAAGGTGATCCACGGATGACCAGTTTCAAACAACATCGACAGCATCTTGCGCCACAAGTCTTGCGCTTTGATTTTTTTGAACAGCGGCATCTCACCGCTTAAGCACATTTGCTCGTATTCGCTATAGCGTTGGGCAAATGCTTTACCCGTTAGGTCGTGCAGGTCTGGTGTGTTGGCCGGTGAAAACAGCGTCCAATCGCCGTCTTCAATCACCCGTTGCATAAACAAGTCAGGCACCCAATTGGCGGTGTTCATGTCATGGGTACGGCGACGGTCATCACCGGTGTTTTTGCGCAGTTCGATAAACTCTTCGATGTCCAAGTGCCATGTTTCAAGATAAGCACAGACCGCGCCTTTGCGCTTGCCACCATTATGGGCAAGGCCAGCGGTGGTCATATAAGACACATCGCCTTCAACTTTAAGATCATACACAAAGGGCGTTGAGGTGATGGGTTGAACCGATTTGACGCGGCTAAAGACTTTGCCGTTCCACTCAATCCAGTTTTTCTTCGTTATGGCTTTGCAGCCGACCCGCTCGGCCAATTCGGCCACAGCAGGAATGCGCAAATCATAGGCTTTGGTGACGCCATCAAACACAATTTGACTGCCATCACTGCGAGTGCCTGTGTGGTTTTGCAGGCGTTCACGATATTGACCTGCAACAGGCACACCCAAACGTAGCATTTGATAGCGTACGCCTTCGGCCAAATGATCGGAGGTGGTGGTGAAATAAATTTCTGTTCCACGACTGATACCGCCATCGGTGTCGATTAAACCTTGCAGCAACGCCAATGTGTGTTCTTTAGGCAAATGAGCCAAGCGTGGGGCAATGTGCTTTGCACCGTCGGCGGTGTATAGGTCGTCACGGCTAAAGGGTAGTGTTGGCGCACCGGCTTCTACAAACCGTCCACTTGTGCCGCAACGTACCACCCCTGCGCCAGTAGCCCAGCGGATTTGGGCGTAGGTATCACCACGCGCCGTTTCCCAGAAATGAATACCACGCTCATTGAGGTAGTTACGCACGACATCCAAATGACGATCTTGCAGTGGATTGCCAGATACGCCCCATTCATGGCCGTCTTGATTCAGATGTCCATCACCCAACAATACGCCGTACAGATAGGCATCGGTTTCGGTCAAACCAGCAACCGGAATAATTTCTTGTGGCACAACCTGCGCCACGTAATCGCCCGCTTTCAGCTGAGCTGCATCGACCCAGTCGGCTTTAACCTTGCCTTTTTCTAACCATTGCAAGGTGCGTTGGTTGGCTTGTTCATTCGGCACGCCAGTAATCGCCAGTAGCGGATGACCTGCGGTGACACGAACGGGCAGAATGCTGTGTTTGATGTCGACTTGCACCATCGCATCGTGTTGTTCATAGGCCATATGATCAACCACTTGGCGATACGTGCCGCTTTTGCCCAACACCAAGTCGCCCACGTTAATGTCTTTAATGGCTTTTAAGCCGTGTGCAGTAAAGAGCTTGGTATCTGGGGCGAAGCATTGATTCACCGCTACGGCAGTGTCATTGGCCACTTTCAAAAACGGCACTACGCCTTGTGACTTGCCATTGGTGCCTTTGATATACGACCCCAACGCCCGTACCGGTGTCCAGTCGTTGCCTAGACCGCCTGCCCATTTGGACAGCATGGCATTGTCTTGAATGGCGCCATAAATGCCATACAGGTCATCTGGCACTGTGGTCAAATAGCAGGACGACAATTGTGGACGCAGGGTACCTGCGTTAAAGAGGGTTGGCGTTGACGCCATGTAGTCAAACGATGACAACAGGTTATAAAACTCAATGGCACGTGCTTCGCGGTTGTCTTCTTGGACCGCCAGACCCATTGATACACGCATAAAAAACAATTGTGGCAATTCAAAGCGCACATCGTTGCTATGCAAAAAATAACGGTCGTACAGGGTTTGCAGACCCAAATAAGTAAACTGCTGACTACGGTCAGGCTTAATCGCTGCCTGTAATTGTGCCAAGTCAAAACTCAGTAGCTCAGGGTGTAATAGCTCTAGCTCAACACCGCGCTGCAAATAGACCGGTAGGGCATCGGCTTCATTAGTGTCCAGCGGCAAGCCCATAAAGGCCAAACCTTCTTTGATCAGGTCAGCCAACAATAGGCGGGCAGTGACAAAGGTATAGTTAGGTTCTTGCTCAATACGGGTACGGGTGGCCATCATTAATGTGGTTGCCACGTCCGATTCAGCCACGCCGTCGTATAGGTTTTTGACGGTTTCTTCAATCACGTCGGCAACGTTAATGCCTTCTAGGCCCACAGCAGCCGCTTGCATGGTCAGAGTGATGGCACCCAAATCGAGCGGTTTCTTTTGGCCGTTGGCATCGGTCACTTGCAGGGTAGGGTGATGATGCTCACCGGTTTGTTGACGCATGGCGGCGTGTTGCTCGCGATAAATCACATAGTCGCGTGCCACTTTATGTTCGCCTGTTCGCATCAAGGCTAGTTCGACTTGATCTTGAATTTCTTCAATATGTACCGTGCCACCCGACGGCAAGCGACGGGTAAATGTTCCCATCACCATATCGGTCAATTGCTGTACACGATCACGCACACGGCTCGATCCAGACGCTTGTTGGCCTTCAACAGCCAAAAATGCTTTGGTGATGGCGATGCTGATTTTTTCGGCATCAAAACCGACCACGCTGCCATTGCGTTTGATGACCCGCAATTGCCCCGGCTGATTTGCAGTGGCGTTGGCGGGATTATCGAGAGTGGTGCTCATGCATGATCGCTCCGTGAAAGTAACAAAGGGAATGAAAAAACAATAGGCAAAGCAAATGCTGCACTGTGGTTTGGTTGAGTCCAAACCACAATCTATAGTGTTATTTCAAAGTCAGAGGCACAAGATACGGAATTGTGGGGTCTGCCGCAAGGGTCGCTCATCGGCGATGAGGTGTGGATAACTGCCTGTCGAAAAACACTCAAAACACGGCAATATACCGCCGTATAAGCCTTTGCGGATGGGCAAGCTGTGGATAACTAAAATCTGTTGATTGGATAAAAAAAGCAAAAAAAATTGCTTGACAGCACACCTTCAAAAACCATGTCTGTGGAGGTTCTCGTTTGTTGCTGTATCAGTTTGGTGATTGAATCTTGGTTTACATTGTAAACGGTGTAGTATAGCCATCATATGAAGCACGTATCCTCCTTGATTTTCAACGGATACTTATTTTTTTTGGGGAAAATTGATGACGCAGGAAGAAAAGCTGCCGCGGATTTTGATTGTCGAAGATGACGAGCGTCTGGCGACATTGACACAAGACTATCTGATTCGTAACGGGTTAGAAGTTGGCGTCGAAACCGATGGTAATCGTGCCATTCGCCGGATCGTGGCCGAACAGCCCGATATGGTGGTTTTGGATGTGATGTTGCCCGGTGCGGATGGCCTAACCGTCTGCCGTGAGGTTCGTCCGCATTATCATCACCCAATCTTAATGTTGACGGCGCGCACCGAAGACATGGATCAAGTGCTGGGTCTAGAGATGGGCGCGGATGACTATGTTGCCAAGCCGGTTCAGCCGCGTGTGTTGTTGGCACGGATTCGCGCCTTGCTGCGCCGCACCGACAAAGTCACCGACGAAGACGTGGCACAGCGCCTCGAATTTGATGATCTGGTGATCGACAACGGTGGTCGCTCGGTCACGTTGGGTGGCGAGCCGGTTGATTTCACCAGTGCCGAATACGACCTGTTGTGGCTATTGGCGTCTAATGCCGGTCGCATTTTGTCGCGTGAAGATATTTTTGAGCGTCTGCGCGGCATTGAGTACGACGGTCAAGATCGCTCGATTGACGTGCGGATTTCACGGATTCGACCCAAAATCGGCGATGACCCCGAAAACCCTAAACGCATTAAAACCGTGCGTAGCAAAGGGTATTTGTTTGTAAAGGAATCGGGCAATAACGCGTGATGGAGCGCGTTTTGCACACCGATATGGGCCAGCAGTCATGAACTGGAAATGGCGTGATGTTCGGCACAGTATTTTTGTGCGGATTTATGCTGGCCTCATTTTGGTCTGTTTACTAGTCGGATTGTTTGCTTACGTGTTGATTCAAAGCATTAATGCTCAACGTGTGCAAAACTATCGAGAAGACATCGCATCCGGTGCATTTTTTCTGATTACCGAAGGGATTGCACGTCAGCCAGATGCCGTATCGCGTCAAAACTGGTTGGACGATGCCAGCCTACTGCTGAGTATTCCGTTATCACTGGTGCCAACTGATCAGATTGAACTGTCTAGAAGTGAACGTGAGCGCTTAGATGCCAAAAAAGCGGTGGTTCGTTACAACACCGATAAGGTCTATGGCGATATTTATGCTCAAACCGATGACCCCAACCGCTTACTGTATGGCCGTGTGGATAAAGTCAGTGAGCAGCAAATCAAAGCCATGGCGGTTTTTTTGTTGGATGATCTGGTGCATTATCCGGCACAAGAAGAG
>JBEANQ010000068.1:0-11789 GCA_041165345.1 Pseudomonadota bacterium
ATTATAGTATGATTGCAGGAACAAGGTTTTTTGTAGAAAAAGCAATAGGAGAAAGCTATGAGTCATCATGGAAAAGTGTTGACACGGGAGATGGAATAGACCATTTGCACATACCAAAGCTGAGAGATTTTTTATTAAATCTTAGAGAAAGTAATTAACGTGGGTTATGGATGAGTCTAATATTCAACACATCAGGCTCTCAATCATACTGCCCTTCGACAAGGGCAGTATGGTGTTTGTATGAATCAAGCAGTATGCTTCTAGTTTACTTTTCTTGTGATCCTCTAATCCGCATCACCGTGTAGTGGTCAAATAAAACTGGACAGATCCCTAGGGAGATTTTGGTTTTTCGGCTCAAACTGTTCCAGCCTGTCCATTGGCTTCAGCATCATACTGTACCAACCAGCGATGGATGGTTGATGCTCCAAGCCCTTGGTCTTTGCACACTGTGGTAATGCTCAAGCCTTGGTCTCGAATCAGTTGCACGATATGCAGTTTGTAAGCTGGCTCAAATGTGCGTCTTGCTTTGGTCATGCTAAAGTCCTCGTCAGTCGTTAGTTTATCCTTAACAAGCTGTCTCAGTTCATTAGACCACTACAGAAAATTCATTGCGAATTTACATGATATGCTTGAAATGTGGGTAAGGGGCGTCTTAGGTACAAAAAACGGAGGATCGTATTTATCAGCAGTGCCTCAAGGTTTAAAAGAATTAGGCTTTGCAGGGTCTGCTAGCTATATCCCCAAAGCCGCTACGGTATCATCTATAGAGTCTCTTACACGAAATGGTGCTCGCGTGATTGTAAATGTTCGTACGGAAGCAGGTCCGATTCATGCTCTAGTAGTAACTAAAGTTGAAAATGGACAGGCTTTTATTTTAGATCCTTGGCCGATTGGAGTGGGTTCTGCATATACTGCTCCGTCAAGTGCATTGCAGTCAGTTATGACTGGTGCAGCATTTTCGATCAAGCCATAAGGAGATTTTTATGAATCAGATTTGCGACTTATACTCAGCGAAGCCATTCAATGCCAGCGAACTTAAGTTTTTGAGAATTTTTGATAAAAATTTTCAATATGAATAAAATAAAATGTATCAAGGATTTCTTGGCTTAAATATACATAGAGTTAAAATAGCCTCTATGCTATCGAAACTTCGATATTTATTGAAGGATGGGGTATATGTATACTCCATTCCCGTTGATTACCGCGATAGCAGACTTATATCTAAAGAGTCTGCCTTCTCTCTGGCGCAAAAATATTGCGAAAATTATTTGGATGGATATCATCCTATTTTCTCTAATTTTGATAGTTCAAATTTAAACCCTATATATTGGATTTTTAATATAGCATGTCATTTGTCAGATATTGAGGAGGAGAAATCAGGTGGGGCTATTATTGTTGATAGACTTGATGGTCATATTTGGGACGAGATGGAAATGGAGATATACCAATATGACTACAATAATAATTTTTAGGCTATTGCACAGCCTGCCCACCGAGGGCAGTAGTCAGACTGTGCAGTAACCATTCAGAGCAATGGATTCCGATCATAAAACAAGCTAAAAACTGCATTTTATGATCGGAAGCTCATTTTTAGGGTGTTTTTGATCTTGAACTGAGTGTGACAAGTGCTTGAAGACACTAAAGGCTTACTATGATGCTCCCCGAAAACTAGACCATCACTTAAGATAGACAGCACCACCCATGAGTCGAGGTAAATCATGGCTAATGTGCGTAAACGTCATATTGTTACACATCATTTATAGGCTACATACCATCTGCAAAGCCTTCATCAAATCTATCCCTTGCGATAATAATCGTCTGACCTTCTGCTTCAGTACACCCCAACACTTTTCAATTGGATTGAGCTCAGGTGAATAGGGCGGTAAATACATCAGAACATGACCATATCGTTTGGCAATCTCCGCTATACGACCACCCTTGTGAAAGGACGCATTATCCAAAATCAAATAGTGCTTCTCGCCTTGCGGAAGACCTTGGCATAAATGCTCCAGCCACTGCTCAACCCATGTGCGTTCACAATGACCACTAAACACATCAGGTTCAATCAGTTGTTGAGGTTGACTGCCCAACACGGCGCTAATCAGGCTTAGACGTTGGCCTCGCTTACCAGAACGCTTGGCTTGGCAGCGTTCTCCTTGCAACGACCAGCCATAAGCATACTGATCACGCTCATCAATCCCTGTTTCATCAATAAACACCAGATGATCTAAACCCACTTCCTCAGCACGAACCTGACTTAACCATCCAAAAACACATTGGTTGACGTGGTTGGCTTCGCGGTACGTGAAATTCTTTTTTTATGCGTCAGACCCAAACGATGGACAGATGTTCGAAGGCGTTCATAGTCGATTGGCTTGCCAAAATGCTGCTTATACAACGGGACTAATTGCGTGATGGTGTCGAATGATGCTTGATCGACAAAAGTTCTGAACGCATCCCAGTCTTTAATGGTGTGCTTGCGGCCACGTCCCCAAGCTTGCTGATCAAGCGAACCTGTTTCTGGCTTTAGCTAGATCCATGAGCGAGAAAAATGCGGAACATGTTCCGCTCGAGCGCAAAACGAAGGCTGTGCCTGAGTATCTAATGTAGTTCTGGCAAGATTGACGGTTCTACAGACTTGGCTAATTTCCTGCCATGCACTGGCAAAGTTTACGAACAACCAATCCGATTGAATCAGCGTTTAGCACGATTCGGCATCGAACCCAACGCGCCAAGGGTTGTTTATCGTGGGATGGGATGTTGCAGATGATGTTCAAGCTGGGGCAATGTGCCGAGCAGAACTGGCGTCGTTTACGCGGCTTTGAAGACCTGAGTAAAGTCGCTACAGGCGTCAAGTTTAAAGATGGAGTGGAGATCAAACAGAGCGCCGCTTAAGTGGGCTGAACACCAGATTTGACAATAGCTCGGTTAAGTGGTGGGGTGACGTATCGAAAAACAAGCATCCGTATTTTGGCTCTGTCCAAGAACTGGGAGCTAATGAAGTGGCGTCCTGCCTAACTTGTGGTAACCAAACCAACCAACTTCTTTACTGGCTAGAAGCAAACCGAGGTTTACGATAATGTCTATTCAAGCATGGCTAGATCGGTATTTGCCGCTGATCACTGATGCAGAGGCATCAGCTTGTGCTGAGGCTGAGATTGCTGCGTTTGAAAAAAAGTGGCGTCTTAACTTTCGCGAAGATCATAAATGCTTTTTAAAACGATTTGGAGGAAATGTAGCAAGACAAAGTATGCCAAAATTTCTTCAGACAACCAATTCCTATTATGATTTAGCTGCTATGGAAGGTTCTTATGAGGACTATTTAAATTTTCCCGATGAAGTACACATTCCTTCAGGTTGGCAGTTGTTTGCACAGCACGATGTAGACTGTAATATTGCTATTAATCAGAGCACAGGCGAACTATACACCTATGATGGTGATATCATATATGATTTTTATGCTGACAGCGTCGATAAATTTTTAGCACAGCATCTTTATTTTTATATTAATTTCAATGCACCTGTGAATAAGAATAAAATTATTGGTTTTTCTGGTAATCGACCACCGAATACCGATGAGCAAGTCAAGGCATTTTTGAGACAACATGGCTTTGAGGTTTTTGAAGAGCTATGCGATGTTAAAAAAATTGCTGCGCAACGAGGTGATGCCTACTTTTTTAGTGATTTTGAGACGCTAAATTTTTCCAGAGTGCTATCGCGGAATTTTGGATTTTTTGCATTTTCTGCACCTGAAGCAGAGGCGAATAAAATGGAGTCCATGGCTAACGCACTGGCTACAATGTTGAGTCTAACGCGCCAGATACAAACATAAATCTAGCCACAAATTGCCTTACCAGCAGAACCTCTTTTGGTTAGATGATTTGTGTGTCATTGCACGAGGTACCAGTTGGTAAGTCGGCAAATTGCGTAATGATGTCGAATAATGTTTTTTCGACAAAGGCTTTAAACGCATTCCAGTCCAAAATGGTGTGTTTACGACCACGCCCCCAAGCTTGCTGATCAAGCGAGCCTGTTTCTGACTTTAGCTAGATCCATGAGCGAGAAAAATGCGGAACATGTTCCGCCCAAGCGCAAAATGAAAGCTGTGCCTGAGTATCTAATGTAGTTCTGGCAATAGATAAAACAGGCCTCTTTAATAGTTAGAGCTTGTTCTGATATATACTTAAACTGAGATTCGTGAGAAAAATTATTGCCAATTGGGATACAGAACCCACCTTTTTTTGTACCTGCAAAGATTGACCAGCAAAGGCTTAACCACTGATGCCAATGTCTCAGACAGTCAAACAAAGGATCAGATTCTTCTGGATAGTATTTCTTTTAAGTTCACACTGATAGTTTTTATTTATATGATTGATGTTTATATTAAATGTTTTTTTTGATCGGCTAGGTTATGTGGTCGGCAATCTATACAAAAGTTGATAGATTGCCGACCACGCGGGAATGCCCCATCCCCACCTTACTTAAAAAAATACCCCGTCTCAGGCGAGCTCGCATTGGCATAGCTTTTCTTCGCCATCCGGCCAGCCACATACGCTTCGCGCCCCGCTTCAACCGCTTTACGCATAGCAGATGCCATCAGCACCGGATGGGTCGCCGCCGCAATGGCGGTATTCATCAACACACCGGCGCAGCCCAGCTCCATGGCAATGGCCGCATCGGACGCTGTACCCACGCCCGCATCCACCAAAATGGGTACGGTGGCGTTTTCAAGAATCAAGCGAATGTTGTGCGGGTTGGTCAGACCTAAGCCTGAGCCAATCAAGCTACCCAATGGCATCACCGCCACGCAGCCCATGTTCTCAAGTTCTTTGGCGATAATCGGGTCATCTGAGCAATACACCATCACCTCAAAGCCATCATCAATTAAGGTGCGGGCGGCTTTTAAGGTATCAACCATGTTGGGGTACAGGGTTTTGGTGTCGCCCAATACTTCAAGCTTGACCAAGTTATGCCCGTCTAGCAGTTCACGCGCCAGCATACAGGTACGCACGGCGCTGTCGGCGTCAAAGCAGCCTGCGGTGTTGGGCAAAATGGTATAGCGGTCGGGCGGTAGTACGTCGAGCAGGTTGGGTTCGTTCGGGTTTTGGCCGATGTTGCTGCGCCGAATCGCGACGGTCACAATTTCTGCACCGCTGGCGGCAATGGCTGCGCCGGTCTCGGCAAGGTCTTTGTATTTGCCAGTACCGACCAAGAGCCGTGAGCTAAACTGCCGTGAGCCAATGATCAGCGGTTCGTCTGTCCACACGGGGGAGAGGCTAGGCGCGTTCATTCAGCGGTTTCCTCATAAAAGACAATTTGCAGTTCGTCGTCGGCGTCTTCGTCTTGCGGGTCAAACGCCACCACAATGGGGCGGTCGGGGTATTGTGCGGCAAAACAGGTTTGCCAGCAGGCTTGTAGCCGTTGGCCAAATTCGATCAATGCAGGGCGGTCGAGTGTGGCGTCGCCAGCCAGATCCAGCAGGTGTTGATGATTAAGCAGGGCTTGCACGGTGATCGGGTCGTTTTCGGCAAAGTCCATCAGTTCGGCAAAATAGTCGGCATCGGGAATGTCAAAATACACGCGGTCTTCATAGATCACGGTGTCTGGCCAAAACACGCGTGCCAAATGCAAAGCATGGGGTGTTTGTGAGGGCGTTTGGGGTGCGCAGCATTCGTGTGACATGGGTTAGCCTCCGCCAACAGCGTGAACAATTTCGATCCGACAGTCATCGGTGATCGGGGTGAGAGAGTGACGGCTTTTGGGGATTAATTCGCCGTTCATTTCAATGGCAATGCGTTTGCCAGTCAGGTGAAGTTCATTCACAAGGTCGGCCAAGTGGTGGGCATCGGTTTGATGGGTCGTGCCGTTGAGTAAAATCATCATGGTAGGGTTTTCCATGCGTAGTAGGCCAACAACAGCCAACCGATGATAAACGCGAGACCACCAATTGGGGTGATTGCGCCCAACCAGCGTGGTGCGCCCAATGACATGGCGTATAGCGAGCCACAAAAAATCAGCACACCTACTTGTAGGGCGTAAGCTGCGCCATCTAGTTTGAGTGACGGAAGCACACGCAATAATGCGCCAATGATCAGCAAGCCGAGGGCATGAATAAAAAAGTATTCAGTGGCGGTATGCCACCACCCTAGTTGTTCTGGTGTGGCGCGGGTTTTAAGTGCATGCGCACCAAAGGCACCTAACATCACGGCCACGGCCAAATTGAGTGCTGCGACAATAAGCCACATCAGACAAATCACCCGCTGCAAAAGAAGACTGACATTCTAGGGGCAAGACCATAAAAAGGCCACGTTAGACTTGAGTTTTATTTGGAGAAATGATAGAAATAATAACCGTATAAAAATGGATTTTTGTGATGAAAAACAAATTGTTGTTAAGTGTTCTGTGTGCGGTGTTGACCGTGCCATCTGCATGGGCAGACAGTCGTCACTGGGAATATGATGGCGAGGAAGGCCCTACGCATTGGGCTGACCTCGACCCTAGTTTTAGCAGTTGTAATAGCAAAAACCAATCTCCAATTGATTTGACACCCAGTCGGATGGTGAAGGCACAACTGGCTGCAATTCGGCCAACATATCAGGCGGGCGGGCAAGAAATTGTTAATAATGGTCATACCATTCAAGTCAATTATGCTACAGGAAGCGATGTAGTGATTGATGGGATCGTATTTCATCTGAAGCAATTTCACTTTCACGCGCCTAGTGAAAATCAAATTAAAGGGCAATCTTTTCCAATGGAAGGCCATTTTGTACACGCTGATGATCAAGGTAATTTAGCCGTGATCGCGGTGATGTTTCAGGCGGGCAAGGCCAATCCTGAGCTTGAAAAAGCATTTGCGCATATACCAAGTGAGGCGGGCACATCGACACCGCTCAACCCAATGGTCAATGCGGCTGCTTTGCTGCCTGCTCAAAAAGATTACTATCGCTTTGAGGGGTCGCTTACGACACCTCCTTGCTCTGAAGGTGTGCGGTGGTTGGTACTTAAACAGGTTCAACAGGCATCAGCAGCACAAATTGCGCAATTTACTCAAACCCTTCATCATGCGAATAATCGCCCGATTCAGGCCACCAATGCACGTTTGATTCTGCAATAAGTCAACATATGAGTTGATTAAAAAACATCCCTTCATGGTGTTGAGTCATGAGGGGATGCTGAGTTATGGCTGTGTTTGGCTGACGACTTAGCCCGCAGACATCGCCGTCCGGATTTTATCCATGGCGTTTTTTTCGAGCTGACGAATACGTTCTGCCGAGACGTTGTATTCAGCGGCGAGTTCGTGCAGGGTGGCTTTTTCGTCATCTAACCAGCGGCGCTGCAAGATGGTGCGCGAGCGGTCATCGAGTTGACCAATCGCAGCGTGCAGGGCGCGGTTGTTGTTGGCCTCCCAGTCGGCGTCTTCCACTTCACGCGCAGGGTCATGGCGATGGTCTTCCAAATACATGACCGGTGCAACACGGCCTTCTTCGTCATCATCGGCTTGGGCTTCAAACGAGGCGTCATAGGCGGTGAGGCGGCCTTCCATTTCCAGCACTTGCTCGGCGGTCACATTAAGGTCTGCGGCAATCGCTTGGGCTTCTTCTAGTGTCAGTTTGCGGCTGGATTTCTTTAACGAGCGTAAGTTAAAAAACAGTTTGCGCTGTGCTTTGGTGGTAGCCACTTTGACGATGCGCCAGTTGCGAATGACAAATTCGTGGATTTCAGCTTTGATCCAATGCACTGCAAACGACACCAAACGGACGCCCATGGTGGGATCAAAGCGTTTGACGGCTTTCATCAGACCGACGTTGCCTTCTTGAATGAGGTCGCCTTGTGGCAGGCCATAACCCGAGTAACTGCGGGCGATATGCACGACAAAACGTAGATGCGACATGACCAATTGACGGGCGGCTTCAACGTCGCCGTCATGGTAGTAACGATCTGCCAAGACCCGTTCTTGTTCGGGGGTCAAGATGGGGATTTGGTTGACGGTGCTGATATAGGCACCCAGATTGACACCGGGGGCAGTCAGCGATACTGGCATCATGGCTCGGTTGTCACTCATGAAAACTCCTTTGTAACTGCACAATGCAGTTGCAGGGTATTCCGATACGGCAGCCCAATTGCTGGCGGCACAGAATACTGATCAATCAATGACCCTGTTGTAGCACGTCACACGCTGTTGTTGTGTAGTGAGGCTGTGAGCCTGCACACCAAACGGGTGGAAAATGTGCAAACAAACGAGAGTCGGGTTAATGGGTCTTTTCTATATCAAAACCAAATTGTGTGCTGTCTAGGTTGTGCCAGCTATGCAGCAGGTGTTGACCCGAGAGTTCACAGTAACGTCGAATGTCCGTTTGGCTGATGGGGTCGGTAGTGACTAGCCGAACCTGTTGGCCAATGGTCATGTGATGCAGTGCCTGTCTTAGGCGCAACAAAGGAAGTGGACACGTCAGGCCACTGGCGTCAACAAGGTGTTCGGGGGGGGAGGCGGAGGCAGGCAAAGGGTTCATGCAGGATGCAATGTGGGTGTGACAAAAGTGGAGAACAGTTTCAAAAACACACTGGCTGCTGTCAAGGGCTTGGCAAACAATAGATACCAATGATTGGCATGACGATGGCCCTCATCATGCGGGGTGGGGTGGGTCAAGCGGGAGAGAAACATGCGTTGGGTACAGGTGTTGAGCGGTGGCTTGTGTATGTTGCCGACGTGGTTTTGCCATGCCACCGTAGATCCCAGTCTATTAAATGGTGTGACCGATACGCCGTATGGTCATTCGGTGTCGTTGAGTGTGCCCCGCTTGGGTGCGGGCGCTCATGGTTGGATTGGGGCTGCCGAACGTCAACAGAGTGAAGCTATTTTACGTGATTTACGTTTGCATGCGCCGTTGTTGGATGATCCGTGGACACAGCAACAGCTGTCTCGGGTGTTTTATGCCTTAAATGCGCAAGCGGGCTTGCCTGCACCTGTGGCGTTTGTGTTGATTCAAGATCCACAAATTAACGCTTTTGCGGTGTCTGGTGGGTTGGTCGCAGTATATAGCGGTTTGATGGTACAGGCTGAGTCAATGGATCAAGTCGCAGGGGTCTTGGCGCATGAGGTGGCTCATGTGAGCCAGCGCCATTTGAGTCGTCGACAAACAGACTTAAGCAATCACAAATGGCTGTCGATAGGCGGTCTGGTGGCGGGTCTATTACTGTCGAAAACAGATGCAGATGTGGGGGCAGCAGTGGCCACAGGGTCACAGGCTGCTGCTGCGAGCTTACAATTGGCCTATAGCCGTGACCAAGAGCGCGAAGCCGACCGAATGGGTATGCAACTGATGAGCAGTGCAGGGTATTCGGCGCAGGGGATGGCCAATTTTTTTGATGTGATGCAGCGTCATGCGGGTCAGCGTGGGTTTTTACCCGATTTTGTGTTGAGTCATCCGTTGACCGCAGAGCGCATGAGTGAAGCGCGGTTGCGTGCGGCTCAATTGCCGCAGCCGGTGGCCAGTGCAGAGGAGCAATTTCAGTTTCGGCTGTTAAAAGGCCGTATTGCTGTGCTGACGGGGCAGTCTACACCCGCCGATTTAGCTGCAATTGCGGGGCAAGATGATGCGGCTGCTGCCGCATTGGTCACGGCCTATCGGCTTGATCAGCGTTTCGATGATGCCCGCCAACTGCTGGCGCGTTTGCAAGCCAAACACCCCAGCGGGTCACTCTGGCCTATTTTAGCGGCTGAAATAGAGCTTGCGGCGCAGCGACCTGATGTGGCGTTAACGATGTTGAAGCCCCTGCATCAACTGACGCCTGAAGACCGTCCGTTGTCTTTGCTGTATGCGCAGGCATTGATTGACCGCCAACAGCCGCAAGCTGCAATTGATGTGTTGCAACCCATGAGTCAACAGCAACCGAGTGACGTTGCCGTGTGGCAATTGCTGCAAACAGCGGCCAGCCGATTGCCTGATCTTGCCCCATTTAAAGTGGTGGCTGTGTTGCGGTATCGGGCAGAGTATCAGTTTTGGTGTGGGCAGGTAGATGCAGCGATTGTGTCGCTAGAGCGGGCACGCGTGTTGGCCGAGCAAACCGAGTCATTACGCGCCAAGATTGATCAGCGAGTGCAACAAATGCGTGAGGCTCAAGCGGTTAAAATTGGCGGTTAAGATGAACCATCGATTTCATGCGTAGAGACGAACGAAAGCACCGCACGAGACGGCCAGAACACAGAGGATGTGATCAAATGTGTAGCCTGATTAAGCGCTTAAACGTGCCTTGATGCGCTGAGAGACCACAGCGGCGTCAGCTTTACCCATAATTTGGGGGCGCAGAGCGTTCATGACCTTGCCCATGTCGCGTATCGAGGTGGCACCTTGCGTGCTGATCTCGGCGTCGATCATGGTGTTGAGTTCGTCGTCGGTGAGTGCGACGGGTAGAAACTCGCTGATGATGGTCGCTTCAAATTGTTCTTTTTCGGCTAAATCTGTGCGATTAGCGGTCACATACGCAGTGATAGATTCGCGGCGTTGCTTGAGCTGTTTTTCGATCACCGCCAACACCTGTGCGTCGTCTAACGACTCACGGGTGTCGACTTCGATCTGTTTGATGGCGGCTTGAACGCCTCGTAGCACCGTTAGGCGCTCCATCTGCCGTTCACGCATGGCAGTTTTAACGGAGTCACTTAAACGGGTTTTGAGGTCAGTCATAGATTAGCCGCGCTTCAATTAGTACAGACGAGTGGTGCGAACAGATTCGCGAGTCAGCTTTTTGGCATAACGCTTAACAGCCGCTGCTTTCTTACGCTTACGTTCTTGAGTAGGTTTCTCGTAGAACTCACGTTTGCGAACGTCAGCCAGAACACCGGCTTTTTCGCATGAACGCTTGAAGCGACGGATTGCGACGTCGACTGGTTCGCCTTCTTTCAGCTTAACTTGTGGCATGTAAAATCCTCAAAAAAATGGGAGCCTGTGTTTGCCAGACAGACTAAAGTGCGACATTCTACGCGTACGCTAAACATCCGGCAAGCCTGCGCGTTTGGATTCTGTGTTTATCCTGCGTATTCATGTCGATGTGGGATGCTGGCTTTTTTTGATTGAGTAGAGAGTGGGTGACTGCATGCGAGTTTTAGGCCTAGAAACGTCTTGCGATGAAACCGGCCTTGCGCTGTTTGATAGCGAGCAGGGCTTGATGGGGCAAGTGCTGTATAGCCAAATTGCTCTGCATGCTGAATATGGCGGTGTGGTGCCAGAGCTGGCCTCGCGTGATCATGTGCGCAAGTTGATTCCGTTGCTAGAAGAACTGTTGCAGCAAACGGGCAGTCACAAAACCGACATTGATGCTATTGCTTACACCCGTGGGCCGGGTTTGATGGGCGCATTAATGACCGGTGCGTTGTTTGGTCGTAGTTTGGCCTATGCGCTGAATGTGCCTGCGATGGGTGTGCATCATATGGAAGGCCATTTGCTTGCGCCGTTGTTGTCAAAGACGCCGCCGGAATTTCCGTTTGTGGCGCTGCTGGTGTCGGGTGGGCACAGTCAATTGATGGCTGCGCATGGCATTGGACAGTATGAGTTGTTGGGTGAGTCGATTGATGATGCTGCTGGTGAAGCCTTTGATAAGGTCGCCAAAATGCTGGGCTTGCCATACCCTGGCGGTCCTAATGTGGCAAAACTGGCCGAGCAAGGCGACCCGTTGGCCTTTGATTTGCCCCGCCCCATGATGCACCAAGGCTTGCAGTTTTCGTTTAGTGGGATGAAAACCGCTGTCTTAACCCATTATAAAAAAATTGAAGGTCAAGGCCGTGATGCTGATTT
>JBEANQ010000069.1:0-11726 GCA_041165345.1 Pseudomonadota bacterium
CATAGAACATCCAGACGCTCAAGCAGGGATCGATTAAACACATGGTGCTTCATCTGCTTAAAGATGATCAATGGACTGTTTGCATGGATGTGTAACTCGGCTTTAAATGTAATCTTGTGTAATAATAGGTGTATGCTGTGTATCAGCACGGAAACAACAATACCGTTTTTGCTAAACGTTAGAGTCGATCAATTTTGTGTACAACAAGAGAGAAAAAATGCCAAAACAGCGTGAGCCCGCCACCTTGCAAGGTTGTTTGCTTGAGCTTATGGAGCAAGTCCAAGCCAACCATCAACAATGGATAGAGCCTTTGCGGCATATCATTCAACTGTTAGATCATGCTCAATACCCACAAGCCCAACACACATGGCAATCGTTATTACGACCTATGCGTGGCAGCTTTCATGGTTTTTTTGTGTGTTGTGATGATCTTGATCAAATGCGACAGATCAATATGCGAATTGATCACTTACGTGATCGAGTGACCTGTGAGTTGGATCAGTTGGTGAGTGTGTAAACGCCCGCTTAAATTAGGGCGTTGCACTGCTATTGATGCTGGATGCACTGCGATTGCGTTCTAAATAATCCAATCGCGTGATAATTTGAGCATAAGACGACCGAATATCATCTTGGCGTTTTTGTAAGGCCGCAATATTGCGTTGCATCTGACCAATTTGCTCACGCTTGTCTTTCATGCGTGTTTGAATCACTTGAGGGACTTCTGTTTGACGTCGTTCATACGCGGCAGCAGCAGCCACATCACGCCCTAGGTCGTTTTGCAAGTCAATCATTTGCGTATTGAGATACTGCATCCGACTCGTCATTTCGGCGAGCATCTGATCACGTTTTGCTGTGGCTTGCGTGGATGAAATATGCGCCAAGACTAAATTGCGATCGGCTTGCCGTTTGGCTTCTTGCTGTTCACGCTGTGCTTTTTGGCGATCATATGCCTCTTGGGTAAACGGAGGAACATGCCGAATCACCATCATGTTGCTGTTTAACGCGTCATAGCCTAAGCGAACATGCTCTTGAGTAATGACGCCACTAATGGTTGGAGTACCATTGTTATAGTACCGATACCAGCGTGCCTTAACTTCTGGCATGGTTGATATTTCTGCGTAACTGACATTCGACACAATCATGCCAACACAGACCCAGAGCATTGCGGTCATGATGGCTGTGTTGAGCTGATTCCCTGCCACTCTCATAGAGACTCCTCTGCGAACGAACAGCCCCAACCGATGAAACGATTAGACCGTCGATATCCTGTATGATCAATCGATCATAGCAGTGTCTGTTCTTTCATAACACAGCCGACCTTTACGACACGATAAATAGAACCACGATTCCATCACAGGTTGTCTTGATTCAAGAGTGCCTTAAACATGTGCGGTCATTGGCGGGCATTGTCAAGTTCGTTGGCAAGCCCTAATGATCTGTGCTAAAAGATGCACTAACATGCGGGATACAAGATATCTCAACCAACGTGCGTGCAACATTGCGTTATCAGGAAGATCGAGCCAATGGAAGAAAATTTTGATGGTCTAAAGGTGATGGTAATCGACGATTCGAAAACCATTCGACGTACCGCTGAAACCCTGCTGCAAAAAGCAGGATGCACGGTATTCACCGCAGTCGACGGCTTTGATGCGCTCGCAAAGATCGCAGACTCCAGCCCAGACATTATTTTTGTAGACATTATGATGCCTCGCCTAGATGGGTATCAGACGTGTGCATTGATTAAAAACAATCAAACGTTTAAGCAAACCCCCGTCATCATGCTGTCCTCTAAAGATGGCCTGTTTGACAAAGCCAAAGGTCGGATTGTCGGCTCAGACGAGTATCTGACGAAACCCTTTAGCAAAGAAGAACTGTTCAGTGCGATTCGTCAGCACGTTACTGTGAATGCCTGAGGAGTCATCTGATGGCGCGTATTCTTGTGGTTGACGATTCACCGACTGAAACTTTTCGCTTTCGTGAAATTCTGCAACGTAATGGTCATCAAGTCCTCGAAGCCAGCAATGGTGCCGACGGAGTGGCCATGGCGCGTGCAGAGCTGCCGGACATGATCCTCATGGATGTGGTCATGCCCGGCATGAATGGTTTTCAAGCCACACGTCAAATTACACGGGGTGCTGAGACATCCAGCATTCCTGTTGTTATCGTCAGTACCAAAGACCAAGAAACCGATCGAGTGTGGGGTAAGCGACAAGGTGCGCGCGATTATCTGACCAAACCGATTGAAGAGGTCGCGCTCATGCGCGTGATCAACCAACTCTTGTCGGCGAGCTGATCATGGCGGCGCGCGGTTTTATTGAGCTGTTGCGTCTAGCAGAACGTGGAAGACAACGTCTGCGAGGCGGACAAGATGGGGGAGATGGACGTTGGTCTGGTGTGGCATTTTTGCTCAATGACCATTACTTCGTTGCGCCATTAGGCGAAATATCTGAAGTGCTCAATGTGCCAGACACCACGAGCGTCCCCAGTACGCAAGCATGGCTACGTGGCTTAGCCAATGTACGCGGACGTCTATTACCAATTTCAGACCTTGCCATGTTTGTGGGTGCCGAGAAAGCACGCACAGATACTCGCCGTAAAGTCATGGTGATTGACCAACCCACATTGTTTGGTGGTGTCATCGTTGATGAAGTTTTGGGGATCCAGCATTTCATTAAGAACACCTATTTTGGAACCACGAGCGTGACGCACGTGGGTATTGCGCCTTATGTACAGGGATATTTCGAACGGGATGGTCAACGCTGGCATATATTTATGCCCAGTCGTCTTGCGGCAGATCCTCGGTTTCTGAATGCGGCAATCCTGTAAAAACAGCAGGCAATGGAAAAACCTGAAGAAAGTGATAGGGAGCAGGGGTAATGAGTTCTGGTTTAAAAAAAGTCACAGGGCCTTCATCAAAGGTCTGGCAAAATAACCCGTTAGCGAGTTATTGGAATCGAACTGCAAGTATTTTTGGCGACCCCAAGCTCGCCAAACCATGGATGTGGGGTGGAGTACTGTCTGCTGCTATCACGCTAGGGTCTTTCTTTTATCTGTTTTACAGCGTACCGCGCAGTAACATTTTGATTAAAGATGTGGGCGAATTGCGCGTGTTGTCTCAACAGGTGGCCAAAAACGCCACAGAGGCATCGACAGGAGGTACTGATCAATCGTTTATGAATTTGCGTGCATCACAAAAGCAATTCAACGAACGTTTGGCCAACGTCCAGTCAATTTATGGCAAGACAGGCAAAGATATTGTGGCCGTGAACCGCTCATGGGCCAGTATTAATTCGAAAGTGAATGACATTCTCTCCAACCAACAAACGGTTGATGAATTGCATGATTTGGGTCAGTCCATTTCAGAAGTCATTCCTGAAATGCAAGCCGAGTACAACCTCATCGTAGATGGCATGGTGCGTGCTGGCGCTGCTGGTAGCCAAGTGGCACTGGCTAAAAACCAAGCGTTGCTGTCGGAACGTATTTTGCGTTCGATTAACTCCGTGCTAACGGGTGATGAAGGCTCCGTCGCTTCTGCAGATGACTTTAGTACTGACGCTGAAGACTTTGGTCGTTTTTTGACGGGTCAGTTGAATGGTGATGCAGCGCTGGGTGTGATTCGCATTAATGACCCAGAGTTACGCGCATCACTGGAATCGATCAAAGAATCTTATGACGATGTGATCAGTAGTGCTGCTAGCCGTATTTTGGTCAGTTCACCTCAGATTTACCAAGTACGTGATTCATCAGCGAAGCTGTTTACCGAATCAGGGAGCTTGCTCAAAGAGCTAAACACTCTATCTGAAAGTGTGACCAACACCCTGCGTAACTTACTACCCGGTCTGTTGATGCTGTTGGGCTTGGCGGGTCTGGGTTATTCGTTGTGGCGTTTGTTTGCGATGCGTTCACGCATTGATCAAGACCGTGCGTTGCAAGAAACCCAACGTCAACGCCGTGAAGCTGAGCTAGAAGCCGAACGTGCGCGTCAAATTCAAGACGAGAACGAACGTAACCAAACCGCGATTTTGCGCTTGCTTGACGAACTCGGCGACTTGGCAGACGGTGACTTGACTGTTAACGCGACCGTTTCTGAAGACTTTACCGGTGCGATTGCCGACTCGGTTAACTTCGCTATTGACCAATTGCGCTTGCTGGTTTCGGCCATTAACACCACCGCATTGCGCGTGGCTGAGTCGTCACAAGACACCCAAACGACAGCCATGCAATTGGCTGAGGCTTCTGAGCACCAAGCGCAAGAAATTGCTGGTGCATCAGCGGCGGTCAACGAAATGGCCGTCTCGATCGACCAAGTATCGGCCAACGCGATGGAGTCAGCATCGGTTGCGGATCGCTCGGTTGCGATTGCATACAACGGTGGTGAAGTGGTTCAGCGTTCCATCGAAGGGATGGACACCATTCGTGAGCAGATTCAAGAAACGGCTAAGCGGATCAAGCGTTTGGGTGAGTCATCACAAGAAATTGGTGACATCGTCTCCTTGATTAACGACATTGCCGACCAAACCAACATTCTGGCCTTGAACGCTGCAATTCAGGCATCGATGGCGGGTGAGGCGGGTCGTGGTTTTGCGGTGGTTGCGGACGAAGTTCAGCGCCTTGCGGAACGTTCTGCAGCAGCAACCAAGCAGATTGAAGGCTTGGTTAAAACCATTCAAACCGACACCAATGAAGCGGTTATTTCGATGGAACAAACCACATCAGAGGTTGTTCGTGGTGCGCGTTTGGCAAAAGATGCGGGTGTGGCACTGGGTGAAGTACAGGCGGTTTCTCGGACACTGGCTGACTTGATTCAGAACATTTCGAACGCTGCACGTCAACAGGCGGCATCGGCAGGTCATATCTCAAACACCATGAACATCATTCAAGAGATCACCACCCAAACCACCGCAGGGACGATTGCGACGGCACGTTCGGTTGGTAACTTGGCTGAAATGGCGGTTGATCTGCGTGATTCAGTATCGGGCTTTAAACTGCCGGATGAACAAATGATCTAAAGGCTGGAGCAAGGACGCATGGCCGGAACTGTCAGGGAAGGCATGAGCGCAGAGCAATCTTCGCTTTGGCTATCGCTTATTGAATCACGGATTGGCATGGTGCTGCCTGTGATTCAACATCGGCTGTTTGAAAGCCGTGTGTTTGATCGGATGCAGGTGTGGGGGCTGGATATGGACAGCTACTACCAGTTGGTCAAGCGTGATCGTGGCGAATGGCAGCAGTTGGCCGAATCATTAGTGGTTCATGAAACTGCTTTTTTTAGACACTCGCCGTCGTATGACCTCGTAGGTCGCCACTTATCTCGTCTCAATCGTGATGCTCAATTATGGAGCGTCGGTTGTGCGACTGGAGAAGAGGCGTGGTCATTGGCCATGGTGGCGCGTAGCCAAGCCTTGCGTTCGTTCCGTTTGATGGCCACCGACATTAGCCATCAAGCGCTCGGCGTGGCACGTCAGAGAGTCTACCCTCGTCGTAAAGCAGAGGCCATTCCTTCGGCACTCCGCAATCGTTATGGGCAAGATTTACCCGATGGTCATTGGCAGGTCAGTGCATCTCTTGCTGTCAATGTGAGTTTTCAGGTGTTTAACCTGATGGATATTAGTAGTGCGCCTTTTCGGCGATTAGATGTGATTTTTTGTCAAAACGTTCTGATTTATTTTAGAAAATTTGATCGTCGAGATATTTTAGACGCCCTTGTTCAGCGCCTTGAGCTGGGTGGAATACTGGTGCTAGGCCCCGGTGAAATGGCAGACTGGTCACATCCGCAGGTCAGACGTGTTGACCATGTGGGAACGCTGGCCTATGAACGGATCAAGTCATGAGGGTCGTCGTACCCCAAGAGCATAATGCAATGAATCAGCAGCAATCGTATATCGCTTTGGATTGGGTCAAGGAAGCCCTTGACGAGACACTGAGTCAGATTCGCCATGATATCGAACACGCCACGCATTCAGATGCGTTATTGGCTGTTCGTGATGCACTGCATCAAGTCAGTGGAACCTTGCACATGACCCAATTGGCTGAGCCTTTGGTCTTGGCAGAAACCTTAGAGCAACTGGCTCAGTCGGTGGCCGATGGCCAAACCCCCATGACAATTTTGTCTGAGTTGGGTTTGGGCGTTGATTTATTGCGTGATGAACTTGATCAACTGCAACGCACCAAACGGGGTCATTCGGTTGCGATTTATCGCATGATTCATCATTTCCGTCCGTTGTTAGCCCGTGACCCTTTACGCCAACGTGATTGGCTAAAGCCCGATCTGTCATTGATTATTTCGCCCAATTGGCAGCCAGACCCCTTGACCCTTGAAGCCCGCCGCTTTTTGGCACGGGCGATGCGCCATTATTTGCAACGCGTGCTAAACGACTGCATGGGTCATGCAGATTGGAATGCCATGGCCAGCATTGCCAGCCATGCGCAAAATGGTGCGCGTACCGTGCAGCAAGCAGCGCTATGGCGTCTAGCACAGGTGGTGTACTTAGAGCTGTCCGCATCGGCAGATTCACCCACCACTGAACTGCGCCAATTGCTGATTCGGTTAGAGCGTAGCCTTGATCACGACTCAGACGACGAAGCCATCTTGGCCGACACGCTCATTCAATTGGGCGAGCGTGAAATTCTGCATACCGCTGCTGCCCGTGAATTGCGCCAAGCTTTTGGTTTAGATGCTCCTGTTGAAGCCGGTATTACGCCACGTTTGCTTGAGTCGGTGACTCAACTGGTAAAAAGCGCCCGCCTAACCTTACAAAGCAGCCTGTCGGACAGTATTTTAAACCTGTCAGAAGCCGTGCGTTTGCTTGATGTTGCGGGTTGGAGCAGCTTAAGTGCAACTGCACAGTTGGCGTTGACTCGATTGTCTGATCGCCATGCCATATCACCGCAACAACGCGATGATATTGCGGTCAGTCTTGATCAATTGGTCGCGAGCCTGCAACAAACCACAACGCTCATGGCTCAAGATGAACGTGATTCAAATGCCATCAATGATGCCCGCCATGCGGCAGTGCGTGAATCACGTGCGGCGCTGGAATCGGTTAAAGACGCCATGTCTGCTTATAACCGTAGCCACTGGCAGGCTGCTGAATTGGAAATGGTGCCAGAGTCGCTCCATCTGGTACGTGGCGTGTTTATCATGCTGTCACTCAGCCGCCCCGCAACATTATTAGAGCAAATGGCAGGGCTGATCACAAACAGTGTAATGGCTGATGCTTTTAAACCCAATTGGCGACAAGTCGATCTGCTCGCGGACATGGTCTCAGCAATCGAATACTACCTCGACCAACTGGCCGTGCACTATCAAGATGACAGCATCTTGGATCGTGTGGAACATGCCCTTACTCATTTTCATGATGCTGCTCAGCAGCCGTTGCCTGAAGTCGCAGGCGGTCAAAAACTCTATCATGATGCCACCCCTGATGACGTCATTGATGACAGCAAACGCCTCGCAACTGCGCTAGCTGCTGACGTTGAATCTAACGTTGAGCCATCCGCTGTTGTGGTTGCAACAGTATCTAAACCATCTGTTGCCATTACACCAGCACTGACGCTTCCCCAAGATGACTTTGATGTTGACGACGAAATTCGTGAGATCTTCATCGAAGAAATCGAGGAAGTCCTTGAAAATATTCACGCCGAATTTCCAAAATGGGCGGCTGACGTCAGCAATCTCACCGCATTAAAAGAGTTTCGCCGTGGTTTTCATACCATCAAAGGCTCGGGCCGTATGGTGGGGGCCCGTGTGGTGGGCGAGTTAGCATGGTCCGTTGAAAACATGCTCAACCGTGTGCTAGATCAGAGCGTACAAGGCAGTGATGCCATGGCACAGCTGATTACAGATGTCTTGACTGCTGTGCCCGTCATGGTCGGCAACTATGCGGTGGGTGAACGGTCCAGCATCGATCCAACCCCCATGATTCTGCGTGCTGAAGCGCTATCTAAAGGTTTACCACCACCTCCAGATGGTGGGTCAAGCGACGAACCGGAGTCACCTAGTCCACTCATACCAAGTGCAGCAGAGACAGTGTCTCCCGACGCTACTGATGCACCAGTTGCCAGACAAAATGACCATCTGATTCATGATGTGCTTATTACAGAAGACACATCTGTTGCGACTACTGTAGCTTCAGTCACAACGGCGGCTGTTTCAATTGATGTGCTAAGTGCTGACATTAAACTGCCGAGTGATGATTTTGATATTGATGATGAAATTCGCGATATTTTTATCGAAGAAGCAGATGAAGTCCTCGAAAGCATTCATGCATCTTTTCCAACATGGGCTGCTGATTTTACAGATATTTCAGCGCTTAAAGAGTTTCGCCGTGGCTTCCATACCCTGAAAGGGTCAGGCCGCATGGTGGGCGCGCGCGTTGTGGGTGAGTTGGCATGGTCTATTGAGAACATGTTAAACCGTGTCTTAGATGACAGCATTACACCTGATCAAGCGATGGTTCAGTTGATTGCTGATGTTTTAGCAATTGTACCAGTACTTGTAGGTGATTTTGCTGCGGGTCAAGTCGCTAGCTTATCGATTAAACCCTTTGTATATACCGCCTTAGAAATTAGCGCAGGCCGAACGGTTGATGTGCAACAACAAATGGCGTCGTCAACTTTAGAGCATCCTGACGCAACATCAGCGTTGAATCCAATCGTGTCTACACCGACAACCAACGCAACCATGGAGCCGCTGGTTGCCACTGAAGACGAATCAGATGATGCTTTTGAAGCATTAGCTGGTGCACTCAATGCTGAACTAGATGCCGTAGATCACAGTGATACTGCGCCTCTTGTCATCAATCAATTTGAGATGGATCCACAGCTGCTGGATATTTTTTTGGCAGAAGCGGAAGGCTATTTGGCTGATATTCAAGCCTATCTGATTGAAAACCCCCAAGGCGCAGAAGTCAGTGATGTGCTGCTTCGAGCTTTGCATACGTTGCGTGGCAGTGCCGGAATGTCAGGCGTTGATCCTGTTTATCGGATTGCCATGGCCATGGAGCATGAATGTAAGCGACTGATGCGTGATCACTTATCCACTCATTCGGTTCATTTAGAGTGCTTAAGCACACTCAGTGATCGGGTCATGATACATCTTGATGTAATTCGTCAATTACAGCCTACACATTTGGATGCTGATGATCTTAGTCTCATTCAACGTATTAGCGATTTAGAGCAGGGCAGTAGTGAGTCAGCAGTTGAAGAGTCTGTATCAGGATTAGTCGCTCAATTGATGAATCTTGAAATTGATGATGTGTTAGATGCTGAGTGGGAACTTGAAAATCAGTTAGCAGATGCAAACCACTTGACAGACTATTTGTCTCGTATGCATCAGCAAATGCAATTGCTGCATGAGGCTGTGCGTCCCATGCCGGTACGTCCATTAATTGCATTGTCAGAGCAGCTGACAAGCGTTTATGGTGGGTTACTCGGGCAACCGCAGGATGTTGCTCAGCAAGATGATTTAGTTGAATTGCTGATTAAGGCACATGCCAGTTTAACTCGCATGTTTGATGCGATGGCGGGTAGCCAAAAAGTGCCTGCTGAACAAGATATGATCGCCGCATTGGCCAAATGGCGGGGTGCACCATTGGTGGATGTATCGCCAGCACCCGTTGTGATTGCACCTATTGATTGGGCAACAGAAATCTTGGTTCCTCGTCATCATGACGTGTTACCAGATACCAATAATGATCCAGAGTTGCTCGAAATATTCTTAGAAGAAGCCGAGGAAGTGGTTCGTGAAATTGACGAACAATTTGATCTGTGGGCACAAGATGCACACGACACCAGTGCCTTGAGTGTGTTGCAACGTCATTTGCACACCCTTAAAGGGGGTGCGCGTATGGCTCGTGTCGAAAGCCTTGGCGATCTCGGCCACGAACTCGAAACCGTCTACGAACAGCTGGTTGAAGGACGCGATCAACCCAGTACCGAGTTGGTTCGGTTTATGCGTCATGCACAAGACCAAGTGGCTCAGCAGGTTGATCAATTGGTTCGTGACGGTACCTCATTCTTTTGCCCCGACGAAATTGCCACCTTGCATGCGTATTTAAAGCAGCATGACAAGCGAGTACTGGCCGATTTTTTTTCTACAGCGGTCGATGGCTCGACTAGTAGCGTTTCTGCGCCAGTTGCCTCGTCCGCCACAACCAGTGAAGCCGTTGTCACAGTGGCTGTCGCAACCAGCCCCAGCGTAGCCACCACTGCCAGCATACCGTCTGCACCAGCGCCTTTGCGACAAATGCAGGTGTTGGCTGAAGCATGGGATGAGGGCAACGCACCCGACCCAGAAATGCTGGAAATTTTCTTAGATGAGGCGGGGGAAATCATCGATGAAACCAGTATGCAATTGGCCACATGGCAAAAAGAACCCAGCAATATTCGACCACTCACAGAGCTGCAACGTGGTTTGCATACCCTGAAGGGTGGTGCACGGATGGCGGGTGTGGGTGCAGTGGGTGATTTGGCACATGAGATGGAATTTGTCTACGAAGATCTGGCATTGGGCAAGGCGGCCTCAGCGGGTCTGATCGTTCCATTGTTGGCGCGTTGTCATGACTGGCTGGCCGATGCAGTTACGGTGTTAGACCGTGGAGAGCGCCCTGTTCAGCCGCAGAAATTGATTGACGCATTACAAGCCTATCGTCGTTCACCAGAGTCGCTGACAGAATTGCCGGCCTTGGTTCTGCGCGAAATGCCGCTGGCAACGGTCAGTGGAGTTGCAACAGATCTGAGTAAAGACAATCAAGGTGATGGCACCGAACCTCCATCCATGCATGGCAGTTTTAATCGTCAATCAAGCGAGCAATCTGCCAATGAAATGATTCGGGTGTCATCCAGCCTGATGGAAAAAATGATTAACCTCTCGGGTGAGAGTGCCATCAACCGTGCGCGGATTGAAATGGGTACCACCAGTTTGGGCATGACCATTGAAGAAATGGGCGCAACGGTACAACGTTTGGCAGAACAGCTGCGCCGGATGGAAGGCGAGCTTGAAGTACAAATTTTGGCACGCCACGAAGGCGAGCGTGACAAATACCAAGATTTTGACCCACTAGAGATGGATCAATACTCATCACTAAACCAATTGTCAAAATCATTGGCCGAATCGGCATCTGACTTGTTGGATTTTAAAGCCACCTTGTTGGATAAAGTCCGTGATTCTGAAAGCCTGTTATTGCAACAGTCACGTACGCAGACTGAATTACAAGAAGGTCTGATGAGTTCTCGCTTGGTACCTTTCTCTCGGTTGGTGCCACGGTTACAACGTGTGGTTCGGCAAACTGCCACTGAGTTGGGTAAGCCAGCAGAATTGACCATTCAAAATGCTGAAGGTGAATTAGATCGGACGATTCTAGAGCGTATTGTTGCGCCGTTAGAACACATGCTGCGGAATGCGGTTGACCATGGTCTAGAAACCCCTGCTGAACGTCAAACCTCAGGCAAAGTGGCCAATGGTCATATTGTGTTGGATGTAGCGCGTGAAGGCGGAGAGATCGTCATCAAACTGCAAGATGACGGCCGTGGTATTAACGTTGATGCGGTGCGTAAAAAAGCCATAGAACGCGGCTTGCTAGAAGAAGGCGCTCCGCTGAGTGACCTTGAAGTCATGCAATACATCTTTCATGCAGGGCTATCGACTGCCGAAAAAGTGACTCAAATTTCGGGTCGTGGTGTGGGCATGGACGTGGTGCAAAGCGAGATCAAGCTGCTGGGCGGTA
>JBEANQ010000070.1:0-11714 GCA_041165345.1 Pseudomonadota bacterium
ATGCCAAGAGTGCTGTCGACTTTCATTTGTCGCAAAAAAAGGTGATTTTTCACGATCAACCTCTATCGTTTCCGAGCCATTTAGGTTCTGAGGTTGATCTAATTGAGCCAATACATAGGTCTGATAGGCTTGCATATCAATCAAATAATGCTGATAGATATCAAATGCAGGTGACAAATCACCTTCTTTTAACAAGCGCCCTAATTGATCTGCATATTTTTGTTTAAACTCATCAATTTCATGCTGCAAGAACAAGCTGTGCTCGGGGTCAAGCACATCAATGTACATGTCTAGCACTCGACGTGAGGTTGCCTCATCTAAGGGCATATTCAAATAATGTTGACGATCCATCAGGGTTGCAAGCTGGCGTGCGACCAAAGACTGTTCGCGTGACGGTGTCAGCACACTCATGGTTGACGCAGCTGTGGCCTCATTGACCACGTGAGTAAAAAACAAGCCGCCAGAAGCCAGCGCGACCGCACAAGCGAGAGATTGCAGTTTCATAGGCAAAGTGCCGTCCTTGATAAATCTGGGAGCCAAAGTCATCCTAAACGCATCAATCACACGATTAGAACAGGGCGGTTTGGCTGGCCAATTGTGACATGAGCTAAAGTCTGTTGAATGTAGCAGACCTAGGGCTAAATCAGGTATTGTCTGCCGAGCTTGTTTTAAGCGTTTTTATTTGTTTGTTGTGAAGGACGTCTCCATGATTGGCGCTTTGATGCTCGACATCGCTGGCACGACCCTAACGGCTGAAGACCGTGCCTTATTGGCCGAACCCCAAGTGGGCGGCCTGATTCTATTTGGTCGAAATGTGGAGAACCCACGCCAAGTGCGTGACCTGACCGACGACATCCGTGCGGTTCGTCCTGACCTATTGATTGCCGTCGATCAAGAAGGCGGACGCGTGCAACGGATGCGAGAAGGCTTTACTCGCCTACCGCCGATGCGTGCACTGGGTCACGCATATGACCTTGATCCACAGCAAGCCTTGAGCGACGCTGAACAATGCGGCTGGCTGATGGCTAGTGAAGTATTGGCGGTGGGGGTCGACTTTAGCTTTGCACCGGTGTTGGACGTTGATGGCATTAGCCACGTGATTGGCGACCGTGGTTTTCATGCCCGCACCGCGCCTGTGGTGGCGCTGTCACGCGCGTTTATGCAAGGGATGCACCGTGCAGGCATGGCGACCACTGGCAAGCATTTTCCTGGTCATGGCTCGGTTGAAGCCGACTCACACATTGCCGCACCGGTTGACCTGCGCAGCCTAGATGACATCCGAGCCAACGACATGCAGGTGTTTGCTGACGTGCTGGGTGACCTTGACGCACTCATGCCTGCACATGTGATTTATGCTGCTATTGACCCGCATCCAGCGGGGTTTTCGCCGTTTTGGCTACAACAGATTATCCGCACAGAATTAGGCTTTGATGGTGTGTTGTTCTCAGATGACCTGTCCATGCAGGCCGCCTGTGTGGCAGGGGGAGCCGACGCCCGCATTCAAGCGGCTCTCAACGCAGGCTGTGACATGGGTTTGGTGTGCAATGACCGTGCAGCAGCCTATGACGCTCTACGTGCCTTGGCGCAGATGCCGCTGCCCAATCAAACCCGTCTCGCGCGCATGCGCGGTCGCTTAGGCACGCTCGACGGTAACACCTTATGCCTTGGTGACGGTTGGGACAACGCCCGTCAAACAGCCCTCACTCTACGTGAGCGCTTTGTGGTTTAACCCGTCACACTCCGTCGACTCAGACCACACCCCCTGAATCGACGGTTTTCTCCTACGCGAACCACTGGAAGGTTGTGCATGAACAAAAAGACCGAATCACCCCACCGTCATATTTCGTTTACAGCGCATTACACCGGCTATATTTGGTACCAAATGGGGCTGTCTCACCCCGTACTGGCCAGCCGAAAAGGTGAGCGTTTGGCCGCACTCATGCACCCACTTGAGTTGCTGATGGAACGCTTTGTGGGCGGCAGTATGCGCAGCACGCTCAAACAACGCCATGCCCTCATTGACCGACAACTCAACCGCCTCATGGCGCAATACCCCAACCTGCAAGTGCTTGAGATTGCCGCTGGACTGTCACCTCGTGGCTGGCGCTATCGCTTTGGCAACCCGCTCATGACCTATGTCGAAGCCGACCTTCCCGCCATGGCACACGCCAAACGTCAGGCATTGAGTCAAATTGAAACACCGGTTCCTCGTATTGAAGCGGCTGACTTATTTACCGACGACTTAGATCGTTTATTTGACAGTTTTGACCCTGACCAACCACTGGTGATTATCAGTGAAGGCCTAGTGAATTACTTCACCAAAGAGATGTTAGCAACCCTATGGTCACGCTTGGCCACCGGACTCAAACGCTTTCCTGCCGGTTATTACCTCACCGACGTGTACCCTGAACCAGTTCATCATCGTATGGCAACCTTGATCTGGAACAGCAGCAAACTGCTCAAGTTTATGTCAAAGAGTGCCTTTAGCTTTCATTTTATCTCGGCAGAAGACGCAACCACCTTTTTGGCACAGCAAGGATTTGCCAGCAGCAAGGTATTTCAGCCCCACGACGACGACAACAGCACACATCACACCCATTTGGGTGACTTGGTGTGGGTGATTGAGTCAAAGGTTTAAACACAACCAACCGGTTTGGCCTCAACACTGCGATAAAAAAACCGGCGCAAGGCCGGTTTTTGGTGAGGCATGATGGCGGGCTACGCCACACTCTCCAGCACCGCATCACTCGCCAACAGCATATTTAAGCGATCCGCATTGTCAAAACTGCCATGCTTAAACAACGCACGCACACAGGACCCTTGCTGCTCAAACATCAAGCATTCGATGGCCAGCGGGCTGTCATTGACCCATCCCAACTGCAAGGCCAAATCACGTGGTTCGGCCATTAATGCTGCCGCCGCTGCCTCAGAGCCTGCATCAAGCAACACCCCAAAGAAATTGATGTCCACCACCGTGACCGTCGGTTGCATGTCTGCAATATGCCGATGCTGCATCGGACGGACAGGCTCACGCAGATGCAAGCGTGCTTCTCCACGACGCTCCATTTGCGCGATTTGCTCGCGGGTCATGGGACGAACCCCACTGACCGTGCTGATGTCTTCGTTGCGTAAAAACGTGGCAAACAAGCCCATGGTTTCTTTACGGCGTTGCAACTGTGGCAAATGGTCGGCTTGCTCAATCAAGGCAAACTGCATATCAGGGCATTGCAGGGCAAAATGAGCGTTTTCGTGTGGAAGGGTAAAACTGTCGTACTCACCCGCTGCCACCAAGGTGGGGCATTGTGGTGTTGGCACGTTTTGCAGACGCAACAAGCGATGACAGTTGATGTCATAGCGCAATCGCTCGGTGCTGGCAAAGTCTGCCATTTGCCTAAAAAACAGTCGCTTGGCTGTTGGTGACATCCGTGTTTGTGACAGCTTTGCATGGTTGATCAAGTACAGGACGACAGCTTGACCAAATTCTTCCATACGATTTTCATTGAGCAAATGCAAAGATTCTTCTAGCAACATGCGCCAGCTTTTGCGGGTTTTCTGCATCACACCCATCAAGACTAGTCGGTCTAGGCGCTCCGGAAACTGCTCCGAGAAATGCGATGCCACCACAGACCCCAACGACATCCCCATAATCGACACTTTGCTTAACTGCATGTCGATGACCCAACGCCCTAAATAACCGGCCAAGTCTGGCAGCTCAAGCTCACCAGCGGATTGTCCAGTCAGCTCGTTGCTGAGTTGTTGGTTATTGCCCATAGAGGGCAGGTCGATCAAAATGATTGGACCTGCTGCCAGCAACTGTTCAACACAATATTTATAAGAGTTAAAGTTTTGAAACGCCCCACCAATAATGATGACCGGCGTGCAATGTAACGTCTCGGGAATGGCAATCGCCATGTATTCGATTTTCCAACCGTCAATTTTGTGGATACGGGGGGACGCTTTAAATGTATCGCGGGTATAGCGATCATAAAAAGGGTGGAACAAATCTTGCACCATCAGGCCATCCTGAGCATTGTCCTGTACCAGTTTGCACACGGCATTCATGCCTCACTCTCCTTGTCGGACCTTGTTACCGTTTGGTATGAGGTCTTCGATTTAGGCTGCCCGCGAACGGTGGTCACATTCCTAGTCACCACATGCACGGATTGGTCTTGTTGTATGGATAGCTCACGATACGCGCAATGCAACAATATTGCAGCATTGCTGTCGCTTTCGTGGCGATAAAGCACCAGCGATTGTCTAACAACATATAGCATATCAGCCATGAATTTAAATAGCACTGCGGTATTTTTTTGACCGATTTGCTCACTGATTTCAACTGAACGGATCGAGCGTCCCGATTCGCACCTTCATCAAGTGAGTGGCGTTCGGCTATTGTCTTGCTACACTAGCTACTGTGTATTTTTTTGACCCAATTAGGATGAACGCTCCCATGAGCAACACCTTAGCACAGACCATGCAAACCCTTGGTCAACAGGCGCGTGCGGCATCGCGGGCGCTGTCGCGTGCCAACACTCATGATAAAAATGCCGCATTACAGGCCATTTACGATGCGCTGGTCACTGGCAAACCGACCGTGTTAGCCGCTAATGCCATTGATATGCAAAAAGGCCGTGACTCCCATTTAGACCCCGCCTTGCTGGATCGACTCGAACTGACCCCTGCCCGTTTTGATGGCATGTTGCAAGGACTGCACGACGTGATTGGCCTGACCGACCCTGTTGGCGCCATTACCGATTTAGTCTATCGGCCATCGGGTATTCAATTAGGCAAAATGCGCGTGCCATTAGGCGTGGTGGGCATGATCTATGAGTCACGCCCTAACGTCACATTAGAAGCCGCCTCGCTGGCCATTAAGTCGGGTAACGCGATTATTTTGCGCGGTGGATCAGAAGCGTTTGAATCAAACCAAGCGATTGCCCTGTGTATTCAAGCGGGTCTTGAGGCGTCTGGTTTGCCCAAAGCCTGCGTGCAAGTGATTGATACGCCAGACCGTGCCGCAGTGGGCTTGCTGATTACCATGCCCGACTATGTCGACGTGATTGTGCCCCGTGGTGGCAAAGGCTTGATTGAACGCATTACCCGTGAAGCCCGCGTGCCAGTGATCAAACACTTGGACGGCAACTGCCATACCTTTGTCGAGAGTCAAGCGGATTTCAGCAAAGCCCTGCCCATTTGCTTAAACGCCAAGACCCACCGTTATGGCGTGTGCAATGCCATGGAAACCCTATTGGTTGATGCGCCGATTGCCGCTGAATTTTTGCCTCAAGTCGCGGCCTTATACCGTGAAAAAGGCGTCGAGCTACGCGGCTGTCCCCAGACCCAAGCGATCTTGACCGATGCCAAAGCTGCCACCGAAAACGACTGGTATGAAGAGTATTTAGCGCCCGTCCTCGCCATTAAAGTGGTTGATGGCCTCGACGCGGCAATTGACCATATCAACCAATATGGCTCACATCATACCGATGTGATCATCACTGAAAACTTCAGCACAGCCCGTCGCTTCTTAAATGAAGTCGATTCCAGCAGTGTGATGGTCAATGCGTCCTCGCGCTTTGCCGATGGCTTTGAATACGGTTTAGGCGCAGAGATTGGCATTTCAACCGACAAAATCCATGCGCGTGGCCCTGTTGGTCTGGAAGGACTGACCTCACAAAAATGGATTGTGTTGGGTGATGGTCAGATTCGTCAGTAAATCTTGATTGATTCATGGTCAGCCCAAAAAACCGGACGCCCTGTCCGGTTTTTTGCCATAGACTGGCTTACCAGCGTACAAAATAGGGTATTGCCATCAACACACTACCCAAAACAACCAATGCCCATACATTGGTTACTGCGTACGGTAGAAACATCAGCAACAATCCACAAGCAAACGGCACAACAGACTGTTGTTTTTTGCCATACAGTGAAAAACCCAACCCCACCGAACCAAACACCACACCCCATAACAGTGTTGCGGTATCCATTGTGTCTCCTTGTGTTGATTGAACAGGCTCAACCCATGTGATTGACAAAACCAACACGCGGTTTGATCACTAAAACGCTTAATCTTGCATACATCTTGTACCAGTGCCGGTGTGAATATTGCCCATGACACGTTCTGTTTTGGTGATCAACTGCGGCTCATCTTCGATTAAATATGCGCTCATCACCCACCCCAACCAACCGCGCACCGCACGCATGGAAGGCCTAGCCGAACAATTGGGCAGCGCACAAGCATGCATTAAAGGCCGCGATGCCCAAGGCCAACCCTTTGAACACCCGATTGCTCATGCCGATCATACCCAAGCCTTACAGGCCATTTTAACTCGCTTAGAGGGTCTACGCCCTGACGCCATTGGGCATCGCGTGGTGCATGGGGGTGAGCAGTTTACCACTGCGGTACGGCTGACACCTGCGGTCAGGCAAGCCATTGTAGACACCTCGGCGCTTGCACCGTTACATAATCCAGCCAATCTATTGGGCATTGACGCGACCTTGCAAGTGTTTGCCGACTTGCCACAAGTGGCGGTTTTTGATACGGCGTTTCATCAGACGTTAGCCCCGCACGCCTACCGTTATGCCCTGCCAGATGCGCTCTATACCGAGCATGGTATTCGGCGTTATGGGTTTCATGGCACCAGTCATGCCTATGTTTCGGCGCGTGCCAATACGCTGACTGGATCAACAGATCAGGGCTGGTTATCGGCGCATTTGGGCAATGGTTGTTCGACCTGCGCCATTTGGCAAGGCCAAAGCGTGGATACCAGTATGGGCTTAACCCCGCTAGAAGGCGTGGTCATGGGCACGCGCAGTGGCGATATTGACCCCAGCCTGCATGCACATTTACACCGAACCTTGGGCTGGTCACTGGATCAAATCGACCAGATGCTCAACAAGCACAGCGGCTTACTCGGTTTGTCAGGGTTGTCCAACGACATGCGCACCTTAACCGAGGCATCCCGTAGCGGCCATGCAGGCGCGACATTGGCGATTGCGGTGTTTTGCTATCGGTTAGCCAAGTCGCTGGCGGCGTTGTCGTGTGGCTTACCGCGCTTAGATGGCCTGATTTTTACCGGTGGCATTGGTGAGAATGCCGCTGATATTCGGGCGCAAACGCTCGCACTGTTGCCACATTTTGGCCTGCAATTAGACTCCAGTCGCAACCTTGCTACCACACGCGGCGCAGAAGGCCGTATTGACACCGGTCGCGGCCCACAGATTTGGGTGATTCCCACCGACGAAGAAGGCCGCATTGCCGCCGAAACCCGCCACCTGATCTTTGCCTAACGCACCGTCAACCGCAACCGAATGAGTCTGACCATGCAAACGTTTTTAATGATTCCCACCGGTGTGGGTGTTGGCCTCACCTCCGCCTGTTTGGGCATGATCCGTGCCTTAGACTGTATTGGCCTGAGTGCCGGATTTTTAAAACCGGTCGTCCAACAAGAACTCAGTGGCTTAAGCCCCGACAGTGCCTCGGCCTTGGTCGGGCGTGCCTTGCGCTTGTCACCACCCACCGCGCTCAGTCAACTACACGTTGAACGCATGTTGGGTGATAATCATCTAGATGAACTGCTTGAAGAAATTGTCGCCCTGCATCAGCAGGCAGGCGCAGGCATGGATGTGGTGATTGTGGAAGGTCTAGTGCCCACCAGCCAAAGCAACTACGCCACGCAACTCAATACCGCGCTTGCTCATGCGCTAGATGCGCAAGTGATCTTGGTGGCGTCTGCCGACCTTGGCCAACCTGAAGCACTGGCTGACCATCTGGACATGCACGCGCGCGCCTTTGGCGGCGTCGAAGACCCACAGACCGTAGGCGCAATACTCATGCGCGTTCGTGGCCTGCCCGAACCCGAACTGGCCTTAAGCAGCCCCGATCAATCGGTGCGGCAAGTGCTGGCCTTGCAACACCTGAGCGCCCAGCTTCAGCGTTTTTCGCCGGTGATTGGCACCGATCAATTTCACCTATTGGGACTGGTTCCGTTTAGCAATACCTTGAGTGTGCCGCGTATCCAAGACGTTGCCAACGCGATTGGGGCAACATGGCTTAATCGGGGTGATGACCAACGCCGCGTCACCCGCACCAGCTTGTGTGCGCGAACCGTCACCCATGTGATTGATGCGTTTCGGGCGGGCAGTCTGATTGTAACACCTGCCGACCGTGACGATATTTTGGTGGCCGCAGCACTTGCCACCATGAATGGCGTGCCGTTAGCAGGGCTGTTACTCACCGGTGGCTATGCGCCTGACCCACGCATTATTGAACTGTGCCGACCCGCCCTCCGCACCGGCCTGCCCATTTTGGCCGTGACAGATGACTCGTTTAACACCGTCACCCGCTTACACCACATGAGCAACGAAATTCCTGTCGATGACCTCGACCGCGCCGAACAGGTCACCCGTTTTGTGGCCAGTCATATTGACCTCGACTGGTTGCGCCAACAGTGCGCGGCCATTCGCACGCCACGACTGTCACCGTCTGCGTTTCGCCATGCTTTGGTATTAAAGGCGCAAACCGCCAAAAAACGTATTGTGTTGCCCGAAGGCACCGAACCCCGCACCATTCAGGCGGCAGCGATCTGTCAGGCACGCGGCATTGCTGACTGTATTTTGTTAGCACCACGAGTCACGGTTGAAACCATCGCTCAAGGGTTGGGCATTACCCTACCCACAGACCTGCACATCATTGACCCCGAACCCATCCGCCAACGTTATATCGCCCCGATGGTGGCCTTGCGCAAAGGCAAACTCACCGCAGGCATGGCCGAATCCCAACTCACCGACACCGTCGTGTTAGGCACCATGATGCTACAACTGGGTGAAGTCGATGGGCTGGTGTCGGGTGCGATTCACACCACCGCCAACACGGTACGTCCGGCGTTTCAACTGATCAAAACCGCGCCGCAATTCTCGTTGGTGTCGTCAATCTTTTTTATGCTGCTACCCGAGCAAGTAGTGGTGTATGGGGACTGCGCCATTAACCCCGACCCCAACGCCGCCGAACTGGCCGAAATTGCCATCCAAAGCGCCGACTCCGCCGCCGCGTTTGGCCTTGTGCCCAAAGTCGCCATGATCAGTTATTCAACCGGTGAATCTGGCACAGGCTCGGACGTGGACAAAGTCCGCGAAGCCACCCGCATTGCCCGTGAACGCCGCCCCGACCTCCTGATTGACGGCCCACTCCAATATGACGCCGCCGCCATTGCCAGCGTTGGCAAACAAAAAGCCCCCGACTCCTTGGTGGCGGGTCAAGCGACGGTGTTTATTTTCCCAGACCTCAACACCGGCAACACCACCTACAAAGCCGTGCAGCGCAGTGCCGGTGTGGTCAGTGTTGGCCCAATGCTGCAAGGCTTAAATAAACCGGTCAACGATCTGTCACGCGGGGCGCTGGTTGAGGACATTATTTACACCATTGCCTTAACGGCCATTCAAGCCATGCAATCACCCTCTGAACTTGCCACTGAGGTGCGTGGACGCCCTTTATAGCGCGGCTATTTTGGGCTAGTATCCACACACTTTTTTTGGGTGTTTTTGTTATGGCTGATGATCCCTACACCACGCTAGGCCCCATTCCCTACGAACTGTCGGTCGAAGAGCAGCGCGATGCCCAACTCATGTTGCAGCAAGGGATGCTCAACACCAAAATCACCCTTAAAACATGGGCGATTGTCGCGGCCATCAGCATTGCGGCCATTGCCGGTATTGTGTTGGTGCATGGCTATTCAACCGCATTATTTTGGATCATGCTGATTGGCGTCGCGATTTTTTTAGCCGCCCGTATTTGGGGCTGGCCGCACTTTATTCGCTGGCAAGTCGAAAAAGAAATGGCCAAACACCCCATGCAAGCCATCACCGGCATTAAATTAGGCGTTCAGCCCCAAGGGTTGGTGATGTTTCAGCGCATGAACAATCAAGAAGGCCGTGGTGTGATTGGCTGGAAAGATTTTTCTGAATGGCGCGAAAACGACAAATATTTATACCTGACCTTCAGCGTGAAAGGCCAACAAGGCATGCAGATTATCCCGAAGCGCATGACCGCCCAACGCTTTCCAATTGACACGGTTCGCAAACATTTGACCGAAACCCTAGGCGCTGCCAAATAAGCAGCCCTACCCCTGATGAGCCAGCCTTCAGGCTCGTCAGGTCACGCCCTGTCCATTACAGTGGAATAGGCAACACACAACAAAACACAGCACCTTGCTGATTGGGCAAACGTGACAACTGCTGTGCCGCATCATGACAACGCAATAACTGCGCATGCATGTGTGGTAAACCCGCCAATGCGCCTTTTTCTTGCACAATCCGCTTGATCACCGCCGAACATGTGGTATCGCCATACACACGTCCTGCGGCACAACAAAATCCTTTATAGGGCGAGACATGTCGTTGATAGTGATCAATCACACCCAACGCGGTTTGATCAGTCAGTTGCATCAGACGCTGCCATAGCAGCGAAGACTCAGACGCGGTCATAGCAACATCTCCTTGGTGAATGGCTCATCCTGTCGCCTTTTAACCGCAAGCGATGTAGGCATTTCACAGATAGATTGCAACGAACGTGCCGTTCTCTAATGGTCATCTGTATTAAATTGTACACGCAGACAACCGATCAACAGGCGACTTTTGCGAGGCTCACCACAATCAACCTAAAAAAATCATTCATCATTTAAATCAAGAGACTGTGTGATCACAGCGCCATTTTTGCGTCATATACACCGCGTCCACACCATAAGACTGTAACGCTGTCTGTGCGTCAAAACACATATGCAACGGCGATAACACCTCATAGCCCAAGCGCTGCCAAAAGCCTTGCGAGCCTTGCACCGAAACCAACCCAGAACCACACATCCCCTGCGCCATTGCCGCACACTGTGCATGCGCCAAGACCTGCTGTGCGACACGTTGCCCCGCCAGACGTGGCGACACGGCTAAATCATGAATATACAAGCACGCGCCCTGCTCAACCGGCACAAACACCTGATCAAACGGCGTGATAACCCCTATCTCTGAGCGATACGCCACCAAATACGCACCAATGCCCTGCGCGTCTTCAACCACCCATGCTGTCTGAGGACTGGCCGCTAAACGTGCCGCAACCACAGTGGCAGCCTCATGCAAACCAGTGGCATAACACGCCGCTTGCACCTGCATGACGGCGGCTAAATCGGTCGGCTGCATCAAACGAATGACCCGCTGCGGACGACTCAAAGCCAGAAGTGTAGACATCTGACCTCCTAATCGACCGGCTTAGGATGCAACACAGCGTCAATAGCCTGTGCCAGACTGCCAAAGCCAAACGAATAAAAACGACTGATCTCGGTTTGATGCGCCTGACAATACTGCTGTGTGGCGGCAAGCGTTTGGTGGGTATCTAGCAATCGACTCTGCTGACTGGCCGCATCAAAGCGTTTGACAAACTCAGGACTCGGCTGTAGCGGCAACAATAGCGCGGTTGCCTGCACATACATGCGCTGCCAATTGTCCTTGACCAACGCTAAGCCCAAGGGATCTAAGGACAAACAAGTGGCATAAATACGATGCTCAACCACTAACGTTTCGACAGCCTGCAAAACACCAGCCTCATCAAAGACGGTAGGTTCGACCGTGGCTGCAACAGGCGCAACAGGCGCAACAGGCGCAACAGGCGCAACAGGCGCAACAGGCGCAACAGGCGCAACAGGCGCAACAGGCGCAACAGGCGCAACAGG
>JBEANQ010000071.1:0-11443 GCA_041165345.1 Pseudomonadota bacterium
CATCGTGCCGTTTTTAGATCAGAAAGTGTTTGGCATCGAAATTAAATCCGCGTGGTGATGCTCGTCCCATCAACCAGCATGACACTCTTGGGATCAGATCACGTTGACCTCATCCCAATTGCGGCGAGAGCGTCAGCGTTAAACAGAATCCTCAACCTGCATGACTGCTATCCCCAAGCCTGCGGCTCGTGCTGCATGGCCTTTTTTCAGTTGCTTGCGAATCTCGGCCAGCTTGATCGCTTTGTCATCGCGATAAAACAGGTTATAGCTTTCAAACGGAATCAACTGGCCGTCGGGTCGCGCAAAATGGATGCACGATTTTTTTAGGCTGCGAATATCCAACGAGTAGGCATCCATAAACTGCACAATCATCACCCGAAACACCGAGTCATAGGCCAGTTCTGGTGCATCAACCTGTGGTAAACAACACAGCAACTCGCTTAAGCAATTGGCCTGTGACTCTGGTGAGTGGTTGGTACTCATGACTTTAAACAATTGGTCTCTGGCGTGGGTTTTGAGCTGTTCGTCACGCTCAAACACAATGGTATTGGACGCACCATCAATCAAGGTTTGTGGGTCTAAATACCGAGTCAGTGGCACCGCTTGGCCTTCGCCACTGCGCAGCGCATAGCCCATCGCCAAGGTGTCGGGGTTACAGGGTACAGGGACAATATCGGCAAGGGTAAATAGGTTTGATTGCTCGGCAATTTTACGCCGAATTTCCGACACGGTCAGACGATGCAGGCGTGGGTCATAGTTTTCGACCCGCCCTGCGTCTTGAATGGGTTGAAACGTCACGCCGCGCACAGCGCGATGCCGTAAGCCTTCCTGAATCAAATCACCAATCTCGTGGTCATTCAGCCCTTTTTTCAGGGTCACCACCAACGTGGTCGATAGATTCAGCGCATCCAATTTTGCCAGCGCTTGTTGCCGAATACTGACCAGATGAGCGCCGCGCAATTCTTGCAACGCGGCATCATTGAGCGAGTCAAACTGCAAATACACCTCAAAGGCCGGTGCATAAGTTGCCAAACGTTCGGCAAAGCCTTCTTCACGGGCAATGCGCAAGCCGTTGGTGTTAATCATTAAATGCTTAATTGGCTTACTGCGGGCTAAATCCATAATCTGCCAAAATTGCGGGTGCAGGGTGGGTTCACCGCCCGACAACTGCACCACGTCGGCTTCACCTTCGCTTTTAATAATGGCGTCAAACATGGCTTCAACTTCGGCCAACGTCCGATGGTTGGCAGGCAGATGATCTGGCCGAGTCGCACCGCTATCGGCATAGCACACCGGACACGCCAAATTGCATTGATCAGTAATTTCAACCACCGACAGGCAAGCATGTTGCATATGGTCGGGACACAGGCCGCAGTCATACGGACAGCCATACTCCATACGGGTGGCAAAATCTTGGGGCAGTTCGGGTTTTTTGATGTAGACCTCACGACACAACCGATAATAATCGGCGTCGTCCATCACCAAGACGCGCTCCATGCCATGCGTTGGACACCATTTGTCCATAAACACTTGGTTATTTTTAAAAATAATTTTGGCTTCGACCGGATACAGGCAGGTACTACACACTGAAGATGTGGTGTCATAAAACAAATACGGACGGGTAGAACGGCTCATCTGATATCCTTATTTTAGGGGGGTGTTGATGTGCGAGGGGCAAGCACCGGCACGGCCTTTAAGCGGCGAAGGTCACGATACAGCAGTGGCCCATACAACACGAGCGCCAGCACACACGCGCATTGAATACCAGACAGCCCAAAAATATAACTGTACGGCACGGGCTTTAGGCCATCAACACCCAAACGCCAGCATAAATACGCCGACAGATACAGCTTAAACGACAGCCCAGACACCTGTTGCAGGCGCTGCCGATAACGCCACAGCCCAGCACCGACCACCAATACCCATATCATGTCATACAGTTGCGTGGGGTGACGTGGGATGCCATCGCCAAAATCAATTCCCCACGGCAGCGATGTGGCATTGCCAAAGGTGCCGTCATTCAGACCCGCCAAAAAACAGCCGATTCGACCGACTACCGTTCCCACCATCAACGGCAAGACAAAGTCATCTCCCGTGGACTGCGTCAGCCCTTTGATTTTTTTGGCAACTTCTACCCCCAGCAACCCGCCCAGCAGCCCACCCACAATACTTTGACCTTGTAACAACACCAGCCAGCCTTGCTCGGCCACCAACTGCGGCATTTCTAGGCCAAACATCAGCTTATTGCCAATGCCTGCGCCTAATACACAGCCGAACACCACCGCAAAAGACGAGCCTTCGGTGAGGGTCTGTTGACCTTTGTGACGTTTTAGGGCGCGATACACCTGCACACCCACCAACACCCCTAACCACTCAAAGATAAAATGGATCAGATGCGCGGTCGCAGGTTCAAAAGCAGAAAATAGATTCATAAAATATCAATACGAGATGAACACAACCGATGAACCATCAACAATTCTGTGAGCATTAAAAGTTTAACGGATACAGGTGGAACTGTAGCGCACAAGTACCCCAGCCCACCAAAAACAACACGGCTCCCAGCAATACCGCCCGCTGCATAAAACGAATCAAGTGCCTCCGCTGCAACGCTTGCGGCTCGGCCAGCGTCAAGGCCGAACGTATGGTCACCAGCGCATACAGCGACAACAGCAGGCCTAGTAAAAAAGACAGCACACCGGTGGCAAGTCCAAACAGACCCAAGAGCGCCAACAGATCGGCGATGGACATCATACCGTTGGTCTCTTGGAATATTTTATCATGATCGATGATCCCGTTAGTCGAGCAGATAGCTGCGGTAATCACCGCTGCGATCTGCTTGATGAACCTGCCCCGTATCAGGCTCTAAAGCACTGATCCAACCACTGACCGACGTATCAATACCAACATGTGGGCCTGACTGATACACCAAACCAGAATATTGCGACACATGGCCAAAAATGGCGCGCTTGCCTGATACATGTGCCTCATCAGACATGATGTGTCTCCAACGTAGCTCTTTGATCGTATGGTCAGATAACGGTTTATGCATGACCGGACAGGCATGGCTAAACAAATAATGCTCATGTTCAGCATAGGGGTGTAATGACTTGAAAAACGTCACATGCGCAGCTGGTAGAAAATCTAGCCCCCTCTCTACCGGTGCATCAGTATAACCATAAGATGCCAGTGTTTGCTGCCCGCCATAGCGACACCAATAAGCCCAAAGCTCGGCGTCTGTACCACAGTCCAACAGCATTTGTTCATGGTTACCCATTAAGCAGGTGAGCTGCGTTTGAGTTTGCGCAGCGATTAAAAAATCGATCACGCCTTTGCTATCACTCCCCCGATCAATATAGTCGCCCAAACACACCACATGGTCGTTGAGAGTCGGCTGAAGCTGCTGCCACAATCGTTTTAATGCAGGCAAACATCCATGAATATCACCCAGCACCCAGAGTTTAGATGCAGGCGCTATCTGCGACACCATCCAAGGATTTGAACTCATAGCAGCTAACACACTCAACATGACTAAACACTATAGCTTATACGGACACTACCGATGTTGATAATCGAGGCAACCCCCGCGACAGCAGCGCAGCCAGCGCCACACACACCGCCGACACCCACAAGCACGCCACCAGCCCATACAGTTGATACATCGCACCCGATAGCAGCGTGCCAAGCAAGCGCCCCACCGCATTGGACATATAATAAAAGCCGACATCCAGCGACACCCCATCGCTTTTGGCATACGACACAATCAAATAACTATGCAACGATGAGTTAACCGCAAACACCGCCCCAAAGCCCAGCAGACCGGCCACAATCACTGCTTGTAGCCCCAATAAATTGGGCGCTACCGCAGACAAGCCAAAAGCCAATAGGACTGGAATCACCGTCAAGCCCAGTGCCCATTGCCATGCGGCACGGCCATCAGGCAACAACCCACCCGCGTTGCCGGTGATTGTTGGTGCAAACGCCTGAACGCCCCCATAACCCATTACCCACAAGGCCAAAAACCCACCCACTTGCGCAACACTCCAGCCCAAGACTTGGCCGAGATACACCGGCAAGGCCACCACAAACCAGACATCCCGTGCGGCAAACAAAAAGAGCCGTGCCGCTGATAGCCGGTTAATGGCCGGACTCTTAGAAAAAACCTCCCGAAATTTAGGTTTGGCCGTGGCTTTGCCCCAGTCTTTTTGCAGCAGTATCAGGCTGAACAGCCACACCAAGGCCAACACCCCCGCCATGACGACGACCGCCGCCCTAAACCCAACCGTCGCCAGCAACGCCGCACCCAGAAAAACCCCTATGCCTTTTAACGCATTTTTAGAACCGGTCAAGCGAGCCACCCAGCGATACAACTGCCCCTCTGCATCGCGTGGCACCAACAGCTTGATGCTACTTTTGGCGCTCATTTTGTTGAGGTCTTTGGCGATGCCTGATAGCGCCTGTGCAGCCATTACCCAAGGTACAGTTAAAGCGACCGTCGGCACGGCCAGCATCATCAAGGCCGCAACTTGTAGCCCTAAGCCTATATTCATGGTGCGATTAAGGCCGATTCTGGCAGCCAAATAGCCACCCAACAAGTTGGTCAGCACGCCAAAGATTTCATAAAACAAAAACAACGCCGCCACCTGCAATGGCGTATAGCCCATCTGATGAAAATGCAGCACCACCAACATGCGCAACGCGCCATCGGTCAAGGTAAACGCCCAATAATTGCCAGTAATCAGCAGATATTGACGCAGAGCAGGCGTGGCGACGAGGCTAGACATGATTAAGCACGATCCATCAGACCCACTTTACGCACCAACTCGGCCAAGCGATTGGCATAGCCCCACTCGTTGTCGTACCACGCATAGACTTTAAGTTGTGTGTCGTTCACCACCAAGGTGGACAGGGCATCAATAATGCAAGAACGCGGGTCGGTACGATAATCAATCGACACCAGCGGGCGGTCTTCATAGCCCAAAATGCCGTGTAATGCGCCGGTTTCGCTGGCCGCTTTAAACAACGTATTGACCTCAGCAGCCGTGGTCGGACGCTCAAGTTCAAACACCGCATCAGTCAACGAAGCATTGGCTAACGGAATACGCACCGCATGGCCATTCAAGCGACCGCGCAATTCTGGAAAAATTTCAGCAATCGCCGTTGCCGATCCAGTCGTGGTGGGAATCAAGCTCATGCCGGATGCACGCGCACGCCGTAAGTCTTTGTGTGGTTGGTCTAAAATACTTTGCGTGTTGGTCAGGTCATGAATCGTGGTGATTGAACCATGTCGAATGCCCAATGCCTGATGAATCACTTGTACGACAGGCGCTAAGCAGTTGGTGGTACAAGATGCCGCCGTCACAATCCGGTGTTGGGCGGGGTCATAGTGATGATCATTCACACCCATCACAATATTGATCGCACCTGCTTCCTTTACAGGAGCAGCCACCACCACACGCGGTACGGCTTGGTTTAAATAGTCCTGCAAGACCGCGACGGTTTTCATTTTACCGCTCGACTCAATCACCACATCGCAGCCCGACCAGTCGGTGTCACTAATCTGGCGCTGAGACGTGACCCGAATCTGCCGATCCTGAATCAATACCCGATCGCCTTTGGCCTGCGCTTCATGAGCCCAGCGGCCATGCACCGAATCAAAATTAAGCAAGTGAGCATGAGTGGCGGCATCACCGGCCGGATCATTGATCTGCACCACCTCAATCTCGGGCCATGCCCACAGCACCCGCAATGCCAAACGGCCAATACGGCCAAAACCGTTAATACCCACTCGAATGGGGCGTTGATTGATGCGCATTGACACATCCTCCTCGTGTTGATTCATAGCATGCTGATCTTGAAAAAAACCAACCGACTCTCTCATTCTGCCCTTGCATTAGCGCCCCACTGGCGCACAGAGAATGAGTGCCATTCCCAGCAACGCCACCCCCACCCCTGCTAGATCCCACACCGTGGGTCTAATGCCATCGACTTGCCATAACCACAGCAGCGCCACCACAACATATACGCCGCCATACGCCGCATAGACTCGTCCTGACGCCTGCGGATGCAAGGTCAACAGCCACACAAACAACGCCAACGACAGCATCGCAGGTAATAACAGCCACAGACTCTTGCCGTGCCGTAGCCACAGATACGGCAAATAACAGCCCACGATTTCGGCCAAGGCAGTCAGCACAAACAGGCCAAGGGTTTTAAAGACACCCCACGTTGTGAGCGCAGTCATATAGGGCAACAACTGGTTTGACGTTGTGGGCGATCACTGCCCATGTGCAATAACCGTTGCTGCTCAAGGGTCAGGCTGGCCTGTGCGCTTAACTGGGCAATGGTCTCGGCCAGCCATGCCGGCAAGTGGGGATGCAGTCGGTAATACACCCATTGACCTTGCCGCCGATCCGCCAACACCCCTGCGGCACGCAGTTGTGCCAAATGGCGCGAAATTTTCGGTTGGCTGACCTCAAGGGCGCAGGTCAACTCACAGACACACAGCTCACCTTGGCTGGCAATCAGCAGCACAAGACTGCAACGGGTGTCATCTGCAAGGGTTTTAAACCATTGCGCAGGACTGAGGTCGGACATCATGGCGCGCTCGGGATCATTAATATAACAATATACGCATATCCATATATATAAGCCAGTACCGCGCCCAAGGTGTCATCAAAGGTTCATCAGCACCATGACAAATCAAGACATAAACAATATTAAAAACAAAGATATGAAATTTATTTCAAAAATATTTGATTTTTTATTGTCGTGTTGTCAACCAAATCACCCTCTGCACCGATATAGAGCGTGAAGTACCACACTGCACGCAATGCTCGCGGCAGTCCCTTTTTGAAAGTAAGGATTGACAACATGAACATCAAAACCACCGCTATTGCTGCCCTGCTGTCGACGCTGATGGTTGGCAGTGCTTTTGCTGCTGAAGCCGCCACCGCCAACACTGATGCACCTGCTGCGGCCACTGCACCTGCAGCTCAACCTGCGGCCAAAGCCATCCATCATGCTGCCAAAAAACAGCACAAAGCCGCTGCACATCATGCAGCCAAAGGCAAAACCCATGCCCACGGCATGAAAAAAGCCGCTGCACCAGCCAAAACTGAAGCCCAAAAAGGCTAAATACGGTTCGGCCAATGCCCCTGCGGATATGGTTTCAGTCGGGGCATTGGTGAGCGCCGTAACATCCACCCGTCGTTTATAACAGCGACATTCGTCCTGTGTTTTTTGGAATATCCATCATGAAAATGTCTGTCTTGTTGTCAACCCTATTGTTGAGTGTCGGTATTGCCCATGCAAACCCAGCCACGCCATCAACCACACCTGCACCTAGCAGCAACCCTGTTGCCAAGGTCGTCACTGCAATGAAACATGCCATGAGCAAACCTAAAGCGCATGTTGCAGCCAAACCGGCGTCAGTAGCCAGCAAAACCGCTGCACCTGCTGCAAAATAAGCCAGAATACGCCGAGCCAGCAGCACACTGACCGGCTCGGCTGTTCAATGACCGTCGAATGGGATGGATCAACATGACCACAACAGCTGACGTACTGCACCCAACCCCATGGTATGCTCAACCAGCACCAGCCAAACCAGACGCATTCATGGCACATGATGTGATGCGACCTTTTGACCGCTTTACTGAACAGGTCTCTGGCCGTGCATTGGTCATGATGGAAATGGCCACACAGCACCACGATGTCGCCCGTGATCTGGTGCAAGAAGCCTTAATCTCGCTGGCGGGGCGTTATCTAGATCGCCCCCAAGAGGAGTGGATTGCGCTTTTTTATGGCATTCTAAACCGGCGATTGATGGACTGGCGGCGGCAAGAAGTCAGACGATCCAAGCTGTTTGCATGGTTTAGACCACAACACACGCTTGATGACGATGAACTCGAAGTTGACCCGCTGCATTTGATTGTTGATGAACAACAAGCCGACCCCAGTCAACTGCTCACTGCAGCCGACGATTTAGAGCGGGTACAAGCGGCAATTGCCCAACTGCCTGCACGACAGCAACAAGCATTTTTGTTACGGGCATGGGAAAACCTTGATGTACGCACCACCGCCCAAGCCATGCAATGTAGCGAAGGCAGTGTCAAAACCCATTATTTTCGGGCGATTGAAGCGCTCCGTGCCAATTTGGCAGGAGACTTTCCATCGCGATAACGCTGAGGAGATGCTGCGATGAACGACGACCCCAACGCATTGGTGAATCGCATCAAACGCACTCTCGATCAACGTGCAGCGACACACCCTGAGCGTGACGCATTATGCCAACAGGTCTATGCCGCCACCAGACCACGCCGTTTTGATGCGTTACGTCATCAATTGGCCGCTTTTACCTTGGCCGCTATGGTCAGTGGTTTAATGATTATTCCTGCCCCACTAACATCAACCATCCCTGACCACAGTGCTATGCTGATGTCAGCCAATGCTGCGTTACAGCCACCGCAGACCATTGAAGACCTTGAGATGCTGCAAGTTTTGGGTATTGATGAAGCCGACTCCGCAGAGACTGTCGATGTGCAAAGCCCTCACTAATCTCGTATTACTGAGCCTAATGGGAAGCAGTGGGGCTGTCTTTGCCGTGCCCGATAATATGGCCGCTCATCATTGGAATCATCTACCCGCCGAACATCGCGATCATTTGCTGAGTCAATATCATCATTTGCAGCACTTGCCACCGCATGAACAACGCATCCTACACCGAAAGCTTCAGTGGTTTCAGGGTCTCCCCCCCACCGAGCAAGCCCGACTGCGGCATCTGTGGCAACATTTAAGCTTAGCCGAACGCAAACAATGGCTACAACGCTTACATCAAGCGCCAGCGTCTGCCCAAGCAACACTCCGCGCTCAACTGCTGGGCGAGCTAAATACTAGAAGTCACCAAACACCGCAAGCTCACCCGACCACCCCCTAATACCCCATCATGAATGAGCAGTACACTGCCGCCAACCTATTATTTTTATGCATAACCTGATATCAAAACAAATCATTTCACGCATAGGTTGAATCTGGCTAGTCTACGGCTATGCCATCGAATCGTTCGATGCCCTGTGCAGCCTGCATCGGCAACGACATCGCCCTGAGACCCCGTCATGAACTTTAAACCCAGCGCCAACAGTACCGACTACGCTGCGCGTGTCCGTGCCTTTATCGACACCCATATTTTGCCCATCGAGACAGACTATTGGAAAGAAGTGCATGACCAACACCATGGCGGCGACTGGACGCAGTGGCGCATCTTGCCGATTATTGAGACGCTCAAAGCGCGTGCCAAAACCGAAGGTCTGTGGAACTTATTTTTGCCTGACGCCACATTAGGCGCAGGGTTATCGGTGTTGGAATATGCCCCCGTCGCGTTAGAAATGGGGCGTAGCCTAATGGCACCGGAAATTTTTAACTGTGCCGCACCCGACACCGGCAACATGGAAGTGTTGTGGCGCTATGGGTCAGCCGAACAACAAGCCCAATGGTTAACGCCGTTATTAAACGGTGAGATTCGGTCGGTGTTTTTGATGACAGAACCCGATGTCGCCTCTAGTGACGCCACCAACATGCAAGCCACCGCCGTGATTGACGGTGACCACATTGTGCTAAACGGCACCAAATGGTGGAGTTCAGGCGTGGGTGATCCACGCTGCACGGTGGGTATTTTTATGGCACGCACCCCCGACGACAGCAAAGGCCGTCATCAACAACACTCGATGGTGTTAGTGCCCATGAACAGCACAGGGGTGCGCATTAAACGCATGTTGCCCGTGTTTAATCACTTTGACGAACCGCATGGTCATGGTGAAGTTGAATTTAACAACGTGCGCTTACCGCTGTCGTCAATCATTGCAGGCGCGGGGCGGGGTTTTGAGATTGCCCAAGGTCGCCTGGGGCCGGGGCGGATTCATCACTGTATGCGTTGCTTGGGTGCGGCAGAACACGCCCTTGATCTGATGATCACACGCGGCATGAGCCGTGAAGCCTTTGGCCAACCCATTCTGATGCTAGGCGGCAATCGTGAAAAAATCGCCGACGCACGCATTGCAATTGATCAAGCACGCTTATTGACCTTGTATGCAGCATGGAAAATGGATCAAGTCGGTGCTAAAGGCGCGATGACTGAAATTTCAGCCATTAAGGTGGTTGCTCCCAACGTGCTGCAACAGGTGGTTGATATGGCCATTCAATTGCATGGCGGTATGGGCGTGTCTAATGACCTGCCTTTGGCTAATTTTTATAATCAGGCGCGCTCGATTCGCTTGGCCGATGGCCCTGATGAGGTGCATAAGGGCGTGATTGCCCGCATTGAATTGGCGCGGTTGGGCTTTGGCCGTCACGGGCAGCACGCATGAACGCCCGTCCCGCAATCATAGCCCCTGCGCAACGGGTGTTTATTACCGGTGGCGCCAGTGGCTTAGGGCTGGCTTTGGCGCGGCGTTACCGTCAAGCCGGTTGGCGGGTCTGTATTGGTGATGTCGATGCCGTTCGGCTTAAACAAGTGCTCAGCCAATACAGCGACTTAAGCGGACTACCCTGCGATGTCACCCGTGAATCCAGCTTGACCGGCGCACGACGCTGGTTAGAGCAACAATGGGGCGGCGTTGATGTGGTGATCAACAACGCTGGCGTGGCCGCAATGGGACCGATTGAAGACATGCCTATCGGCACGTGGAACTGGGTGCTCGACATTAACCTGATGGGCGTGGTGCGCGGCTGCAAAATTTTTACCCCGCTGTTTAAGCGGCAAGGTCAGGGGCAATTTATTAATATTGCCTCGGCTGCGGGCTTGTTTAATCCCTCACTGGCGGCGGCCTACAACGCCAGCAAAGCGGGGGTGATTTCGTTGTCCGAAACCCTTCAGCACGAACTACAGCGCGACGGGATCGACGTCACCGTGGCGTGCCCCTCGTTTTTTAAAACCAATCTGGCGCAACAGCAACGCTCAACTGACCCACACATGACCACCCGTACGGCACGCCTGATCAATGAGGCCAATCTACTGCCCGAACAGGTGGCCGATGCCATTTATCACGCCGCAGAAGCCCGCCAATTGCTGTTGGTCATGCCCGAATATGAGCATAGCGAATGGCTAAAAAAACGCCAAAACAATGCACCTTGTGGTCAGACCATCACATCATCACTCACGACAACACAAGGAGCGTGATGAACATGAACAGGGGTCTAGATCAAGGCAGCAGTGTTCGTCAGGGCGAAGAACTCGACCATGCCGCCGTCACCGCATGGCTACAACAGCACGGGGTTAGCGTCTCGGGTGACCCAGTCGTCACACAGTTTACTGGGGGTGCATCCAACTGGACGTATCGACTGCACTATGCCGAGCGTGATCTGATTTTGCGTCGTCCGCCTGCGGGTACCAAAGCCCAAGGCGCACATGACATGGGGCGAGAGTTTCGGGTGCAATCGGCACTTCAACACG
>JBEANQ010000072.1:0-11290 GCA_041165345.1 Pseudomonadota bacterium
GCTTTCTTGGTAAAAGCGTGCGCCTACTTGTAGTGCTAAATATTGGTTCAGCGCACGCTCGACCTGTGCAGACAGTCCATCACGTACACCTTGATTAGCAATATCTTCTGTACGAATCGCTTCTACTCTGGCTAGACCCACTTGTGGGATACGGGCTTCTACACGAATACCGCTCTCTTTACGACCTGCCGAAATAGGTGATGCTGCATTATAAAAGGTCGTGTCTGCTTGATTATGATAGGCATGTGCCTCAACACCATCTTTGGCATAAGTCAGCTCAACACGTGCTGCATTACCTGCACGTGTACCCACAGGATCAGCATTGACGTTGACTTGTGTGCCACTGATAACACCCGCACCCACATCACTACGCGCAATCTCGGTGATCAATTTGACACGATCAGACAAGCGTGCAACCACGTTTGCACTGGCTAACTTTTGCTCTTCTGCCGGATCATTGCTTTGAACATATGACCCTCCAACATTGACTGTTTCAGTCACACGGACTTGACCAGCCACGCCGCCCACATTGTATTGTTCCCCACCATCATCCGACTCAACGGTAATCCGCAAAGAAACAGGGTTAAAGTCGGCATCAATACTTGAGATTGGATTTTTTAAGTACAACGTATTACTCAGCGAATCAATCTCGTACCCGCTAAAGCGCGCCAATGTGGTACGGCTTTTGATCAGGCCGGGGTTATTTCGATCACGTACCAAGACCTCAACTTTTTCACTGTTTTCAGTAATGCTGTCAGTCACAGTATTGGTCAATGGATAAGGCCCCGAAATACCTTTTCCTCGTGTTTCGGTCACAATTTGACGTGAGCTGGTACGTGCTGCAAAGCCCGTCACATTGACACGATCTGTCTCATGATGGCCGCGAGCGCCTGTGAGCGTCCGGCTGTATTGACCTAAAGCCAGACCATCATTACCTTCAACACGCGTGACGTAGTCACCATACAACAGGTAAGACCGGCCTTTATCAACCCGAACATATAGCTTACTGGTCGATTGTGCATCAAAACCTTTGGCCGCGGAGTCACCATAAACGGGGTAATATTCATCAGGGCGAATATCACGGAAGAGACGCTGATTTTTTTCTTTATCAGAGTCATAAGCCATCGTCAGTAGGTATTCACCTTTGACTTTTCCTTTTAAGAAAAAGGCGGCTCGACCTGTGGCAGCAAGCTTGCCATCTTCACGATCAGACAGCTCATTGAGCTCTTGCTCAAAACCATCATCCCGAGAGACCGCAGCCACTGATTTAGGATCAAAAGAACGTAGTGATAACGCCCCTTCTACAATACCAGACGCAATCAATGGGCGTAGCTCAGGCACAAATCGTAAAGGTAACGATTGCTCAACGGTACCACTACTCACCAGCAGACGACCTTCACCTGCTTGTGAAGATGCCAATACAGGGATGAGCAGCTGTCCACCCTCAACAAACTGTTGAATACCGGCGAGATTAGGGTCAAGGTCATCGATTTGAATTTTGCCAATATTGCTGTCAATAGTGACTGGAGTGCGGCTTGCCACCAAAACCCCATCGGTATCCACAATACTGACAATCACGTTCATGATGCTATGACCGTCGGCTTCAAAAACGCTGTTATCCGTTTTTAAAGTCATCGCATTCATTTGGCCTGGTGCAACCACAGTAATGGTTTTGCTTCCACGCAAATTGCCCATCGAATCCATTTGGCGTAGTTCGATGGTATTTCGGCCTGCGACTAAATTCACACCAATGTAGTCATACCCTGCCAATTGACGCTCAGCCAGTACTGCACGCTTACCAATCCGGCTATCACTCACAGCAATACCATTCACCACCAGCTCAATTGTCGTGCCAGCAACGGCTTTCACTTGGACATTTGCTTGTGGGTACGGCAATACTTGATTATCGTTGAGATTCAAAATCTCTAAGCTGTTGTTGCCAGCCGATTGCAAAGCCTGCTCAAGATCTAGCGTTTTAGGTGCTTGAATGGATTGCAGTTGCGGTTGAATCGATTGCGTAGTGGGCTTATTGGTCATGCTGACATTGCAGTTAGCGCTCATGCCTTCTGCACTAATGCAACCACTCGAAGGCATACTACGCACATCACCCAAACTATAGTTGGGGTCAGTGACCAAGTCGGCGCGAATCACCTGTTCGAGGCTATTGTTTTGGTCTTCGACCAATTTACGGCGCTCAGCCAGCTGATGCAGCAATGGGGCTGAACACGTTGCCGAGCCATCAGTCATGGCAAAATCCGCACGATGCAGTTCACCATGTTTTAAATCGACAAATCGGCTAGCTGGATCACCAGCATTACGGTTACCTTGCTCAATCAGCTCAACACCTGATGGCAAAGTTGTGCGATCCAATTTTAAGACGTGTGTTTTTGCACTTAAGCCATAAAAATCATATTTACCTTCGGCATCAGTGACCACAAAACTGCCATCTTCTAGGTATAACCGAACACCTCCAACACCCTGCTCACCCGCATCTTGCATACCATTACGATTGCAATCGGTATACACCTTACCAATCACAAATGCATTGCTCATTAACACACCAGCCGATACCTTGACGGTGGCACTGGCTTCTAATGATTGCTTGTTGTTGGTGTCTACAGCACGAACACGGTTAATACCATTACCATTGAGCGCATTAGGGCCAACATAAACACGGTATTGAACTTTATGGGTTTTACTGCCCGACATATCACCCAAACCTAGGGTGAGGTAAGGGCCTTGTTTACCTTGTGGATCTGCAGTTTTAAGACCATCCACACGCATGGTATCTGGCACATAAATAAATCCGCGTGGCAGCGTGTCCAACATGCTGACACCCGTCGACGTGACGGTACCAGTGTGTGTAACGGTGACAGTATAGTCAACAAAATCACCCACTTCTGCCGTTGTAGTGCTGGCAACTTTTTGCACAGATAATGGACGTTCATCAATCGGTGCATTAAAACTAACCGATGTATTAATACCCACTTGCGGTTTAATGGGGGTGCCATTCGGTGCAACGCAACTGGTTAGACTAATTTGAACTTTATCATCACGCAGCGTTTGCAGGATTTGATCCACAACAGCAATCGGGTTGTTTTCGGTCTCAATCTTGACACGATAAATCCCACTGTTGCCGGTCGTCTCTAACGCAAGGACTTCAATGACATCATTGGTCAGTGGCGAAACCACTTTAATAACAACTTGGTTTTGAATATCACGGTCGATATTACATGCCGTTGATTGAGCTTCAATATAAAGTGGAAGATTCGGTGTGCCAGTATCTAAGTTTTGCGTGTAATCCGGTGTTTTTGGCAAAATCTTTTCAGCTTTACCCTTTACCGTTGTTGTGACGGTGTTGGATGGGCGAGTCTGAACGGTACTGGTCACGTTGGCATATTGCACATTAAACGTGTTGCTTAGCGTGGTTGATCCCAAGCTGCTGCGCATAGCAACGTCAAGAGAAACGCTTTCTGTAGCTTTACTGGCAATCCCATCAGGATACGCCACAATCAGTTCGCTAATGCTGTCTAGGTCGGTGGGTAATGTACTGGTGTAGCTGTCGGTGGTACCCGTCGCAAAAACAATCCGTGCGGTTGGATTACTCGCCAAAGCTTTGACGTAGGTGGTATTTGGTGGTAGTACGTCGCGAATCAACACCGCGTTAGCAGGCTGTCCGTCGATTAGAATGGGCAAACGACGAGCATCCGTTAAGGCTCGGTTTTCGACACTCAATTGATAGGCTAAGTGAACTTGTTCAGTGGCTGTGGTCAGATCAACAGTGTCTTTATCGACAGTTTTGATCGCCACTAACTCTGGAATGACCGCAATCAAACTGTCTACTGCCACTGTGCTCACTGCAGTGTCTTGTTGAACAGTTGCCGTGATGGGTAAGTCCACCTGTTGATTCAGACTCAAATCAGCACGGGTATCTGCAGTGACAATCAGTTGAACGACTTCATCACGCAGTAGATGAATAGCACCGGTGAGCTCACTTTCATTGGCATCAATGACACCGTTTTGATTGCGATCCACATAAACGCGAATATGACTGAGCGCCGTAGGCGCAACATTTGTGATAGCAAAATCAGCAGCGGTATTACTACGGTTGGTCAAATGATTGACCCACAGCACCGATGCACCTGCATCAATATGCTGCACAACCGGCTGCGTTAACTCTAGGGCATATAATTCGGCAACTTTAACGGATACGGAGTTGGACTGAAGAGTTTTAAGTTGTCCATCCACATCGTTGTACACAGCAATTGCTGTGTTATTGATGAAATTGCCAGCTTCAGGCGCACCAGTAGTGATGGCATGTGCATGCTGTGCCATCAGCACAGATGCTGCCAGCGCATTCAATACGAATGTCGCTTTTGCCTGAATGCGTGTCGTGGAATTTCTCAACTTTGCTCAACCTATTCAGTCAGAAATTAGGGGTTTGATACCGGCTGTACGGGGGCAGCCGGTATCTGGAAGACAGGTTATGTCTTCCAGATGGTGGCTTATCGTAAAGGAACGATTATTGATCAATCTTCACAGTAAACAACAAGTTGGCTTTAGCGGCTGGAGCCATTGTGCCTACAGTGTTTGTTGCTGTGTTGCCAGCGACAGATACGCTACCTGTTGTGCTGTCGTTCGATGCTGGACGCGAGGCTTCCAGCTTGGTGAATGCAGGTGCAGTATCGTTAATCACAACACTGGTCACTGTTGCATTGCCTTCGTTGGTGGCCACAATACGGTACACCACACAATCGCCTGGCTTAGCTGTGATGACGCCGTTGGTGAATGCACCGTCAGCACCGTCACACAAGGTGTCTAGTGCTTGGGTTTTTTCCAAACGGATCTGACCATCGGTCACAGTGGTGGCATCAGTTTTGGCAATTGCAGCAGGAGCAACTTCACCATTAATCGCGCCTGTTGGCGTTAATGTCACGGTAGTGGTTTCTTGCTGACCAATTGGTGCGTTGGCTGGTGCTTCGACCTTGACCAAAATTTTGATGCTTTCGCCTGGTTGCAGACCTGCACCGCCAGTTGAAGCATCCAACAAGGTTTTCAGGTCAGTACCGGTCAATAGCTCTGTTGGATCAGCAACGCCGTTATTGTTGACATCAACATAAACGGTAGTGGTGAAGCCATTGGTCGGAGTATTGAGGCTCAGCAACAACTCACCAGCATCATCACCTTCGGTCACGTTACCGTTGTTGGTGATGGTATGGGTGTAAACCACGGTACCACCCGGTGCAACCTGACCATTGTTGTCTGGGTTGAAGGTGATGCTGCGGTTTTCATCTACAGTCAGTTGATCTTTCAGACTGTCAGTTGAACCAGTATTGGTCGAAGTCGCAGTGAAGACGACATCTGCAGTGGTTGGGGTAGCATTAGCAGGCGGTGTGACTTGTGCACACAGCTTGTTGGTTGCACCCGCAGCAACAACGAGGTCAGTGGCAGCAACAGTGCTGGTACATACGCCTGTGACATCATCGGCTTCATAGAACACGACAGTCCAACCAGCAGGTACAACCGAGGACAACTTAAAGGTGTCTGGTGTTGGACCGGTGTTGGTGATCGCGATTGGGAAGCTGTAAGGTTGGCCAGCTTCTACAGTATCAGCATCAACGATAGTGGCAGGATTGTATGGACCGAAACCGTCTGCAGGATTGGTACCCGCACTACCGTTGGTCAGATCAACACCAGCAATCAGGATGTCAGTGATGACCAATTTCACAGTATCAGTGACTGCTGGATCATGAACTGGGCTGGAAGTGACTGTGGTCAGCAGGTTGTCTGTACCAACAACACCTTGATAGTTGCTTGGCAAAGTAATTTTGACCACAACTTTGGTCGATCCACCAGCAGCCAGAGTATCTGTGGTTGAACCGCTCAATGGTGTGACGCCATCTGCTTTGAAGTAGGTCACTGTTGAACCAGCTGGCAGATTTGAGGTATCTGCACTCAGGACAAACGATTCTGACGCATTGCTGTTGTTATGCACATACGTGTCAAATACAGCAACTTCACCTTGGCTAATGGTGTCTTCAACGGTGTCGTCATTACCCACAGCATCAGTTGCTGTTGTGGAGTCGTTGATCACACCAGTGTAGGTGGCTGCAATGGTGGTGTTGGTGGTGTTGGTTGGTTGCGAGGGTGCAGGTGTTTTGACGCCAGCATTGTCTGGGTCATAGGTAAATGTCGCGGTGTTGGCAACACTACCAGCAGCAGCGGCAGCTTTGACTGCAACACGGAACTTCACACTACCAGTAGTGTTGATGCTCAGTGATGGCACAACGTAAGTGATGGTGCGAGTAGCCGCATCATATTTAAAGCCATCGGCATCAATACCATCAGTCAGTGCAGAACCTGCGCTGCTGGCCGAGCTACCAACATAGTCAACGTTTGCTGGCAATACGTCGGTGATGGTGACGTCAGTTGCAGTGCTGTTACCGGTGTTCTTGTAGGTCAGAACGTATTCAATTTCTTCGCCTGCCTTCACAGTACCGACACTAGCTGCTTTTTTGACTTCAACAACAGCATCACCAGTCACTGTCACTGTATCGGTGTTGCTCAGAGCAGATGCATCCAATGTGCTGGTTGCACTGATACTGAGTTTACCGCTGGTATCATTTGCTGCATTGCTTGGTGTGGTTGTAACGACAATCAAACCAGTCGATGCACCAGCAGCCAACGAAATGGTGGTGCCATTGAGGTTGGTGCTGTTGTCGGCGATACCGTCATTGTTGGCATCTAAATAAACTTTAATGGTTGACAGTGTGAAGTCAAAATCATCACCTGCCACGTTGCCTGCACTAATGGTGAATGTATCTGTACCATTACCTGTGTTAGTCAGGGTGTGGCTGAGCGACACTTGACCATTCGGGTTAGAAGTGGTGTTGCGATCAGCAACCAGTGTGAAGCTGGCCACTTGTAGCACAGTGGTTTTAACTTCGTTAGAGTTTACAGACTGCGGCTTGCCGGCAGCGTCGTTATAGGTCGCGCTGGCAATGTTGCTAATGTTAATGCCGGCAGTTGGTGCGGCAGAGGTCAATACTGCTGGCGCAGCGGCCTGTGCAGCAGATACTAAACCCATGCCACTGAATACAACAGCGATGGCCGATACCAGATGTTTCTGGCGTGCTTGCGATGACTTAAGCATGAAGTGACTCCCCTTCCAAGCTTGATAAAACAGTTGATGAACAAAAAAACGATGAGTAAAACAAGAAAAACTACTGACTTACGCCATTTACACGAGCACGAATACTCACCACTGTCGCTTTGCCGGATGGTAATTCGGCAATCCTCCAGCGCAGCGCGCGATATTCAGCCAATGGAACTGGAACAGCTTTTCCGCCAACTTGACGGACAAGTGGAGTGGCCGCAAACACCTTGCCATCTGTACTTGCTTCAACACCCGCCGGTGCAGACGCACCGGTATACTGCATATCTGCCGGTACAGGCAGCGTGGCCATGAGTCCCTTCACCGAGCTTTTGCTGGTGTTGGTATAGGTCGCACGATATTCGATAATGTCACTTGGGCGAGCTTGCTTGGCTTCAACAGCCTTTTCTTTGCCTTTTTCAGCAGTAATGCGAAAGGCTTTTAGCTCAATTTGAACAGGTTGCTGTGCAACCTTTGCATCAGGGGCTGCTAAAACTGGCGTGACAGCAGCAACGCTGGTCAGCGACATAACAAGGGGAATCAAAAAACGTTTCAAGGTCATTCTCCACGATAGAGCTTCAGGTATTACCAGTCTGAATAAGCGCCACATGACAGTGACCGCTGGTGACTCAGGCTAGCAATCTGTCCGACTCGCATCAATTGTGGTTTGTATGCTGTTCGGATTCATCTGTTACGAGGTTAATCACTCAAGCCATGCATGAGGTGTAGACACCAAACGACACGCACGAATGACGTGTATCCCCAGACACGTCACAATTCCCCTTCAACTTGCATTGCGGAAAATGCCACGTTCACGCAAATTAACAAATAGTGAGCCGGATAAGCGGTAGCGAGTCTCTGATATTCCATCGATCCTGCTTAATCGCATACGAGGTTTATGCAACAAAGATCAATAACACCCAATCAGTTCACCATTTTGACACAGCTTCATGACATCTCAACGTATCCGCCTTGAATATCATCTGGCATCCTGATGTATGCTCAGGCATAACACGACCAATTGGCTAGGCTATGATTCATCCTCGTTTGCGTCAGCAGTTTGCCGAGCTGACCGCTCTTCCTAGCGTGGCCTGCACTCGCCCCGAACAGGATATGTCCAACTTACTCGTCATTGAACGGCTCGCTGAGTGGTTTGAGTCCATGGGCTTCGCTTGTCAAATCATGCCTGTTAGTGTGGGTAAAGCCAATCTGATTGCAGTGCGCGCAGGTACTGATCCGCTGGCCGGTGGAGGTTTGGTGCTGGCCGGTCATGCCGACACCGTACCATGCGATGCAAATGTATGGACCGCAGATCCTTTTCAGCTTCATGAGCGTAATGGCAAGCTGTATGGCTTAGGCATGGCCGATATGAAAAGTTTTTTTGCGCTCATTTTGGAATCAATGCAAACCTTTGAATCTGCAACCTTTCGCGCACCATTAATTGTCATTGCCACGTGCGATGAAGAAACTTCCATGGCTGGTGCGCAAGCCTTAGTCGATGCCGCCGTACCGATTGGTGGACGCTTTGCCGTCATTGGCGAACCCACCGGCCTCAAACCGGCGCGACTCCACAAAGGCGTAATGCTTGAGCGTGTACTCATCACAGGACAGTCGGGGCACTCGAGCGACCCCGCTTTGGGCAGCAATGCGATTGATGCCATGCATGAAGTCACCACCCGCCTGATGCGCTTTCGCGAGCAACTTAAACAGATTCGTCAGCCGCTCTTTCCTGTGCCTTATCCCACCTTAAATTTGGGCTGTATTCATGGCGGCGACAACCCCAACCGTATTTGCGGGCTGTGTGAACTACAATTTGACTTACGCCCCTTGCCCAACATGGACATGGACGCCCTTCGACACGATATTCGAGGCTTACTGGCCGACATTGGCTCAACCTTTGGCGTAGAGGTGCTGTATGAGCCAGCCACCAAAGGCTCGCCGTCTGCCGAAACGCCAGCCGACTCTGTCTTTGTAAAATATGTCGAAGCCCTGACCGGCCAAAGCGCCGGCGCAGTCGCGTTTGGTACAGAAGCACCCTATTTTAGGCAACTCGGTATGGACACCATCATTTTAGGGGCAGGACATATTGAACAAGCCCATCAACCCGATGAATATTTAGACATGGCCAATATCTCCCCCATGATTCACTGGCTCACACAATTGATTCACCACTATTGTGTACAAGGACATGCACGCTTTTGATATGGTGCATGCCATGACAATGACGGGTTTCACTGCAATAACCCGTGTTTTTTTGATGGATTGATAGGCTGGATAGACCGCCATGACTGATGATTTTCTTTCTCCCGATACCATGACCGAGCAATATGTGCATTGGTTCCGCAACTCAGCGCCCTACATTAATGCGCACCGAGGCAAAACCTTTGTGCTGATGTTTGGCGGCGAGGCGGTCAATCACGATAATTTTCGCAATATTATTCATGACATTGCGCTACTGCATAGCTTGGGCATCAAACTGGTGCTGGTGCATGGTGCACGGCCACAAATTGACGAAAACCTGATCGAGTACGACCTGACCACACCGTTTCATGAAGGACTGCGCATCACCACCCGTGAAGCATTACGCTGTGTGCTTGATGCTGTCGGCTCGATTCGGCTGGAAATTGAAGCGCTACTGTCGATGGGACTGGCCAATTCGCCCATGTATGGCGCACGGATTGACGCGGTGTCTGGCAACTTTATTACCGCTCGTCCGTACGGTATTCGCAATGGGGTGGACTACCAACTGACCGGCGAAGTGCGCTCGGTTGACATTGAAGCGATTCAAAAAAACCTCGATAACCGCCACATTGTGGTGCTGGGCCCGACCGGTTACTCGACCACCGGTGAAGTGTTTAACTTGCTGGGCGAAGAAGTTGCGGTGCAAACCGCAAAGGCGCTCAAAGCCGATAAACTGATCTTTTTGGGCGAAAAAGAAGGCATTGCCGACGAAGCCGACCGCCTCCTGCGCGAATTGATTCCCAACGAAGTGGATCAATACTTACGCGACAAAACCATCGACACCGAACTACTACGCCACATGGCGGGGTCATCAGAAGCCTGTCGCGGTGGCGTACGTCGGGTGCATATTATTTCGTATGCTCGCGACGGCGCATTGCTGCAAGAACTGTTTACCCGTGATGGCTCGGGCACCTTGATTAGCCATGACCCCTACGAAGAAATTCGCACCGCCGACATTGACGATGTGGTGGGCTTAATTGAACTTCTACGGCCATTAGAAGAAGACGGTATTTTGGTGCGGCGCTCGCGGGAGCGCCTCGAAACCGAAATCGGCCAGTTTGCGGTCATTGAGCGCGACGGCATGATTGTGGGCTGTGCGGCACTGTACCCACTGCCAACGCATCCCGACGAGCCACCCGCCGCCGAAGTGGCCTGCGTTGCTGTACATCCCAGCTATCGTAGCTCCAACCGTGGCGCAGAGCTGCTGGACTACCTAGAAGCACGCGCACGCAGCAAAGGCATTCAGCAACTGTTTGTGCTGACCACCCGTACCGCGCATTGGTTTATTGAACAAGGCTTTGAACCAGCCTCTGTGAATGCATTACCCGATGCACGCCAAGCCATGTACAACTATCAGCGTAATTCGCAGGTGTTTTTTAAAAATCTTTAACATCCTTTAGACCATTGACAGACAACAAAACGCCCGCAACTGCGGGCGTTTTATTCAGTTTAAATCCACCAAGTTATGGATTCACTTTAATCAACTCAACCGTAAAGACAAGGGTACTGTTGGCTGGAATCGGCCCACTGCCAGTCTCGCCATACGCTAGCGCAGCAGGAATGGTAAACTTGTATTTTGCGCCTTCTTTCATCAGCTGTACGCCTTCAGTCCAGCCTGCAATCACTTGATTGAGCGGGAAAGTGGCGGGTTCATTACGGGCAATCGAGCTATCAAACACCGTACCATCTAATAGCTTGCCTTCGTAGTGAACTTTCACTTGGTCTTCGGCTTTTGGAGTGGCGCCTGTTCCTTCTTGCAATACCTCATATTGCAAACCACTAGCCGTCGTTTTTACACCTGCTTTTTTGGCATTTTCGGCCAAATAAGCTGCACCCGCTTTGCCATTGGCTTCACCGAGTTGTTGAACCACTTTCATTTGTTCAGCATCACGACGT
>JBEANQ010000073.1:0-11272 GCA_041165345.1 Pseudomonadota bacterium
ACTTATGACTAAACTCACCTAGACTCGTAAGTTAAGGAAAAGTGTATAGATTGTAAAGTTATTTTGTCGAAAAATTGATAGTGCGATATGGCTCGACACGTAAAAATAATAAAAATTAATACTTTCAGTACTTTAAGTGTTTTTATAAACACGGGTACTACGTCTCCACACAGCGCTTGATAGAGGTCGGTGTTAGAACTGCTTAACCATTTGAAGCGCCGCCACTCACCGCATCAACCAAATCGCTGGCATCACGTGATAGTGAAATATCTACTTCCAAAACCGACCGTTTTCGGACATCTAAATTTAACCTGTACGAATCTTAGCAAATGTTATTTCGTACAGGTGGTATGATTCGGACATCACTTTTGGACAGAAAAACCATCATGTCTCGTGTCTTCGCCTATTGTCGGGTGTCAACGGTCGATCAAGAAACCCAAAACCAAGTGTTAGAGATCAAAGCCGCTGGCTTTGCCATCGAGCCGCGTCGAATCATTGAGGAGCGCGTCAGTGGATCTGTCGCGGCCAAAGAGCGCGCTGGATTTTGTAAGCTGGTGGATCGACTTGAACCCAGTGATGTACTGGTGGTCACCAAGCTTGATCGACTCGGTCGGAATGCCATGGACGTACGGGCAACGGTTGAACATCTGGATACCTTGGGTGTACGCGTCCATTGCTTGGCATTGGGTGGTGTGGATCTGACCAGCCCCGCTGGTAAGATGACCATGCAGGTGATTGCAGCTGTGGCGGAGTTTGAACGGGATTTGCTGATTGAGCGGACGCAGTCTGGATTACAACGAGCCAGACTTGCTGGTAAACGCTTTGGACGGCCCCCGGCTCTGTCCGAAGATGATCAGGTGTTGGTCATGCAACAATTGGCAGCCGGTGAAAGTGTTTCATCACTGGCAACAGTGTTTAAGACCAGTCGGCAGACGGTTATGCGGGTGCGCGAGCGGGTGGCTGAGTCTAATGGAGGATAAAGCTACAATCCTTGATTTTAAGGTGTACCCCACTAGACGAACATCCCAGTAGGCTTAGCCTACCTTAATTTGCGTTTTCCACGGATAACCTTAGGCTAACGTAAAAACTATGTATTTTTTACATACTCAATATTAGCCTGTAGTCCACTTGGCTTGCTCGTCGTAGGACAATCATCATGATTGTCAATTTTCGAGTCGCATAGCTGCTCTACCGTAATCTGCCACTGATACAGCTTTTTTTTACTTTTATGTGAGAAACTTAAAAAAGCTGTATATAGATTTTTCATGTATAGGGGCAAGTGAAGGGACATGCTTAAGTTAGAAGATATTAGTAAGGACGCACACGTCTGCGGAATTCAATCTGGTGAAGTCGTCAGAATCGTCCAAACAGAGCTTGTAGGTACAGAAGCTTTGACTGTTTATTACAAAGACGCCCAAGGAAAACTGGGGGAGCAGATGCTCTTCCGTAGTGATGAGCCTCGTTTATCATTGGCTAAGGTGGGTAGACCTTGGTCATTTGATGCATCAGGTGCAGACTTCAAACTAGGCTTGGAAGCTTACCGTATTTCCCAAGCAGCTTTGTTTGATCCAATGATGGCTGTTCATGTATCAAACGTTGAGCCGTTACCGCATCAAATCTCTGCAGTCTATGAGTCGATGTTACCTCGACAGCCCCTTAGATTTGTCCTAGCAGATGATCCAGGTGCAGGAAAAACTATCATGGCGGGTCTGCTGATTCGCGAGTTATTGATGCGTGCTGACGCAAAAAGAATCCTAATCGTATCGCCAGGCTCTTTAACCGAGCAATGGCAGGACGAAATGCTTGAGAAGTTTGGCGTACAATTTGAGATTTTTAGTCGAGAAAAACAGGAGCAATGCGCGTCAGGAAACTATTTTGAGGAAGCCAGTTTACTGATTTGCCGTTTAGACCAGTTATCACGTAGTGAAGAGCACCAAGAACGTCTAAAACATACGGACTGGGATTTGATCATCGTTGATGAGGCTCACAAACTTTCAGCAAACTATTTTGGTAATAAAATTACCAAAACCAAACGTTTTCAGTTAGGTGAATTATTAGGGTCAATTACTCGTCATTTTTTGCTGATGACAGCAACACCTCATAACGGCAAAGAAGAGGATTTCCAAATTTGGCTATCACTGCTTGACGGCGATCGGTTCTATGGAAAATTCCGTGAAGGCGCACATAAGGTCGATGTATCAGACATGATGCGCCGTATGGTCAAAGAAGAACTACTGAAATTTGATGGCACGCCACTATTCCCAGAGCGTAGGGCATACACTGCTAATTATCAGCTGTCTACGCATGAAGGAATCTTGTACGAGCAAGTGACAGATTACGTTAGAAATGAGATGAATCGTGCCGACCGATTGGATGGTCGTCGGAAAGGCACGGTTGGTTTTGCACTCACGCAATTGCAGCGGCGTTTGGCCTCAAGTCCTGAAGCTATTTACCAGTCACTTAAACGCCGCCGTAAGCGTTTAGAGGCAGAGCTTGAGGAGATGAAGCAGCGTTTCCGTGGTAGCTCGTCTACTGGTTTTGTTGCTGCAACACTGGGTGAATACCACATCAAAAAACAGATTGATTTGCCGGATGACTTGGACGATTTAGAAGATTCGCTAAGCTCTGAAGAGTACGAATTATACGCTGAGCAAGTTGTCGATCAGGCGACGGCAGCCAATACAGTGCAAGAGTTACATGCTGAGATCCTAAGCCTTACAGCGATTGAAGATCAGGCCATGACAGTTGTGCAGTCAGGCAGCGATAAAAAATGGGAGCAGTTGTCTCATCTGCTGCAGGCTCGTCCTGAGATGTTTACCGCCAGTGGACATCGTCGCAAGTTGATTATTTTTACAGAGCATAAAGACACGCTGAACTATCTGGTGACTCGAATAACAGACCTACTGGGTAAGCCAGAAGCAGTACGCGTAATCTACGGTGGCACAAGCCGTGATGAGCGACGCAAGGTACAAGAAGAGTTTCGGCATGACCCTGATGTATTGGTTTTAGTCGCTACAGATGCCGCAGGGGAGGGCGTCAACCTACAAAATGCAAATCTCATGGTGAACTATGATTTACCTTGGAACCCAAACCGGCTGGAGCAACGTTTTGGTCGGATTCATCGGATCGGGCAAACTGAGGTTTGTCATTTGTGGAATCTGGTTGCTAACGAGACACGCGAAGGTGAGGTGTTTCAAAAACTGTTTGAAAAACTAGAAATTGAAAAAGAAGCGTTAGGTGGCAAGGTCTTCGACATTCTTGGAGAAGCCTTTGATAACATTTCGCTCAAGGATTTATTGATTGATGCGATTCGCTATGGTGAGTCTCCTGAAGTCAGAGCAAAAATGACCCAGATGATTGAAGGTGCGTTGGATACTGAGCACTTGAAAGAAATTTTACGTCGAAACGCTCTAGTCGATCAGCACATGAGCCTTGAGCATCTATACGCAGTCAAGGCTGAGATGGAAAAAGCAGAAGCACGCAAGCTCCAGCCTTACTTTATCCGTGCATTCTTCACTGAGGCATTTCAAAGTCTCACCGGTGAAATGCGCCTTCGGGAAACTGGGCGCTACGAAATTAAACACGTACCCGCAGCCATTCGTGAGCGTGATCGGGTCGTCGGTGAGACCAGAACGCCCGTTCTAAAGAAATACGAACGTATTTGCTTTGAAAAACAGTATGTACGCCAGTACGGTAAGCCGATGGCAGATTTAATACATCCTACTCATCCGCTGATGTTTGCAACCACAGACATCATCTTGCAAGCGCATCGTGGCAAACTTAAACAAGGCGCGGTGCTGGTCGATCCAAACGATGACGGCATTGAACCTAAAATTTTATTCATGATTGATCATGTGGTGCGTGAAGCTGGTGCCATCAATAGTGTGCAGGGTAAGCAAGATGAGCTCAGAGTGGCTTCGCGTCGCTTACAGTTTGTTGAAATTAATCCACATGGTCAGACCAGTAATGCTGGTTGGGCACCACATCTGGACTTACAACCGATCAGTGCGTCTGATCTAAACCTAGTGACTGATGTACTTAATGCCCGTTGGATGGATATTAATCTAGAGCAAATGGCATTAAGCCATGCTTCCGAAGCGCTTGTACCACAGCATTATCAGGACGTGAAAACCAGACGTGCGCAGCAAGCCGACAAAATTCTGGCAGCAGTTCAAGATCGTCTCGTGAAGGAGATTAGTCATTGGTCTGACCGCTATATCAAGCTCACGTCAGATATGCAGGCAGGCAAACAACCCCAGATGCAGCCAGAAAACGCACGCCGTCGTGTCGAAGAATTAAGCAGTCGGTTGGAGCAACGCAAAGCAGAACTGGTCGCGATGAAGCAAGTCGTGTCCAATACACCTGTGGTATTGGGCGGTGCGTTAGTGATCCCAGCAGGATTATTGGCACAGCGTCAAGGCAAGAACACCTTTTGTGTCGATGTGGCCGCGCGTGCGCGTGTCGAGCGTGTAGCCATGCAGGCCGTGACACGGATTGAGACACAGTTAGGGCATCAAGTATTTGATGTGTCTGCCGAGAAGTGCGGGTGGGATCTCACTGCCCGTCCTCCAGTGTGCGCAGATGGTTCGATTGTTTCCGATCGACACATTGAAGTGAAGGGACGTGCCAAAGGTCAAAGCACCATTACCATCAGTCGCAACGAAATTATTTATGCCCTCAACCAAGCTGATAAGTTTATTTTGGCGATTGTGATTGTGGATGGTGAGCAGGCAGACGGCGTGTTTTACGTCAAACACCCGTTTACCAATGAGCCTGATTTTGGGGTGGCGAGCATTAACTACGATTTGGCAGATTTGCTGTCGAAAGCGGTTCGGATGGAGAAAGTATCATGAGGCTAGATTCTATTGCGCTTAAAAACTTTCGGTGCTTTAGCAATGTCACGATCAGTTTCGATCGGAACTTAACCGTAATTGTGGCGGTGAATGGTGCTGGAAAAACGACCGTGTTAGACGCTGTTCGTATTGCATTATGGCCATATCTGAATGGCTTTGATCTTGCTAATAATGGCTCTAACGACCCTGCTAACTCAATCACAATTGATGATGTAACTACAGCCGTAGTGAGTGAAGATGGTGAAGCCAGATTGCTTCCATCAAAAATTACAGTGCATGGGGAAGCGTTAGGTGTTACTGCGTGGTGTCGGGTTCGAGAAAAGGAATCCCCAAGCTCAAAAACGCTCGATGATATGGGTGCTAAAAAGCTACGAAAACTAGCACTACATGTGCAATCTCAATTACGTACATCAGATAGTTTGACAGAAGACCTTCCTGTATTTGGTTATTATGGAACCGGTAGATTATGGTCGAATAAAAAAGAAAAGAGAAAGACAGTGACTCGAACAGAAATTGATAATACGCTGATTCGTACATATGGCTATATGGATTGTCTTGATCCAGCATCAAGTTATCGCGCTTTTGAAAAATGGCTTATCAAAACTCTGAGTGGTCATGCTGCTGAACTTGGTAAGATTTTTAAGAGAGATGGTCGATTAAGTTGGCAATATGAAACAAAGTTTTCAAACCGAATTGACGTCATTCAAAAAGCATTAGATACTGTTTTAGCAAGCACTGATTATCAAACTATTGATTTAAATTTTGATGCAGAAAGACTAGAAATTTATAACGACCGGACAGGTATTACCCTTAGAGTTGACCAGCTTAGCGATGGTATACGCAACATGATTGGTATGGTTGCTGACATTGCCTATCGCTGCTATCAACTCAATCCACACTTAGGTGCAAGGGCTGCCTTAGATGCAAAAGGAATTGTGATGATTGATGAAGTGGATATGCATCTTCATCCAAGTTGGCAACAGTTAGTCATTGGGCAATTGCAAGAAGCCTTCCCTAATATTCAATTCATCATGACGACGCACAGTCCGCAGGTACTTTCGACTGTACCGAACGAGTGCATCAGGGTTTTGCATGAAGTCACTGATGAAGATGGTCAGCGCAGGATGACAGCGACAACACCTACCGAACAGACAAGAGGCTCAGCCAGTCATGAAGTTTTAGCCAGTGTCATGGGTACTCATGCTCGCCCAGATTTGAAAGAAACACAGCAGCTCACTGAATATAAAGCGTTAATTCAGCAAGATTTACACAGATCAGAAGATGGGTTGGCGTTGCTTCAACAGTTGAATGCGCATTTTGGTTCAACACATCCGCTGATGAAAGAATGTGACCGTTTGATTCGATTGGTTGAGTTTAAACGTGGATTGCCACAGCGTGGAGGCAGCAATGCATAAACTGCAACGCCCAGCAGCTCCACAATGCTTATCACAATATCGACATGGTCAACATCGTTGGGTAGATGTTGCAAGTACAGACAAGTCAACCATGTGGCAGCTTTTTGATCAAATGCAGCAGGGTCGATGTGCCTATTGCGAATCTGCAATCAGTCAAGCGATTGGTCAGCATATCGAACATTTCTTTCAGCGCAGACAGGGTGCGCGTCCACAGCTGATCTTTGATTGGTCAAATCTGTTTGGAGCGTGTCTAAATCATGGTTACTGCGCCGACCACAAGGATCAACAGACGCTTCTTTACGATGACACGCATCTCATTAAGCCTGATATTGATGAACCAGATGATTTTTTTGTATTTTTGGACGATGGCAAGGTTGAGCCCAAAACGGGGTTAGCTGCAACAGACCATTTACGAGCCACTGAGACGATCAGAGTATTTAACCTTAATAGCCCATCATTGGTTGGAAAGCGTGCTGCTGCGGTCGGTGGGCAGTGGCAAACGGTCGAAGAGTTGAAGGATATGGCAGCGGAATTTGATGAAGCAGACTGGCGACCACTGTATGATGCCGAGCTTGCGCGGGCGTCAACAGAGCCATTTTGTACCGCAATGCTGCATGCGCTTAGATTTTAATCGTTTTTTACCGCTGGAATCCCCATGACTCACCCGATCAAATCCCCCAAAAAGCTCATCGAAGTGGCATTGCCGTTGGATGACATCAACGAAGCAGCAGCGCGGGAAAAATCCATCCGTCATGGGCATCCCTCCACCTTGCACCTCTGGTGGGCGCGTCGTCCGTTGGCTGCGGCGCGTGCGGTGATTTTTGCGCAGATGGTCAATGATCCAAGCTACCAGCGCGAGCTGGGTTTTGGGGTAAATAAAAAAGAAGCCGAGATCAAGCGCGAGAAGCTTTTTCAGATCATCCGTGATTTGGTGAAGTGGGAAAATACCAACAACGAAGCGGTCTTGCAGCGGGCGCGTGATGCCATTTGGGAGAGCTGGCGCGAAACCTGCCATCTTAATCGGGCGCATCCACAGGCGGCGGAGTTGTTTAATCCTGAGCAATTGCCTGCGTTTCACGATCCGTTTGCCGGTGGTGGGGCATTGCCGCTGGAGGCGCAGCGTTTGGGGCTAGAGAGTTATGCCAGTGACCTCAACCCTGTGGCGGTGATGATCAATAAGGCGATGATCGAGATTCCGCCCAAGTTTGCTGGACGTGCGCCCGTGGGGCCAATTCCTGAGTCGGACAAACTGGACGCCAAAAATAACCATCGTGACTTGTATCAAACTTGGCAGGGCGCGACAGGGCTTGCCGAAGATGTGCGTCGTTATGGGCATTGGATGCGAGAAGAGGCATTTAAGCGGATTGGGCATTTGTACCCCAAGGTGCAGATTACGGCTGAGATGGTTGCCGAGCGGCCAGATTTGACGGAGTACCAAGGTGAGGAACTGACGGTGATTGCGTGGCTATGGGCGCGGACGGTAAAGAGTCCAAACCCGTTGTTTAGTCATGTGGATGTGCCATTAGTGAAGTCCTTCGACGTATCAACCAAAGCAGGTAAAGAGGCTTGGGTCGAGCTGATCGTTGGTGAGGATGATTACCGCTTTGAGGTGAGAAACGGTAAGCGCCCAACTCATTTGCCAGAAGGGACAGTACAGCGTAGCGGTGGCGTTTGTGCGATGTCTAGTACGGCCATGCCGTTCTCATACATTCGAGAAGAAGCCCAAGCGGGTCGCATGGGTGAGCGTCTGATGGCTGTAGTGCTTGAAGGGACTCGTGGACGTGTGTACTTAACACCTACCCCAGACATGGATCTGATTGCAAAATCTGCTCATCCAGAATGGAGTCCATCGACTGAAACTTGTGGCAAAAGTCGTGTAAACGTCGGTTTATATGGGATGACCACATGGGATAAGATGTTTACATCACGCCAATTGGTTGCCCTCACCACGTTTTCTGATCTGGTACAAGAAGCGCGTCTTAAAGCGATTGCCGATGCCCAAGCGGCAGGTATGGTCGATGAAGGATTAGGTATTGATGCAGGTAGGACAGGTGCAACGGCGTATGGAGATGCGCTGGCGGTTTATTTAGGCTGTGTTTCCGATAAAGTTTCTGACTATTGGTCATCCATATGTAGCTGGCATTCTTCTGGTGAAAAGATGCGTAACACCTTTGGAAGACAGGCAATTCCAATGGTTTGGGACTATGCGGAAGCTAACCCTTTTTGCCAGTCTTCTGGAAATTGGATCGCAATGGTTGATTGGACATCAAAAGCATTAGCACACGTCCCAGCAAGCATAAGTTCATATGCAGCTCAATCAGACGCAGCAACTCAAAGTATCAGCATCAATAAAGTCGTATCAACCGATCCACCGTATTACGACAATATTGGTTATGCCGATTTATCAGATTTCTTCTACGTCTGGATGCGTCGTTCGCTGCGTTACATTTACCCATCACTGTTTTCGACCATGGCTGTACCCAAAGCCGAAGAGCTGGTCGCCACGCCCTACCGGCACGGTAGCAAAGAAAAAGCCGAAAAATTCTTCTTGGATGGCATGACCCAAGCCATGCACAACCTTGCAGAGCAAGCGCATCCGGCATTTCCAGTTACTATCTACTATGCGTTTAAACAATCCGAAACCAAAGACGACAGCACCAGCAGCACTGGTTGGGAAACATTCTTAGAAGCTGTGGTTAAAGCAGGTTTTTCGATTGATGGTACATGGCCAATGCGTACCGAAATGGCGAATCGCATGATTGGCTCAGGCACAAACGCACTCGCCTCATCCGTGGTGCTGGTCTGCCGTAAACGCGCCATCGCTGCCGAAACCTTGTCACGCCGTGAGTTTCAGCGTGAGCTACGCAACCAAATGCCAGAAGCCCTCGAAACCATGATTGGTGGTGAAACTGGCCTGACCCCGATTGCACCGGTAGACCTTGCCCAAGCCGCCATTGGCCCTGGCATGGCGATCTACTCCAAATACAGCGCAATCCTCAACCAAGATGGCACAGCCATGACCGTGCATGACGCACTGGTCATGATCAACCAAGCCATTACCGACTACCTCAACCCCGACAGTGGGAGCAGCGATGCCGACACCCTGTTCTGCTCGGCGTGGTTTGAACAATATGGCTGGGGCATTGGCAGCTTTGGCGAAGCCGACACACTGGCACGCGCCAAAGGCACCTCAGTCGAAGGCGTGCGCGAAGCAGGCGTGATCGAATCCAATGCAGGCAAAGTGCGCCTCCTTAAATGGAGCGAATATCCAGACGACTACGACCCACGCACCGACAGCCGTAACCCCGTCTGGGAAGCCTGCCACCACATCATCCGTATGCTGCAAGGCCAAGGCGAAAGCGCAGCCGGTCAATTGCTGGCCAAAATGCCACAACTTGGCGAGCCTGTGCGACAATTGGCCTACCACCTGTATACCCTGTGCGAACGCAAAAAGTGGGCAGAAGAAGCAAGGGCGTATAACGAACTGATTGGCTCGTGGTCATCGATTGTGGATGCCTCGCATGACGTCGGTCATCGAGATGAGCAACTCGGAATGGATCTTTAGGGGGACGTATGCTCACACAACTCCAGATTAAAAATCTGACCGTTTTCCCCGAAGCCAGCCTAAATTTTGCGTCTGGCATTAACATCGTTGTTGGTGAAAATGGCTGTGGCAAATCACATCTGCTCAAAGTCATGTATGCCGTGATTGCAACTGGGTTTGATCCACGGCAAACCCATCTACTGCATACCGAGTCGACCAAACCCACGCAAACATCACTGCAAAAAGCCTATGCAGACAAGCTAGTTGCAGTATTGCGTCCCGAAAGTCTGGGACGACTGGCGCGACGTAAGCAAGGTGCAGAACGCTGTGAGCTGGGTTTTACATTTGCTAATTCTGCACTAAATGCACAATTCGCCCTGTCCACCCGTAGCAAATCCGAAGTACAAATCGAAAACTCACCAGCGGAATGGCAAACCAAGCCACCAGTGTTTTTTCCAACTCGTGAACTGCTAACGCTGTGTCCTTGGTTTATTTCGCTGTATGACAACACTTATGTAGAGTTTGAAGAAACGTGGCGTGATACCTGCTCCCTACTGAATGCACCAGCGATCAAAGGTCAACGTGAAAAGCGGATTGCAGAATTACTCAAACCGCTTGAAGAGGCCATGGGCGGGCGCGTGTTTGTCGATAGTAAGAGTGGGCGTTTTTACTTAAGCATCACTGGTGAAGGCAACCTAGAAATGCCACTGGTTGCCGAAGGTCTGCGCAAACTCGCTATGCTGGCACGCTTGATCAGTACCGGCACACTGCTGGAACAAGGCTATCTGTTTTGGGATGAGCCAGAAACGAACCTTAACCCCAAGCTCATTAAACTGATTGCCAAGGTTATGCTGCATCTATGTCAAAACGGTATTCAACTGTTTATTGCAACCCACTCGCTCTTTTTGCTCAGAGAGCTGGAAATCCTCAAGCAAGAAAGAGTTTTTGCTAACATTCCTTGTCGCTATTTTGCACTGCGACCGACCGAGCAAGGTGTACAGATCGAACAAGGGGATCAACTCGAGGCACTACAAACGTTGGCACTACTCGATGAAGAGTTGATGCAGTCTGATCGTTATATGCAGGTTGGTTGATATGACGATAATCGCTGAAGGTCGGCTGACGTTTACCTTTCCACCCCAAGCTATGGCTAAAAAATACGATGATTGGTCTTTTTACCGCAACCAATTTAACAGCGCTTTTGGTGGTACTAAAGCAGTTGATCTGATTTATATTGCTGGCTCAACGACGTGGCTGATTGAAGTGAAGGATTATCGTGTTGACCGCCGCACCAAGGCGATTGACCTGTGCGAAGAGGTGGCGATTAAGGTGCGAGATACCCTCGCAGGTCTGGTTTCTGCGCAATTTAACGCCAATCAAATCAGTGAAAAAGATTTTGCAAAAAAAGCACTTCGCACCAAGTCAATTCGGATCGTGCTACATCTTGAGCAGCCGCGTAA
>JBEANQ010000074.1:0-11184 GCA_041165345.1 Pseudomonadota bacterium
CAGTAACCAGTGATCCATTAATCGTACTGGTCGCAACACCAGTATTATTATTAATAAACTCTGTTTTACGGGCTAGCCCTTGTAGGCTCAAGCCACGAATCCCAATTGCAAGCATGCCTGCTGTAACGGTTTTAGCTTGTGCTGTCGTACAACTAGCCGTTCCTCCTGTGGTTGATGCCGTACAATTTCCCGTCATCAAATCAAGATAGTTCAGACCATTTGCATCTGCTAACGCTGTTTCAATGGTGTTAAATTTCAATGCACTTGATAGCTTGCTACTCATTGGTAAACCAATTTTGGTCGAGTTAAACAAGTCAATATATACATTGCCTAGGTCAAAAGGAGCATTACCGGTACCATCAATATTGGAAAACTCAACCATGTCACTAAAACGTAATGAGCGACCAGCCGAGCCAGCCTCTCCGATTTCATAACTAAATCCTCCGGCAGCCATGGTACCTCGTGCAAACTCACCTTTGGCACGAAGTGCAACACCACTAGAACCAACAATTGAGTCGCCTGCGGCCAAACCATCGACTCGGCCAAAGGTTTTTGATGTATCAGGATTTTGCTCATCTGTGCCGCGTAGATAGAAATCTACGTTCTTTAAATTCCCACTAGCACCAAAACGAATCAGGTTGCCGGCGGATGCACTGTCATAACGAGTCGCTGCTGCCGTCGAGCTATCCCCGACGTTTCCTTTTTGTTTGAGTGATAATTGAAGACCTGCACGATAATTACTGCCATCACTATTGGTGGCTGAGGCTAAGGCCACATCTCCTTGAAAACGTAAGCCCTCAACTGTGTCGACCCAAATTTTTCCCGTTGCATCAATATTGGCACGAATATCACCCAAAATAATTTGGTTATAAGTCGAACCATTAAATTCGGTAATAAAAACGTCCATTTGGTCAATAATGACCTTGACGCGTGCAGATGCATTTTTATTCAACAAACCATCAGTGCTGGCAATGGTCAAGCCTAAACCTGAGCTTTTAATCGCCCATTCACCAGAATTACCACCTGTCGCATTACCACTATTACCTGTACCCGTACAGCTAGTACCTGCAGCGCCTGTTGATGAACTACATCCATAAAAACGCTGAGCAGTAAACAAACTAGGTTTACTAATGAGTTCAAAGTTAAAAGCAGAGATACCACCTGCTGATGAACCTGTATTAATTTTTATGGTTGAGCCCAATGTTTGACCGGATGTGACAGGTTTAATATTAATCCCATCAAATCTTGCAAATAATGTGCTATCAGCAGCAGCCACACCACCCGTGGTTGATGAGCCATATTTGTCTTGATAGAACAATTGATCAATCGCGACTTGATCGGATTGCGTTTGAATGACTAAACCATCTGCACCACTGACATTGGATAACGCATGATCTTCTAGGCTTTCAAGCGCCCAGACCGGATTATGTGCGGCTAAAATTGCAATCACCAGCAGTGTATGTTTTGTTTTCATCCGTTGAATCCTCCGTTTACGAGCAGCCGGTGGCTGAGCGGGTGCAACTGAATATTTTAATGTTGCCATTCACTTTGATTGTGGCGGTCATGTCTAGGCCAATAAAGCCTGTCGTTTTTCCCGCATCAAAGTTATTGGTATCACCATTCGCTGTTGCACTGGATGACAACGTGGATACACGGTAGCCGGGTAGATTGGACATATTTAAATTTCCACTCCCATCGACTTCATTTGCACTATCCGTTTCAACGGCCAATGACTCAAAACCAAGCTGCTTCACAATGATGGGTTTTGTACTATCAAACTTTAAATTAAGTGCGGGTTTTGTTGTTGTTCCCGCAAAATTAGTATAGACATCTTGCCCAGAAATAATAATTTCTGGAATACTAATTGATCCAGTTACATTTTTAAAAACCAACCAATCTTTCCGATTTGTCGCTGTAAATCGGTTATTAAAAGATACACCGATATTACAGGCAACTACGCTTGCACTACTGCTGCAAATATTATCAAGCTTGCCATCAAGAGCACCACCATTCGCACCGTCAGGGTCTAGGTTTAAGCGAAAATCAATACCAAGGGTAATCGAGGCAGCGGTTGCATCATATGGTTTAACCGTATAAGCCTGCCCATTAATCTGACTCAGATCCATGTCACTATATGCTTCAAGCACAGCATGTGCGGGTGTCAAATAGGTGCTGATTGCCAGCACAGTCAACGCAAACAGATTCCGTTTCATGAGTGGCATCCTTATAAACCTGTGGTTGTTAGCTTCAGATGCTGAATGAACAAACCATCTATTTTGCTTGTTCCAACGTTCACCACAGCACCAGCCTTAGACGTAAAGGTGGTTGCACCCATCGAAATGGTACCGTGAGTTGCAGGTATAGCCGTACTACCACATGACGTGCTAGTACAGGTCTTGGCGGTGATCATGGCAGCATTACTATAATCAATATAGGCCGCGTTATAAGCGTCAGAATCATTTGGAATACGTGTTAGTTCCAAATAGAAGTTTCCGGCAGCATCTGCTTTTCCTAGTACAAGCGACTGATAATGTGGCATACCCAAAGGAACGTTAATATCAAGGTCTTGAATTCGAATACCTTCATTGGCATCAAACAAGCGATTTGTTGTACCGTTATAGCTACTGTCTAATGCTGTGGTCAGTCGCAAACCATTATTTGTCTGTGCAGAGTCTGTATTTAACCGAATTAATGCACGAATACCGAGCGTGCTATTGTAGGAGACATCTCCTCCATTCGCGCCGGCACTACTATTGCTAGGCGTCTGAAAAAGATCAAAACGTGTGCCATTGAGGCTCATGCCATTCCAAATAGCCTGTAAGCCAATCCCTGTTGAGCCGTTGAGTGCTGTTCCTACTGATGTTCCATAGCCTTGCGATTGGGTGTTGGCTTTGATTAATAAATCAACTTGGGCACCAAGGCGTAAGTTATATGCTGAAAGTGCATCACCTGTGTCAACGGCTTGACAATCAGTTCCTGCACCGGTGGCGACACCTGTAAAGCAATAGGTAGGGGCTTCAATGCGCAAAAAAGCCCGCGACTGATTGGCATTCACATAATCGGGTTGAGATTCTGATTTGACGGCAATCAAAAATGGGTTAGCGCCACTGCCCCACGACACAATATTGGTGCCACTGGCACGCGTAGTGGTGGCATCGTTTTGAGTAATCGATAGGTTGCGAATATAAATGTCGGCGCGGTTTACACCCGCAGTTTTAGGTGAACCACGTGGAATAATATTGATATAAGAGGCATCTTCGTCTTGCATCACAAACGAAAAGTTCTCTGGCAGGATTGCAATCCCTTCCCCTGTTGAGGATGACAAATCTGCGTCACTAATGGCTTCTAACGCGTAGACAGCGCCGGATGTGAGGGCAATACACAGGGCTAGCGTATGAGAGGCGAATCGGGCAAAAGCCGGCATCTGTCATTCCTTCCGTTGTCTACGCGACTAAGCGCGTCAATTCCAATGTCAAATCGGCTGTGTTTGTTGTTGTGCAGCCGACTCGATGCTTAAGCATAGCGGGTGTATGCCATATGATCATGGTGAAGCATATTTAGCAAACCGCAAAAGACAAGCGGTTGTCTGACAAGACCGTTCGTTTTGAGGTCTCGCCAATGATAGCAGGATCAGGCATGGGTCGGTGTAAACCGTTCGTCGGGCGCTTGTCTAACAAACGGTCATACCCAAAACTCTATTTAGGTTTTCGGCAAGGTCACGCCGGTCTGGCCTTGGTATTTGCCACCACGGTCTTTATAGCTGGTTTCGCAGGTTTCGTCACTTTGAAAAAACAGCATTTGGGCGACGCCTTCACCGGCATAAATGCGCGCGGGTAGATTGGTGGTGTTGGAAAATTCGAGGGTCACGTGGCCTTCCCATTCAGGCTCTAAAGGCGTGACGTTCACAATGATGCCGCAATTTTGCACAAAAACACCATCGGCAAGCGCGAAATTCCCAGCTTCTGGAACAGTCAAACAATACACATCATGTGATCCAGCAACCGCACGAATGCCCAACACTTTATGGTTATGTGGTGCCACATCGCCGCGGAAAGCTGAAATAACATGCGGAAAACGCCGAAATACAGAACGATCACAACTCAGCAGACGCGCCGCACCTCGAATCGAGCCGGTTTGATGCAGTGCAGCCTTTACCGTATCCGCGTTGATCTCTTCACGCAGGTTGATTTGCCTTGCAATATCGGCTTGTTGACTACGTCTAGCATCGGTTGCAGCTTGCCATGCCATTTTAACGCGTAGACCTTGCTTGACGCGCTCTGCCGCATCAGCGTAACGCTCTTGTAAGACGATACGATGCTTATCACGTGTGGTTTGACCAATATGCTGGCGCTTTTGCATCAGTGCTGCGCGTTGTTCGGCATATTCGGGCATTTGCCAAAAATCTAAAGCGCGCTTTTGTTGGACGTGTGAATAATGAGCCGACCATTGTGGATCTTGCAACTTACGATGGAGTGCCTCACGAATGGCAGCACCATGTTCAATGGGATCAAAATCTTCGCCATAGGTGTCTTGATTGTGATGGCGAATGTGCGCTGATGCATCCATACGCTCAATATTCCACGGATTATTATTGAGACGATCATGATCAATATGATGACGATGGGTGTTGATTTGTTCGCCATAAATGCCGTTACGCACGTTCCACTCGTCAGCCATGCGATGCGTGGGGATCATATGACCGTTTATCGGTTGATAGGTCATCTCATACCCCCGATACAGATCACGGTATAATGGCATTAACGCCATTCCAGCCCGTAATTCACCCGCAGCACACCATTGACCATCACGCAGCATAAACATATGGTCAGGTGTGGCAAAGATGCTCTTACCGTGATCCAACATCACTTCGACAAGACTATCTTGGCCGACGTAGCGCGGAGCATCCAACAAACTGACAATCACACGACCATTTTCACCAATGCTGTAACCCCAAAACTGTTCACCCGCTTCGGCACGTTTGGCCATCTCTTCTAATGTGGGATGCGTACCATCAACCAATGCCACGCGCGTATCAGCACGAAAGCAACGCGCATACGTTGATTTTCCTAGACAAACCGTCAAAACATCACGCGGGATTTTAAAATATTCGACCGTTCTGGCCAGTGCAAAGCTGTTGGGTGGAATGATGCACACGTCGGCTTCGATATCAATAAAACTTTTTTCATCAAAATTTTTGGGGTCTACAATCACCGAATGCACGTTGGTAAAGACTTTAAATTCACGCGCACAGCGCACGTCATAACCATAGCTTGAGGTACCATAGCTGACCAGCTTGTTGCCTGCGGCGTCGTGGCGGACTTGACCGGCTTCAAACGGTTCAATCATGCCGTGTTGTTCGCTCATTTGGCGAATCCAACGATCAGACTTAATAGACATGTTTGCCCCCACAGACATTGATTCCAAATTGGCGGTTAATGTACGCGATTTTGGCCAATAGGGGCAAAGGGATGTGCAGTGAATGGGCTGGGATGACCACCCACCCCACCCCAAACGTCTGGCTTAAAAAATTCGCTTGTCGTCACGCTGGCGTTGCGGCAAGGCAGAGACACGCTCGATCACTTTTAAGGCAATTTGCTGATATAGCGGGGCAGCAGCGTCACCCACCACCACACTGGGGTGGCCTGCATCTGCGTTTTCGCGGATGGTGGCATTGAGCGGCAATTTGCCCAACACAGGGATTTGATACTGTTCACCCAGCTTTTGCCCACCACCAGCGCCAAAGATTTCATCAACTTGGCCGCATTGCGAACACACATGCAAGGCCATGTTTTCGACCACGCCCAAAATGGGAATGTTGACTTTGTTAAACAGCTCGATGCCTTTTTGCGCATCGAGCAGTGCAATGTGTTGGGGTGTGGTGACAATCACCGCACCAGTCACGGGAATGCGTTGGGCAAGTGTGAGTTGAATGTCGCCTGTGCCAGGTGGCATGTCGATCACCAGATAGTCTAAGTCCGGCCATGCGGTTTGGTTAAACAGTTGCATTAATGCGCCGGTGGCTTTGGGGCCACGCCAGACCACCGGCGTGTTGTCGTCGCCGGTGAGGTTGCCAATCGACAGCACTGCCATGCCGTGGGCATCAATCGGCACAAATTGTTCGTTTTCAATGTTTGGTGTACGTCCGGCCACGCCCAGCATGGTGGGAATACTTGGGCCGTAGATGTCGGCATCTAGCACGCCCACTCGCGCACCCGCTTTTTGCAAGGCCAACGCCAAGTTGACCGCTGTGGTGGATTTGCCCACGCCGCCTTTGCCTGATGCGACCACAATCACATGCCGAATGCGCGGATGCGCGGGCAATTGGCTTTGGGTGGGCGGTGCAGGACGGCTCGGCGCAGCCGTTTGCGCGGCGGCAACCTGCGCGGGGCTGTCTTTAGCGGGGGCGTCGGGCAGGGTCGACTTGAGCGCGGCGGCATCCACGACCGGCGGCATGGGCACGCCAGATGATTGCTGTTGTTGCTGCCCGCTGGCGACCTTTTGTGCCACCAAATGCAGATTAAGCTCACGAATACCATGCGGTTCAAGCGCGTCGGCCAGTTGGTCATGCAGCACTTGGGGGTCGCCTTTGTAACCCGCAGGCAGTTTGAGGGTCAGCGTTAAGCAGTCGTTTTGGCGCTGAGTTTGGGTGATCAGGCTGGCAACCGTCACCTGTGTCTGTGGCAGCAGGTGCTGCGCCAAGATTTTTTGCACAGGGTCATCGGCAAATAGCGACTTAAAGGGCTTAAACGGCGAAAACATGGGGCGCTCCAGCAACGATTGGCACTAGGTGTACAGGACTGGCGCTATCTTACGCCCTTCGGTTTGGCAAAAGCAGTGCCACAACACCGTCAATGTATGGCGACACGCATCGACCTAGTGCGGTAAATCGAGCCTGACAGCGCATCGAAACAGGGCTAGGCGTCTGTTATCATGACCGCCCGCTTGCTGCTCTATGCGTTTGCCCGAGGATGATCGTGCGTAAAATTTTGGTGACCAGTGCCCTTCCCTATGCCAACGGCCCGATTCATTTGGGTCATTTGGTTGAATACATCCAGACCGACATCTGGGTTCGTGCCATGCGCGCGCAAGGCCATCAGGTCACTTATGTCTGCGCCGACGACGCTCACGGCACCGCCATTATGTTGCGCGCCGAAGCCAACGGCATCACGCCAGAACAGCAAATCGCCCAAGTGCAGCGCGAACACGAGCGCGACTTTGCCGGTTTTTTTGTGGGCTTTGATCAGTATCATTCAACCCACAGTGCAGAAAACCGCGCCCGCACCCAAGACATGTACAGCCATCATTTGGCGGGTGGGCATATTGAAGTCCGTGCCATTACCCAGTTATTTGACCCCGAAAAAAACCTGTTTTTAGCCGACCGCTTTATCAAAGGCGAATGCCCCAAATGCAACGCCAAAGACCAATATGGCGATAACTGTGAAGTCTGTGGCGCAACCTATGATGCCACCGAACTCAAAAACCCCTACTCGACCTTGAGTGGTGCGACGCCGATTCAAAAAAAATCGGATCACTATTTTTTCAAACTGCCAGCCTTTACCGACTTTTTGAAAACATGGACCACCACCGACGGCCACCTGCAAAGCAGTATCGCCAACAAATTGGGCGACTGGCTCAACGACGGCCTGATGGACTTAGACATCTCGCGTGATGCGCCGTATTTTGGTTTTGAAATCCCCAATGCCGAAGGCAAATACTTTTATGTCTGGATTGATGCCCCAATTGGCTACATGGCCAGCTTTGAGCATCTGTGCCATAACCGCCCAGAACTCGGCTTAAACTTTGACGACTACTGGCGCGAGGGTGGCGACACCGAGCTGTATCATTTTATTGGCAAAGACATTGTCAAATTTCATGGCCTGTTTTGGCCAGCCATGCTGACTGCGGCTCACTACCGCACCCCAACCGGCGTGTTTGCGCATGGTTTTCTCACCGTCAATGGCGAGAAAATGAGCAAGTCACGCGGCACGTTTATTAAAGCCGAAACCTACCTTGCGCATTTAAACCCCGAGTACCTGCGCTATTACTTTGCCAGCAAACTGTCCGATACCGTTGAAGACCTTGACTTAAACCTTGATGACTTCTGCCAAAAAGTAAACAGCGACTTGGTCGGCAAAGTGGTCAATATTGCCAGCCGTTGTGCGGGATTTATCAGCAAAAAATTTGACGGTACCCTTGCACCCACCTGCGCCGAGCCGCAACTGCTGCAAGACTTTATCGATGCCGGTGATGGCATTGGTGCGGCGTTTGAAGCCCGCGAATACAGCCGTGCGATTCGAGACATCATGGCGTTGGCTGACCGTGCCAACCAATACATCGACGAGAAAAAACCGTGGGCGCTGGCTAAGCTCGACGGTATGGACAGCGAAGTCCATGCGGTGTGTTCGGTGGGTTTGAATTTATTCCGTCAATTGATGGTGTATTTGTCCCCCATCTTGCCCGTCATGGCCGGACAAGTGCAGGACTTTTTAAACCTTGACTCCCTCCAATGGGCCAGCCGTCATCAAGTGTTGCTCAACCACAACATCCGCACCTTCCAACCGTTAATGCAACGGGTCGATAAAGACAAGGTGGCGGCAATGGTGGCCGACTCCACTGACTCACTGGCTGCGCCCGTCGTGGCGGCAGCTCCTGCCGCTAAAGCCAGCAAGGCCAAGGCAGAACAAGCCGCTATACCTACAGACATTGTGTTTGATGACTTTGCCAAAATTGACTTACGCATTGCACAAGTGGTACATGCCGAGGTCGTCGACGGCTCAGATAAGCTACTCAAGCTGACCTTAGATGCTGGCGAAGGCCGTCATCGCACGGTGTTTAGTGGCATTCGCAAAGCCTATGCGCCTGAAGCCCTGCTCAATCGTTTGGTGATTTTGGTCGCCAATTTGCCGCCGCGTAAAATGGCAAAATTTGGTGTCTCCGAAGGCATGGTGATTGCCGCAGGTCACGGCGATAGCATTTATTTAGTGTCACCAGATCATGGCGCACAAGTAGGTGATCGGGTCAGTTAAACCCACCGTCCTGCGTGGCGTCATATCGCCCTTTGTTGCATGGCAAAGGGCGATTCGCGTTTTAGATGATTAATAAAGGGCCAACACACACGGATGAGCGACATTGATAGCGTGATTCGCTACAGCAAGAAACTGGAAAAACGCCTCGAACAACACTATGGCGCGAACGGTCGTGGCCTGCACGAAAAAGCCAGCAGCGTCGAATCACAACTCACCGCCAGCACACTAAAATCGTTACGCTGGGTCGCGACCATGCGCAATAAAGTCGTGCATGAAGACGACTTTCAACTAAACGACCTCAGTGAGTTTGAACGCACCTGTGAACGCTTGCTCACCGAACTTGGCGAAACTACTGCACCGTCACGGCCCACAGCCCCCACCCCACCACCACAAGTACCAACTCCACCAGCACAGCCACGGGTCAAAGCCGCCACACCACGAACCCCCATTCCACAGCCCCGCGCCCAGCCAACGCCACGGGGCAGCACAACCCAACACGCGCCACTGCCCGACTCACTGGCAACACCGCAGCCCACAACACCGCAACCGTCTGCATGGCCCAGCATTGTGAGCGCACTTGTGGTGATTGGCGTGATTGTGTGGGCGCTGACAGGCTGGCAGCATGGCGGCTAACTGACCTCAATCCGTCATCGACGCTTCATGATTGGCTATCGACGACGGCAACCCGCCACACCATTTGCCTTAGATCGACCCAAAATGACAAATACGATTTCGACCGCTCGATTTGGCCTGATATAAATAATGATCGGTTTGGCGCATCACATCATCCATGCTTTCATCGGCAATCGTGCTGCAATACACCCCAAAACTGGCGGTCATGGGAATACGCACCCCATGCTCACTCCACAACAAGGTTTGCTCTAGGCTGCGCCGGCAACGCTCAGCGATTTGAGCCGCTTCCTCTAACGGGGTATCCACCAACACAATCAAAAATTCCTCACCGCCATAACGCCCCAACTGGTCTTTTTTACGCACCACATCACGCATACACTCACTGGCTTGGCGTAAGGCTTCATCACCAATCAAATGGCCAAAATTATCGTTAATCTGTTTAAAGTGATCGAGATCGACCAAAATCACCGAAATGGGCTGATGCTCGACTTGGCACAGCAGCAAATACTTTTGCAAATAAAACGTAATCGCCCGACGATTACTTAAACCAGTCAAGCTGTCGGTCAAACTAATTTGGTGAATCATGTCTTCACGACGACGCCAATGACGCAAAAACAAATCACTAAACGCCACCATCGAAATAAAATGCGGCAAGGCAAAATAGGTGTAGCACAACAGCATAAAGGGCTTGGCCGCAGGGTCAGAAAAAAACGTGGGTCTAAACAAAGGAGCGTAAGGCAAGTGCCCAAATGCGGTCATAAAACTTAAATAGACAATCACCACACAGGCAAGCGACAACACCACATAGACCACGCGACTGGCCAACAAAATAAACCCAAACAATGGCGCACCGGCCAGCACCAACCCGACTGCAATGCTCCAAATACCGGTCATATGCGCCAAATACAGCAAGGTACAGGCATAATACGCCGAGTAAATATAAGGCAAGACCACTTGCGCCCAATCAAACTGATTTAACCAGCGACCAGACAAAATCAAAAATACACAACTGGCAATCAGGGACAAGTGAATCGGCGTCATGCTTTGCAATAACGCATAATCGACGTAAGGATTGGGCGACCATAATTCATAAAAATGAAAGGCCGTATACTGTAAAAAAATGAACAATAGAATAGACAGCAATAAATTGCACTTTCGCACTGGACTCCACTCCAGTACGTTATCTAATTGCTTAATCCAGCCAGACATTGACATCATATTCTTCGTCATTCGACCCGATCCTTGGGCATCAGCGTTAAGATGTGAAGCAGCTCACACTATGTCGCCTTCCAACATGACGGACAAGTCACGCGGAAACAAATCGACGAACTGTCGATTTTGGCGGCCGAATAGTGAATTAACATTCATATCATGATCAGAACGGGGAATAACGTCTGATTTTTGACCGCCTAACGGTCGATTGGCAAGTCCTTCGATCTGTTTTTGACTGACTTGCCAATCGCATCACAACAATTATGCAAATTAGTTCACACGGAAAAAATACTCGCGGTAATAACGTAGCTCA
>JBEANQ010000075.1:0-11110 GCA_041165345.1 Pseudomonadota bacterium
CGGGTTTAGCGGTTTTCCATGACCATACACCCGCAATGGTTAAGGTTGCGGCAATAAAGCCCAGCGATGCGCCAATCGGAATATGGTAAATGTCGAGCAACAACATCTTGATCCCGATAAACACCAAAATGATCGACAAGGCGTAAGGCAACAGATGAAAACGCCCTGCCAAATCAGCCAGTAAAAAGAACATCGCCCGCAGACCCAAAATGGCTAACAAGTTGGCGGTCAGCACAATAAAGGGGTCGCTGGTCACCGCAAAAATAGCCGGAATCGAATCTACCGCAAAAATGACATCCGACAGCTCTACCAACACCAATACCAACGCCAAGGGTGTGAACCACCGCACACCTTGCCGCAAAACCACAAACTTCTCGCCCTCAAGCGCGGGCGTAATGCGCATATGCTTGCGTAAAAACTTCAGCAAAAAGCCTTGTTCTGGGTCGCTCTCTTCGCCGTGGCTGACCCACATCTTAATGCCCGTAAACACCAAGAACGCGCCAAACACATACAGAATCCAGTGAAACTGCGCGATCAACCATGCACCAGCAAAAATCATGATGGTGCGCAGCACAATCGCGCCCAATACGCCATACAGCAACACCCGTCGTTGCAACGCAGGTGGAATCGCAAAGGCCGAAAAAATCATCAACCAGATAAACACGTTATCAATCGCCAGCGATTTTTCGAGCAAATAGCCGGTCACAAACTCAAGGGTTTTTTGGTTGGCAATGGCGCGACCCAGCTCGCCGTCTAAATACCACCACAAGCCACCAGCAAACAAACCAGACACGCCCACCCAAACAGCACTCCATATGGCGGCTTGCTTGAGTGGTACACGCTCATCGGCTTTTTGCTTAAAGGTTAAAAAATCGACCAACAACATGGCGGCCACTAGCGCAAAAAATACGCCGTATAACCCGAGACTGCCTACGGTTTCCATTGTGTATCCCCTTCAATCAATGGTTGGGATCAAACAACAGGACAGGCATAAAAAAACCCTGACCTGCCGTTTAATCGTTTGATCAAACAACACAGGTCAAGGTCTTGCCTATATCTCACCCTCAACGGGTCAGATACCAATCTACCGGTGGGTCACGCGTGACACGGACACCACGTATTGACGATAGATTGCGGAGTGAGGCTACTCCCCTTGCAACTGCCCTCACTGTAGCGAGGGCGGCGAAACAACGCAATGCAGCCATGCAATGCCCACACACAGACACCACACAACCTCAACACAGCCGCGCCATCGCGACGAATGCGGATCAAAGGTGCACAATCGTCTTAACTGGCGCGTAAACGACCCGCTTTAGGCTTTTTGCCACGCAACATAGCTTTGACATTGCCTTTGATGTAATGAAAAAACACCACCAAGGGCGACAAGTTGGGGTTAGGACGTTTGCCCTGCCCAATGGCTTTAAATTGTGCGGCGTACCAAATAATTTCCATGACACCCATTTTATCAAATGGTTTAAAGCCGGTTTTGATCGGTTTAACCGCATATTTGACGTTATGACCAGCCACCAGATTGGCCGGTGCATCGGTCTCAACCGCCAGTGGACGAGCAATGCCGATCAAATCACACGCGCCACTTTGCAGTGCAGTATCCATGCCGTGACGGGTCCGAAAACCACCGGTGACCATCAGTGCCATGTTCACTTGACCGCGCACTTTGTCGGCAAAGTCTAGAAAATAGGCTTCACGCGCTTGGGTGCTGGCGGTTTTTTTGACACCTGTCATGGCGGCAGCTTCATAGGTACCACCAGAGATTTCGACAAAATCGACCCCGAGGGCGTCCAAGGCTTTAAAGACTTCTACCGATTCTTCTTCACCAAAGCCGCCTTTTTGAAAGTCGGCCGAATTGAGCTTGACCCCCACAATAAAGTTGTCGCCGGTTTGCTTGCGAATTTCTTTAAAGGCTTCTAGCAAAAAGCGCATCCGGTTTTCTAGGCTACCGCCCCATTGGTCTTGGCGTTGGTTATGCTTGGGCGATAAAAATTCGCTGACCAAATAGCCATGTGCACCATGAATCTGCACGCCTTCAAAGCCCGCTTTTTTGCAAATACGCGCCGACTCACCAAAACGGCGAATCAGATCTAAAATTTCGGCTTCGGTCAGCGCACGCGGTGTACCAAAAAAAGCCGCCATATCAGGCCCAAAACCAATCGCCGATGGCGCGACCGTTTCTTTGTTTAAGCCTTTAGGACATTGCTTGCCTGGGTGCGAGAGTTGCACAATTTGCGGCATGTTGTATTTTTTGCCAATCGCCGCCCAACGGGTCAAACCGGCAAGGTCGGACTCATCTTCAATGACCACCACACCGGGTTCGTTTTTGGCGCGGATGTCGATCATGACGTTACCGGTGATCGAGCAGCCAAGACCGCCTTGTCCCCATGTGTCATAAAGCGTCAGCAGCGGCTCAGTCACTTGACCGGCCGTGTTGGACAGGGCTTCACTCATCGCCCCTTTGATCAGGCGATTTTTGAGGGTGTACCCTTGTAGGGTCAGTGGGGCAGCAATGTTCACCGTCATGATAATGACTCTGGCAAAAAGACGAACCCCGATTCTAGGCGCTTGGCCAGCGTTGACAATGGTGAATGTCAACACTAGCCGGTCACGTTAACCGAACCTGTACACGCTTAATGGACTTAGTCCGATTGGCGCGGGGTGCTAGGGCGTGGATGCCGACGCGGACCATTGGGTTTATTGGCGGAATCGTTCGGGCGGCTTTGCCCAGCAGGTTTGGGGTTGCTAGTGCGGGGTTTGTCAGTCTTGGGTTGCTCACTGCGATTGGTGCTACCGCTGCGGTCGGTCTTGGGCTTGGCTGCATCGCCGCGTGGCGCACCTTGTTTGCCCTGCCCTTGGCGCTGTCCACCTCCAGCCCCTTGACGTGGCGGACGCTGTACCTGTGGCTTGCGTAGGGGTTCGGCTTTAATACGCGGATCAACTTCAAACCCTGCAATCACTTGTGACGGCAGTTTGGTTTTGAGCAGTTTTTCGATATTGGCCAGCAAGCCGAGTTCGTCAATACAGGCCAACGAACAGGCATGTCCTTCCATGCCTGCCCGCCCTGTCCGACCGATCCGATGCACGTAGTCTTCGGGCGTGTTGGGCAGTTCATAGTTGACCACATGCGGCAGTTGATCAATGTCAATGCCCCGCGCGGCAATGTCGGTGGCGACCATCACCCGAATACCACCGGCTTTAAACTCCCGCAGGGCGCGCTCACGGGCCGCTTGGCTTTTATTGCCATGAATCGCCATGGCACTAATACCGCGTTGCTCAAGCTGTTTGGTCAGACGGTCTGACCCATGCTTGGTACGGGCAAACACCAGCACTTGTTGCCACTGGCCTGTGGTGATCAAATGCACCAGCAAATCTTGTTTGCGCTCACGGTCAACCGGATGCACCACATGATGCACTTGCGCCGTGGCACTATTGCTGCGGGCGACTTCAATATGCACCGGATTATTTAAAATCCCCGATGCTAAGGTTTTGATCTCATCCGAAAACGTCGCCGAAAATAACAGGCTTTGCCGTTGCTTCGGTAAAAGCGGCAAAATCTTACGAATGTCACGAATAAATCCCATGTCCAACATGCGGTCGGCTTCGTCTAGCACAAAGGTTTCAACACCGGATAAATCCAGCGTGCCTTGCTGAATATGATCCAACAGGCGACCCGGTGTGGCGACCAACACATCGACCCGTTTGTTGAGGCGTTGTTTTTGTGGGTTAATATTGACACCGCCAAACATCACCATCGATTTCACGTCAATATATTGACTATACAAACGGACGCTTTCTTCCACCTGTGACGCCAACTCACGCGTGGGGGTCAAAATTAACACCCGCACTTTGGCTTTGTGATTCACCCGTGAAAAATCAATGTGCGACAAACGCTCAATAATGGGCAACACAAACCCTGCGGTCTTGCCTGTACCCGTCTGAGCCGCCGCCAACAGGTCGCGCCCAGCCAGCACGGCAGGCAAAGCCGCCTTTTGGATCGGGGTGGGCACGGTGTATTCAAGGGTTTTTAATGCCCGTAAAATCGGTGCAGACAGCCCTAAATCGGCAAACGTTTCAACATCCATCGCGGCAACAGGCTGTACAACGACACCGGTCTTATCATGAGACATGGGCAAATTTTCCTCAAAACACCATCAAAAAAAAGCTGACGCAGCACCCGCAACGGCGCGATGCGACAAATATTGGCAAACTCGCCCCATCCTTCAGCAGAAGAACAGCAGCACCATCACCAGACAAAAGACTAAAACAGCAGACACAGCGCAGGGCTATATAAGGCGGTATCGTCTGGTGTCCCCAGCAGGAATCGAACCTGCAACTACTCCTTAGGAGGGAGTGGTTATATCCATTTAACTATGAGGACGACGACGAATTCGGCCAGATCGCCGAATTGGGGCGCAAATCATGCCACGAGCGGCGCTTTGGATCAACGAAAATGCCCGCCTGCCCCTTTTCAGTTGCAAGGCTTAGCCCTACCATAGCCGCATTCTTACATTCACTTGGATGTCACCATGCGCGCTAGTCGCTTTTTATTCGCCACGCTGCGGGAAACCCCAGCGGATGCCGAGGTCATCAGTCATCAATTGATGCTTCGTGCTGGTTTAATCCGCAAAGTTGCCACCGGCTTATATACATGGATGCCGATGGGCGTGCGCGTATTGCGTAAAGTCGAAGCGATTGTGCGCGAAGAAATGGACAAAAGCGCGCTTGAAGTCATGATGCCTGTGGTTCAACCGATTGAACTGTGGCAAGAATCAGGCCGCGAACAAGGCTACGGCCCAGAGCTACTGCGCTTTAAAGACCGCCATCAGCGTGACTTTGTACTTGGCCCTACGCATGAAGAAGTCATCACCGATTTGGCGCGGCAAGAATTACGCAGCTATAAGCAACTGCCAATCAACCTGTATCAGGTTCAAACCAAATTCCGTGATGAAATTCGCCCGCGTTTTGGCGTGATGCGCTCGCGTGAATTCATCATGAAAGACGCCTATTCGTTTCATGCTAACCGTGAGTCACTAGCCGACACCTATCAAGTGATGTACGACACGTACACCCAGATTTTCACTCGTTTGGGGCTGAATTTCCGTGCAGTGCAAGCGGATACCGGCTCGATTGGCGGCTTTGCCTCGCATGAATTTCATGTATTGGCAGACAGCGGCGAAGACGACATTGCGTTTTCAGATGGCTCGACGTACGCCGCCAACATTGAAATGGCCGAAGCCGTCTTGGTGGGTGACCGCCCAGCCGCCAGCCAAACGCTGCAAACCGTAGATACACCGACACAAAAAACCATTGATGAGGTGTGCGCGCTGCTGAATATTGCCCCCGCCCAGACCGTTAAAACACTGTTGGTGCGTGGGACAGCCGATGAAAACGGCCAATACAGCTTGGTCGCCTTGGTGCTGCGTGGCGACCATCAGTTGAACGACATTAAGGCCGAAAAACTCGCCGAAGTCGCGTCACCACTGACCTTTGCCAGCGACGACGAGGTACAAGCACTTGGTCTGACCATTGGCTCGATTGGCCCACAGGGCTTAAGTATTCCGGTGTTGGTGGACCGTGCTGCGTCGGTGTTAGCCGATTTTGTGGCCGGTGCAAATGTTAGCGGCCAACATGTAACCGGTGTGAACTGGGAGCGTGATGCCCACATCACCCGCGTGGTTGACCTGCGTAATGTGGTCAATGGTGACCCCTCACCCGACGGTCAAGGCACACTGCATATTCGTCGGGGTATTGAAGTTGGGCATATTTTTCAGCTCGGTCAAAAATACTCCGAGGCGCTCAACTGCAAAGTATTGGGCGAAGACGGCAAACCGATGGTCGTGACCATGGGCTGCTATGGTATTGGCGTAACCCGTGTCGTGGCTGCTGCCATTGAGCAAAACCATGATGAGCAAGGCATTATTTGGCCGCAAGCCATTGCGCCCTTTGAAATTGCCATTGTACCGATGAACCAAGCCAAGTCACCGCGTGCCGTAGCCGCCGCCGAAGCCCTGTATGATGAGCTGACTGCCGCAGGCTTTGACGTGTTGCTTGATGACCGCAATGAGCGACCCGGTGTTAAATTCTCGGATCTTGAATTGACCGGTATTCCGCATCGGATTGTGGTCAGTGAGCGTGGCCTTGATGCGGGCACATTTGAATACCGTGGCCGGCGTGACAGTGAAGCCTGCGAACTGGATAAAGTCAGCTTATTGCAGGTGTTGCAAGGTTAATCACAATTAACGTACAAAATTTGCACAGCCTGTCCGACCGGACAGGCTTTTTTTTAAGCATAAAATCCCTATAATCGCGCCAAACATGAGGTGATTAGACCCGCTGCCAAACGGCATAAACGGGCCAACGAAATTGATCCTGCTTCACCGCAAGATCATGCCACTCGTGTCAACGAACAATAGACAGATGATACCGCCATGACCCGTAGCCTTACGATTGAGCCGTCTTTACGCTTTGACGATGACACCGACCTTGATCAGCTGGGCATTTCTGCCGAAGAGCTAACGTGGCGGTTGCCTGCCAATCTACCGCGCAAACCGGTTGGTTTGTCGTTGTTAGGGCCGCAGTACGACGTGTCCGCATTATTAGCGCAACTGGATGCCGAGCAATATGCACCCAGTTGGCGGTTATTTGGTGTGCCTTGCTTGGGTCTATTGATGTTAATGGCGTGTTTAGGCCTTGTGGCGGTTCGCTTGCCCACGTTGTGGCTACTGTTGCCACTGGTGATGGGCGTGGCGGTCTTTGTATGGTCTTGTATTGACCTGAGTAAACACCGCTTAATGATTGATATGCATGGCATTCATTATGGTATTCCGCATCATCTGCCCGAATACAGCGTGCCTTGGTTGGCGTTGGTGGGGGTCACACTCAAAGAAGGCTTGGTGGGCCCTACCTTGCTCATCATGCATCGGCATGGCCCTGATGCCAGCTTGTCGCTCACGGGTATTCGACATGCGTCGTTGGCGTTTGGACACATTCAGCGTTTTCAGCAAGAGTTACTCGGTCTAACCCCACCTCATGCGTCGCGTGATGCTGCCTAAGGCATATCCAATCAACCGTTGAACCGTGGCGTCAACCGGCTTAATGGGGCGCTAAGCGCTCGGCCAGCACATGCGCCAAATAATCACCAAACCATTCGGCGGTGCGAATATCACCATCAGGCGGCGTTTCGGTCGCGGGCGCGTTGTCAGACTGGGTCATGAGCCCCAAAAAACCAGACATGCGGTTGAGATCACTGGGTTGGTGGCCTTCGGGCATTAACGGTAGGCCACTCCACAACATGCCATGCTGCATGGCAAACAAACACAACTGCTGTAAGACCGCCAGCTTATCACCCGATAATCCACCCGAATTGGCAAATGCCGCTGCCAATTTACCGGACCACTGCCGAGCCTTCCAGCGCTTGGAGGTGGCATCCATAAACAGTTTCATGTCGGCGGTGACGCTGCCCATATACGTGGGTGATCCAAACACAATTCCGTCGGCGTGGTCTAATGCTGTCCAATCAATGTCATTGACAGACATCACCTTCACCCGCACCAGACCCGCACGGTCTGCACCGGTCGCAATGGCCTGCGCCACGCGCTCGGTATGGCCATAAGCACTGTGATAGACAATACAAAGCAACGCTGGGGTTTTACTCAAAAGTCACATTCCCAAATCATCAAGGGCTAGAAAAAATATCGTGCCAGATCAACGCGGCAGCAACACTGCCACAGTGGCCATTCGCCCTGTGTGAGCGCAATGCCGGAACGAATAAAACTGCTCATGGTCGGTGACGGTGCAATGCGTGCCCCCTAAGACGGTATCAACACCCAAGGCGTGCAAGCGCAAACGCGCCAACTGATATAGGTCTGCCAACCATCGCCCAGCCGGTGAAGGCACAAAGGCCACACTGGTAGCGGGGTCATGAGCCAAAAATGCAGCGCGCACATCAACGCCCACTTCAAAGCATTGCGGTCCAATGGCTGCACCCAGCCATGCCACGGCAGGCACATGCTGCATGTGCGCCACGGTTGCTTCGATCACGCCATTAAGCAATCCACGCCAACCCGCATGCACACAAGCGATCTCTGTGCCTGTGGCATCGGTTAACACAATCGGCAGGCAGTCGGCGGTCATGACAGCAATGGCAAGGCCACGGTGCTGAGTCACCAGCGCGTCGGCATCAACGGCATTCAATTGCAGGTGTCCGTCCGCCACCTGCACCCGCGTGCTATGCGTTTGGTTTAACCACACCACCTGATGCACGCCCAGCGGTGCAAGGCAACGCAATAAGGTCATGCGATTGGCCTGTACAGCAACCGGATCATCCCCCACATGCAAGGCCAGATTAAAGCGGTCAAACGATGCACAAGGCTCGCCCTGTGCAATCAGGCGGGTGGTTTGAGTCGCCCACACCGTTGCAGGAAGTCCAACAACGGCAGGCCATGACCCAAAGAGCGGCTTAGATTTGTTGACGTTTGGCATTGCGTAACGCCTGTACCAACTGCAGAAAGTCTTCTGGCCACTGGGCTTCAAACAACAGTTGTTCGCCAGTCGCAGGATGCACTAGACCCAGCTCACGGGCATGTAGCGCTTGGCGACGAAAGCCTTGTAGCGTTTGACTCAGCGCCTCGCTTGCACCACGTGGCAAACGCACGCGACCGCCATACACCACATCACCCACCAATGGAAAATGGATATAGGCCATATGCACCCGAATTTGATGCGTCCGGCCGGTTTCAAGCTGTACCCGCAACAGGGTGTGCGTGCCATAACGCTCGCTGACCCGATAATGGGTGACCGATGGCCGCCCACCCGGTTGCACACTCATTTTTAAGCGATCCACCGAGTGACGACGAATCGGCTCATCAACTGTGCCGCCAGCAATCACATGACCCACCACCACCGCGTCATACACCCGATAAACCGACTTGTCTTCAAGCTGTTGCGACAAATGATGCTGCGCGGCCAAATTACGCGCCACCACCAACAAACCGCTGGTGTCTTTGTCAATCCGATGCACCAAGCCCGCACGCGGTAACTCGGCCAAACGCGGATCGTGGTGCAACAGGCCATTAATGAGCGTGCCGGTCCAATTGCCCGCGCCAGGGTGAACCACCAAACCAACCGGCTTGTTGATCACAATGATATCGTCATCTTCATAGACAATATCCAAATCCATGGCTTCAGGCAGGCTGAGTGTTTCGGCGGCTAAGGTGGCTTCTAAACGCAACACTTCTCCACCATTTACACGGGTTTTAGGCTTTACAATGCGGCCGTCAACAGTCAACTGTCCATCGGCTAGCCAGCCTTTGAGCCGTTCACGCGAGTAATCTGAAAACACGCTTGCAGCGACTTGATCGATGCGAAGACCTGCCATGGATTCATCAATCACTGTTTCACGCTCAATACGCGTGGGCAAGTGGGCGTCGGGTTGCGGATCGAAATCCTCGGGCAGCTCCTCCAATAGGTGCTCAGGCACAGATGGGGAGGTCGGCTGTTGACTTTGTGTGTGGCTCATTTGGTATCGCAGATCAAAAGTGCTTAAATAGCCTGCATTGTAGCCCATCGCAGACCGGCCCCTGAGGAGTATTTATGTCGATGTCCCGTTTGGCTGTGTTAGCCGTGTCCGTTTCACTGATCATGACCGGTTGTAGCAGTCTGTCGTCGTTGAAGCGGGACAAAAAGCCCGATGCTGGTCCCAAGATGAGTGAGCGTGCCTACTATGACGCCGCCCAGCGCAGTCTTGCCGCCAGTCAATTTGATGATGCGACCCGCTCCCTGCAAGCTCTCGAAACATACTACCCCGTGGGGCCTTACACAGAGCAATCACAACTCGACTTGATGTATTCCAATGTCCGTAAAAGTGACTTTGCCGGTGCGGCCAGTGTGGCCGACCGTTTTATTCGGCTATACCCTAACCATGCACAAATTGACTACGTCTATTATTTGCGGGGTGTGGCCAATATGGAAACCGGCTATGACGGTCTATTGCGCTATACCAGCCTCAATCAAGCCCATCGTGACACCAGCTTTTTGCGCTTGGCCTACAACAACTTTACCGACTTTTTAAAGCGCTTCCCCAATAGCCGCTTTGCACCAGATGCCACCCAGCGCCTACGCCATATTGTCAATCAATTTGCCGAAAGCGAAATGAATGTGGCACGGTTTCAGGTCAAGCGTCAGGCATGGGTAGCCGCTGTTCAGCGCGCCCGTTGGGTGATCGAATATTACCCACAAACGCCACAGATTCCAGAAGCATTGGCCACAGCCGCCTATAGTTATCAGCAAATGGGCATGGCGGACCTTGCCAAACCTTATGTAGACGTATTGAAAATCAACTACCCCGCGTTAGTCGATGGCGACCGCGTGCGCTTTAGTGCCGCACAAACCCAAGCGTCGCTCATCAACCGACTCACGTTAGGCATTGTCGGCCGTCGTGCAGGTGCAAACGCCACAGCGCCTGCCCCTCAAGGCAATACCGTTGCACAACCGATTAGTCGAGCCGCAACCCGCGTGGTTCAGCCCGCGGTGATCAGCCAAGCACAAGCACTACAACAGGCGCAACGCCCCGAACGCGCAGCGCCAGACATCGGTTTAGGGCTACCCGCCGACGACGGCATCCATGCACCGTCAGACCCACAACCGATTCAGACCGCCCCCTGACATGCTATATTCTCCGTCCGGCGACGCCATCATCTGCCGGACGGGGGATTTATGCGTATTCCACAAGCGATTGTTGATCAAATTCTAGACCGCACCGACTTGGTCGAGCTGATTGGTAGCCGCGTTAAACTCAAAAAAGCGGGCAAAAGCTACACCGCCTGCTGCCCGTTTCATCAAGAAAAATCCCCCTCATTTAACGTTCAGCGCGACAAAGGCTTCTATCATTGCTTTGGCTGTCAGGCCAGTGGCAACGCGATTGGTTTTTTGATGAACTACGAAAACCGCTCGTTCATGGAAGCGCTCAGCGAGTTAGCCCAACGCACTGGCATCGAACTGCCCAAACGGGACGACACCACCGCCCCCCAACACCAATATAAACGCAGCCCCCCGACACCGGCGCGACCTGCACAAAAAACCACCTCGGCGCACACACCCG
>JBEANQ010000076.1:0-11108 GCA_041165345.1 Pseudomonadota bacterium
GCACCACCGAGTCACAAAACCGAATGACGCGTTTTTGGTCGGTCAAACGAGCAGCCTCATACTGTTGCAATACCTGTGCATCGCCCAAGTCGGCATGGTTTTGTTGTTGCGCGGCCAAGGTACGCGCCAGCACTTGGGCATCCCGAATACACAGGTTGAACCCTTGTCCAGCGACCGGATGCAAGGTGTGTGCCGCGTTGCCCATCAGCACCACACGGCCAATGGCTTGGCGGTCGGCCAGCACTTGCGACAACGGATAACAGGCGCGTGCGCCGGTGCGTTCAAACCGCCCTGCCCGACCGCCAAACGCCGTTTGTAACGCCGCTAAAAAACGCGCATCGTTGGCGTCGCCCAGCCAGTCGGCTTCTGTGCCCGCAGGGACGGTCCAGACCACCGAGCGGCGGTAATCACCGGTCAACGGCAGCAAGGCCAGCGGCCCCTGTGGGGTAAAGCGCTCAAATGCCACCTGTTGATGCGGGGCGCTGGTTTGTACCGTGGTGACCAAGGCCATTTGTTGGTAGTCATGCACGTGGGCATCAATGCCCAACGCTTTGCGGCAAAACGAATCACGGCCATCGGCGGCGATCAGAACCTTGCACGACAGCGACACCGCTTGACCCTGCTGCGTGGCCTGTACAACGACCGCATCCGCATCTTGCTGCAATTGGGTCACCGACACGCCGTCCAACAAGGTGATGTGGTCATGTGCACGGACTTCGGCCAATAACACTTGCCCAAGCCACGCGTTTTCGATTACTTGACCAAAGCTTTCTAAACCCTCTTGCTCGGCCAGCAAACGTGCTTTGCCAAAGCCGCCCAACTCACTAATCTGTACCTGATGAATCGGTGTGGCATAGCGCTGTAGCTGTGACCATACGCCTAGCTCAGTAAAAATTTGTACGGTACGCCGTGACAAAGCCGTGTTGCGGCTGTCAAAACTGCTGTGATAAGCCGGTGGTACGCCATCAACAGGCGCTGCGGGGTAACGAATCGCCTCTAACAATGTGACGGGCAAACCCTGACGCGCCAACATTAGGGCCAGCGTTAACCCCACCATGCCACCGCCCACAATCACGAGGGGCACGGTTTGCGGCATGGCGGTCGATGGTTGGGTGGTCATACGCGGGTTTCCTGCATTAATTGTTCAATCTCGGCCACTGTTTTGGGCACACCCGAGGTGAGGACTTCGGGTCCTTGCTCGGTGATCAGCACGTCATCTTCAATCCGAATTCCAATGCCGCGCCAGCGCGCCTCTACAGTGTCGTCATCTGGTGCAACATACACGCCTGGTTCGACGGTTAACACCATGCCTGCTTGCAACGGACGCCACTGTTCACCGTCAGCTGTTTTGTAGCTGCCCACATCATGCACATCCATCCCCAACCAATGGCCGGTGCCGTGCATATAAAAGCGACGGTAGCTGCCGGATTCGATTACCTCATCCAGACTACCCTGCAACAGTCCCAGCTCAATCAAGCCTTGCGCCAGCACCCTCACCGCCACCTCATGATACGCCTTACAATGCTGACCGACCTGTAGCGCATCAATCGCTGCCAACTGAGCCGCCAAGACCAATTCATACAAGGCTTTTTGCTCAGGTGAAAACCGTCCGTTGACTGGAAATGTCCGCGTAATGTCGGCGGCATAATGGTTGAGTTCCGCACCGGCGTCGATCAACACCAAATCGCCATCATTCAGACGAGCATTGTTGTCGTTGTAATGCAAAATACAGGCGTTGTTGCCCCCACCGACAATACTGTTGTAGGCCAACTGACAGCCCTGTTGCGCAAACACATAAAGCAACTCGGCTTCTAGGGCGTACTCCATGCTGTTGGGTCGCACCTGTTGCATGGCGCGACAATGGGCGGCCGCGCTGATCTGCGCCACTTGACGCATTTGGTCTTGTTCTTCGGGGTCTTTGATCAGGCGCATTTCATCAAGCAAATGATCCAGATGAAAAATCTCGACTGGTGGCTTGCCGCCATGCCGCTGCATACTGGCAATCTGCTTGAGCCAACCGCTGACTTGGGCATCAAAGGCGGCATCTTGCCCCATGCGAATGTACAGGCGTTTTTTGCCGCTGATTAATTTGGGCAGCCAGTCATTTTGCTCATCAATGATATAAGCCGCATCAGCACCATAATGGCTGACTGCACCGTCGGTACCCGCACGCAGGCCATTCCAAATTTCGCGTTCTCGGTCGCGTTGGCGGCAAAACAAGGTATAAGGCACATCACTGTTAGGAATCAAACATGCCAAAGCTTGCGGTTCGGCAAACCCTGTCAGATAAAAAAAACTACTATCTGCCCGAAAACGATAGTCCGCATCGCCATTTCTGATTTTTTCATGGCTGGTGGGAATCAGGGCAATGCTGTCGTCGCCCATGAGGGTCATCAGACGCTGCCGTCGCGCGGCATGGCAGGTCGACAACCCGATTAACGATGTATTGGAGCCAGATGGCGCAATGAATGTGGTCATGAATGAGTAGCCTCATATGAAAGTCGGTTGCACCGGTTGCCTTCCCTAGACACAACCGATGCACAGCACAGACGCCTCATGGGGTGGCATTACCCACACGAGGTGACAGGCCAAGATGGCTCACAATACCCTAGCTTGACCTTAAGACGGACGATCCGGCGCAAACATTTCAACCACACGATGCGCCGCATCAATGGCCTCTTGAGCCGGTGCGGTCACGGCTTTGGGACTAAACAACGCCGTTGTGGACAATAAAATCTTGTCACGGCCTGTAGAGAGGCTGACCGGAATCAGACGGGCAAATTCGACCAAGTCGGCATAGCCTTCCTCGCCTTCTTCGTCATCATCACCGTCCTCAAACTGCATACTGGCGATTTCTTGCAGGTCTCGCAAAATTTCGGTCTCATCGGCACGCACCACACCACTGGCCAACCCAAAGCCCAGCAGCACACCGCCACACCAATCGGCCAGCGCCGTGACGCGCTCGGCCATGCTGTGGTCGTCATCGGGCAGTAGCGGTGCGTAGTCTAGGGCATCGTCACCCAAAGCGGTGGCGGCGTCTTCGGCTTCTTCGGTCAGCAGTTGTAGGGCGTCATCCGACAACCACTCAAAACCCAGCTGCGCCAAAATGTGTTGCCATTCATCACCCGTGGGTGCGCGTGCCACCGTCACGATCCCTGTCAGCAAACCATGTAGCTCTGCGGGACTGTTGAGTTCGGGAATATCATTAAAAGCAGCGGACCAATCTGTCCAGCCGGAAATGTTGTCTTGCATTGCGTTGACCAAGATGATGTCGTCCCCCTATATTAACGCCCAACCTCACGCCTTGCGACCCGATCATGTTGGTAGAACTTCAGCGCCTGCAAGCGCTCATCGAAACGCTTACCCGCCAGCTTCAAGACGCACGCTTGCAAAATGAAGCACTGGCGGCGCAGCCCAAGGTTAATCCTGCCGACCAAAGCTTGCGTCAAGAGCTGACCCAAGCCCAAAACCGCCTGCGCCAGATCGAGCAAGAACACGGCATTTTAAATGGCCGCTATGAATCATTAGCCTTGGCACATCAAACCATTAGCACCGAAATGGAACGACTGGCCAGCGAACTGGCACAACAAGCCTTGGCTCGCCAACAATTGGCCGCCGAACGTGATGCGCTACTGCAAAAAAATGACCATGCCAAACGCAAAGTCGAAGCCATCATTCAGCGCTTAGCCTCGTTAGGCCAACCCACTCCTGCTGATACGGAACATCACGCATGAACAATGTCGAACTCAATATTTTAGACCGCACCTATAAACTGGCCTGCGAAACCCAGCAAACCGAGGCGCTCAAAGCCGCCGCGCGTCATGTGGACAGCAAATTGCGCGAGGCGCGAAGTGCCATGCCCCGTATTGAAACCGAGCGCCTTGCCGTGATGGTGGCCTTACAGCTGTGCCAAGAACTCATGACCGCCAACACCACCTTACAGGCACAAAAACCCTGCGAGCGGCTGATTGCCCAAATGATCAGCGACGTCGAAACCGCCATCGAAGCCGACGCTTAACCTGCTCTGCGGTGTTGCGCAGGGTTCACCAGCTTTAACTGAACAATTGGCGACCAAACGCACATTTTGTCGACTCAATCACAAGATTTGGCACTTGCAGCCCCCTTAAGGCTCGCTATACTGGACAGACTCTGGAGTGTTGGCCAGCCCTGTCCCAATCCCCTGAGCCGATACGCAAAACCACGGCTGCATTCTTTTGTTTTTTTGTGCATGTCCTCCCCGAGTGGATAGCCTGTAAAGCATCGATGCATCCACCTTGAACTTTAGGGTTCAAGGGTTAAGACAGCGCAGCGGCACTTTGGAGCTTAATACTGTGGTTCTCTGTCAGCAGAAAACCGCGTAAAAAAGATCGACACTTGTCGGTCTTTTTTGTTTTTATACGCTTTTGTTAACGCACCAACCCATCATGCAAGCACGCATTCGCACCATCTTGCGCCAACAACGCCGTAGGCTCAGCGCACGCCAACGCCAACAGGCCGGTGCAGCCGTTGTTCGGCACATTCGCCGCTGCATGGACTGGCAACAGGCACGCCACATTGGCTTGTATCTGGACGATTTTGGCGAACTCCCCACCCATGCCCTGTTGCAACTGGCCGCAGTAACGGGCAAACACGTCTATTTACCGGTGATTCGACCACTAGACCAGCGTCTGGTTTTTGTGCAGGTGCAACGGGGACATTGGCAACAACGCCGTATGACACGACACCGCTGGGGTATGTATGAACCCAAACATCAACGCGGCCGTGCCGTCAGCCAACTTGACCTATTAATCTTGCCCCTTGTTGCCTTTGATCAACACGGGCGACGCTTAGGCATGGGCGGTGGGTTTTATGACCGCACACTGGCACACGCACCCCACCGCCCCACGCGCATGGGATTGGCCTATGACTTTCAATATATCGAGCAATTACACGCTCACCCGTGGGATCAAGCCCTAGACTGCGCCCTCACGCCCACGGGTCTATGGCAGTTTTAACCCACGCTGCCCACACCCCAACACAGCCAAAATCCACCAGCCCGCCACAGCTTGGTCTGACGTTCTAGACGCAAAAAACAACCTTTTGAGCAAGGAAATAGGATTTGCCCTTGTTTTTTTATTGATGCACATCACTAATGAGTCATGACTTGCTAAATTGATCCACGAGGAGCGCTCTATGACCGATACCACCATACCGGCAAATCCGGCCACTGCGCACAGCAACATCCTGCCCTTACTGGCCTTGCGTGATGTTGTGGTCTACCCACACATGCAAATTGCCCTGTTTGTCGGTCGTCCCAAATCGATTCGCGCCGTTGAAGTCGCCCGTGAAGCCGATGACCTCGTGTTTGTGGTCGCCCAAAAAGACTCTTTGGCCGAAGGCATCGACAACGACAACCTCTATCAATACGGTACGGTCTGCCGCATCGCCCAAGTGGTTAACCATGAAAACGACGACAACTGCATCAAGGTTCTGATCGAAGGGCTGTATCGCGCCCGTCTAGACGAAATCGTTGATCTTGACGACTACATGCGCGCCGCTGCGATTCCAGAACCTATCGCACTGCCCATGCCTGCTGACACGCAAAAACAAGAGCGCGTCGCCCTGCAAGCCCTGTTTGCGCAATATGCTGAAGCCAAATTGCGCAATGCCAGAGAACTCATCTCGGCATCGGAAAAAATCGAAGACCTGCTGGAAATGGTCTATTTTGTGGCGACTCGCACCCCCTTAGCCATTGATGTCAAACAAAAGTTTTTGGAAGAACCCGACATCGTTGCGCATGTGGCCGAGCTGACCCACTATTTGACCCGTCAAAGCGACGAGCAACAAATTGAGCAAGGGCTGCACGAAAACGTCAAACGCCAAATGGAACGCAACCAACGCGAATACTTTCTCAACGAGAAAATGAAAGTCATTCAGCGTGAACTGTCGGACATGAACGGCGGCGGCGACGACGAAATGTCTGACCTTGAGCGTCGGATGGAAGCCTCTGACTTGCCTGCTGAGGTGCAGAAAAAAGCCGAGAGCGAATTCCGCAAGCTCAAATCGATGCAACCGGCCTCCTCTGAAGCCGCTGTGGTGCGCAACTATCTCGACTGGATTTTAAACACCCCATGGAAAAAAGCCTCCAAGGTGTCGATCAAGCTCGATAAAGCCCAACACATCTTGGACGCCGACCACTACGGCCTTGAAGACGTCAAAGACCGCATCACCGAATACCTCGCCGTACAATCACGGGTTAAGCAAATGCGCGGGCCGGTGCTGTGCTTGGTCGGTCCACCGGGTGTAGGCAAAACCAGCTTGGGCGAATCGATTGCCAAAGCCACAGGCCGCGAGTTTGTTCGTATGGCCTTGGGTGGCGTGCGTGATGAAGCCGAAATTCGTGGCCACCGTCGCACCTACATTGGCGCGATGCCGGGTAAAATTGTGCAGCATCTGGCCAAAGTCGGGGTCAAAAATCCGCTGTTCTTGCTCGATGAAATCGACAAAATGGCGCAAGACTATCGGGGTGATCCTGCGTCTGCCCTGCTTGAAGTGCTCGACCCGTCACAAAACCACAAGTTTAATGACCATTACCTCGACATGGACTTAGACCTGTCAGAGGTGATGTTTATTTGCACCGCCAACAGCATGAATATTCCTGCACCGTTGTTGGATCGGATGGAAGTGATTCGTTTACCCGGTTATACCGAAGACGAAAAAATCAACATCGCCGAACGCTATTTAATTCCCAAGGCCATTAAAGCCAACGGGTTAAAGGCCAAAGAACTGAGCATTGGTCAAGATGCCGTGCGCGAACTGGTACGCCGCTACACCCGTGAAGCTGGTGTGCGTAACCTTGAGCGTGAAGTGTCTAAAATCTGCCGTAAAGTGGTCAAAGAAGCGGTCAGCAGCAAAGAGAAATTCATTCACATCGATGTGACCGAGAAAAACTTGGCCGATTATTCTGGCGTGTATAAGTTTGACTTTGGCCGTGCCGAAGACGACGCGCAAATTGGTCGTGTGACGGGCTTGGCATGGACCTCTGTTGGTGGTGAGCTGTTGACCATTGAAGCCGCTGCAGTCAAAGGCAAAGGCGCGTACACCGCCACCGGCTCGCTGGGTGACGTGATGCAAGAGTCGATCAAAGCCGCCATGACCGTGGTGCGTTCACGCGGTGACAGCCTTGGTATTCCACACGAAAAATTCGGTACAACCGACATTCATGTGCATATGCCTGAAGGCGCAACCCCCAAAGATGGCCCATCGGCAGGGATTGCACTGACCACAGCATTGGTCTCGGTCATGACCGGCATTCCAATTCGGGCAGACATTGCCATGACCGGCGAAGTCACCCTTGGTGGCCGAGTCTTGCCGATTGGCGGTCTGAAAGAAAAACTACTGGCGGCGCACCGTGGTGGCATCAAGCTGGTGTTGATTCCTGAAGACAACGTCCGTGATCTGCGTGAAATCCCAGACAACGTCAAAGAAGGGCTTGAGATTCGTTCGGTTCGCATTATTGACGAAGTGTTACGAGCCGCGTTGGTCAACATGCCAGAGCCACTGCCAGAACCACCCATCGCACCCGCCATTGTGCCTGCGGTGGCCACCGAAGAAACAGCACGGCACTAAGCCACATCGTCACCATCCTGTATCACCGGTGATGTGCTCAGTAGTGCATGACTGGCCATTGTCAGGCCACACGGGTTGCCATTAAATACCGCTGGGCTTTTAGTTTTTTAGGTGTTTGCTTGTATCTGTATACACACAAACACCTTGGTAGTTCAGTTCCTCCAGCTGAACTACCTTTTTTTTATCCAAAAATTCACGTCTATCCCCTCCCACTACACGCGATGGCGTTGACAGTGGCTGGGTCGTCGGTTTGGGTAGCTTGGTCGGAAACGATTTGTTGACTGTACTGAGCGCAGCATTTAATCAGCGCTTCTCAACACCGCTGTACAGGAACTCGACTCATGCCCGATTTTTCACATGTTGACAGCAGTACACTCATTGCACTTGCCAGCGCTGCAGGAATTAAAATTCTGATTGCATTGGCATTATGGCTGGCCGGTCGCTGGTTAATCCATAATATCGCCATTAAACTTTTACAACGGGCGCTTAATATTCGTCATGTTGAAGCGACATTGACCCGCTATTTTTTATCCATTATTAATATCACCCTGAATGTCGTGTTAGTGATTGGAATTCTGGGTTATTTTGGTATCGAAACCACTTCATTTGCGGCCATTATTGCAGCAGCAGGCATTGCCATTGGCATGGCGTGGTCAGGTTTATTATCTAATTTTGCCGCAGGCGTTTTTGTGATTTTGCTACGCCCTTTTAAAGCCGGCGATTTTATTTGTGCAGGTGGTGTGACGGGGACTGTGGTCGAAATTGGCCTGTTTGCCACCACGCTGAATACACCAGATAATATCCAAACCATTGTGGGTAATAATAAGATTTTTTCAGACAACATTCAAAACTTTAGTACTAACCCTTTCCGACGCGTCGACATTAAAGCTCAACTCTCCGGATCAACTGATCCAATGCAAGCTGCTGCATTACTGCGTGCAGCCGTTGCACAGATTGACCATGTACTGGACAGCCCAGCGGTGGAGATTGATATTTTAGAATTTACGTTGATCGGCCCTGTACTCGCTGTACGACCATTTTGTCATAATGACCACTACTGGCAGGTATTTTTTGACACCAACCGTGTCATCCGTGACACCTTGCTACAAGCAGGGTTTGCCGCACCTATGGCAGCCCAGACCATCATCATGCAGCAACCATAAAATAAAACCCATCACCGCGTCACCCGTCAAGGCCAGTCGTTTTGGTCTTGACGTGGGTGTGTCTCCAGCCCCTGCCCCTATATCACCCAAATGCTGGCATCAGCCCGAGGGTCGCTCCAACCAACAACCACAGCGTTCCGCCAACTTCGCCCACAATTAAAGACCCCATCAACAGGTGAATCAACAGGCGTGGCAAGGTCAAGCCACCAAGTTGATGCGGAGAGCGAAACTGATTGTCAGTGTCTTTAAGCACACCATGCACGGCATAGCTGGCAATAGCACCCAAAAAATAGACCACATTTAATCCCACAGCCCAAAGGTTTTGAGTGGCTGAAAATACCGAAAAATATGCCAATACGGCCAGCACCAATGCCGCAAAGCTATACATTAAGGCCGCTCGATGGGTCACATCGACATAATACGGCGCACGTCCCCGCTCGCTACGCATCATGCCACTGTATTTCCAAATACCCGCCAATAATCCGAGCAGCAACAAGCCGCCAGAGGCCAATATGGCCAATGCCACCGCAGCAGAAGGCGTGATCACGATGGGCATGTTGTGTTGATCCTTTTAGTCACGTGATTGGGGCAAAAAAAAGCCGCTGTACATAGCAGCTTTTTTAGGGGGCTTGTTTGGACGTTACGGGGTTGAGGTTGAAGCCGCCGTTTTACGCAGCTTTTCGGCATCTAACAACACCTGAGCAGCTTCTAGTACATACGCCTCTTCTTCTGGCAATACGGGACGCTCACTCAGCTTTAACTTTGCCCGAATCTCTGCTTGGGCATCGAGTGCTGCTTGGTAGGTTTCCCAGTTGGCATATGGTGCAAGTCCTGTCGCAACACGACGTTTGTTTTCTGCCTGTAGTGTCACACCCTCAATTTGCTGTAACTCTTGACGGCGTTGACCTAAATTTAATGAGAGTTGCTTGCGGTTTTTATTGGCTAAACCAATATTGCGCACCTCATTTAAGAACACAAATTGTGGGCTACTGACCTGCCGCTGCAATGATTGTTGTTGTAACGTGGGCAAGATGGCACCAAAATCTTGGTCGCGCACATACGCCGCAGTTTTAATGGTATCCCATTTGAGTGCATTTTTAGCCGCACGCTCCCCAAGATCAGCGTCATACAAATTAACCAGCTCAATGTCAGGAATCACACCTTTATTTTGCGTGCTTCCACCCGTTACACGATAGAACTTGCGCTGGGTTAGCGTCGCTTGACCATAGGCCAACGAGTCTAATTGGATCTGTGCGGTGCCTTTGCCGGTGGTGGTGCTACCCAAAATAATGCCTCGACCGTAATCTTGAATCGCCGCCGCAAAAATTTCACTCGCCGATGCAGAAGCAAGGTTAATCAACACCGTCATTGGGCCGCTATACACCTGCTGCCCCCCATCATTGTCCTCATACAAACTGACCCGACCATTGCTGTCACGAATCTGAACCAAGGGGCCTTCTTTAATAAACATGCTGAGCATTTTGGAGACCTCTTCCAGCGAACCACCTGGGTTGGCACGCAAGTCCACAATTAAACCATCAATGTGTTTATTGTTGAGGTCGCGCAATGCCGCCTCAGTATCTTCGCTCACACTACGATATTTATCACCTGAACGACGTGCACGATAGTTCAGATAGAACGACGGAATATCGAGCACGCCCATCCGTTTGATTTGATCACCAGACTTAACCTCAACCACTCGATGCTGCAATCCTGCATCATCTTGCTCAATCACGTCACGAACCAATAAAACTTGACGTGAAGGAGCATTGGCAGGGCTAGAGGCTTGCAAGCGTACGGTCACCTTGGTGCCTCGCTTGCCACGAATCAGCCCTACAATTTCGTTGCTTGGCCAACCGACCACATCAACCAACGGGCCTCCATCTTGTGCCACACCTGTAATGCGGTCTCCTGCACGGACTTGACCTGATTTGCTGGCGGGTCCACCGTCCACAATCGATTCAATACGAGTGTAGTCGTCATTACCACGCTCAGGCCGAATCGAGACGCCAATCCCCTCCAATGCCAACGTCGTTTGACGATTCATTTCCATGGCTTCAACAGGGGCAAAATAGTTGCTGTGGGGGTCATAGGTGGCTAGGGCGGCATTTAAAATCCCTTCCAACACTTGGTCATTCTTGACCCGACCAAGTTGCTCAGACTGACGCTGATAACGCTTTTTTAGCGTCTCTACAGCCCCTAACGCACTGCTAGATAAATCTTGCCCATTGGCAAGACTAGGATCAGCCTGTAAGGCTTTTTGTTTGGCGACTTCCTCTTCTTTACCGACCGTCAAACTAATTAACTGAGAGACGAGTTGTTGATGCCAATAGTGCT
>JBEANQ010000077.1:0-10961 GCA_041165345.1 Pseudomonadota bacterium
CGCGAGGCGCTGTTCCAAATCATGTATGGCCAAGGCACCAACCGCTTGGGTGAGCTGGTCGATTTGGCCGCAGCACAAGATATCATCCAAAAATCGGGTGCATGGTACGCCTACAAAGGCAGCAAGATTGGACAAGGCAAAAACAACGCCATGCGCCATCTAGAAGAAAATACCGCGATTGCTGATGAAATCGACGCTGAAATTCGTCGCCGTCTGCTGGTCAAAAGCGACGACCTTCCGGTAGAAACCGCCGAAGAGTTTGACGCCGAACCCGTCGAACTCTAACCACCATCAACACCCCATGGCACAGGTCATGGGGTGTTTTTATGTTGATTGCTTGGAGCACGCAATGGCTACACACCGCCCAACCCGTGCCCCCGTTACCGAGACTGTACCACCGACTGGTGCGCGTTTACGCGGGCTTGCCTTTGCACTGCTGGGGCGGCGCGAATGGTCGCGTCAGGCATTGCACACACATCTGGTGTCTACAGGGGCAGCAATCGATGAGATCAACATCCTCATGGATGAGTTGGTCGCCAGCGATTATCAAAGCGATGCCCGCACGGCCAGCATGGCGGTGCGCAGCCAAGTGCGCAAAGGACGCGGACCTGCGCGTATTCGGCAAGACCTCAAAACCCGTGCGCTAGACCCTGCATTAGCCGCAGAAGACCTCGCAGACACCGACTGGGTCACCTTGGCACGGCAACTGCGCGAACGAAAATTTGGTTCAGCATGGCCCAGTGATCGTAAAGAACAAGCACGCCAACTGCGGTTTTTGCAATATCGAGGGTTTGACAGCGAAACCTGTCGCAAAGCCTGTCAGGCTGCGCCCACTGACGACGACGATTAGACGATTGATGGCTCTTAATAGTGCTGGTATGAGCTGTACGCTGTACCATAAACAAAACACCCCCGTCATAAACTATGACGGGGGTGTTTTGTTTTTACCACAATGTGGGCAAAAAAAAGGAACAGGTTTTGGGGCCTGTTCCAAACTGGAGCGGGAAAAGGGATTCGAACCCTCGACCCCGACCTTGGCAAGGTCGTGCTCTACCAACTGAGCTATTCCCGCTTAAACCGGCTGTTTCAACAGTGTTTGCTGAACCAGTGATGCGCATTTTAGCGAGTTTTAAATCGCTGTCAATGCAGTTTTTTATCTTTTGTCATCAAGTGGACATTTTTTACCCATCAGCACAGACTTAGTCCGCACGTCGCCACGTTGTGCCATTGCGGCTGTCTTCTAACACCACGCCAGCGGCCAATAACGTTTGTCGAATGTGGTCAGCACCCGCAAAGTCTTTGGCGGCTTTGGCGGCTTGACGCGCTGCAATCTGTTGCTCAATCTGTGCTTCGGTCAAGCCATCAACCGCGCCATCAGCCTCGCCTTGCAAAAATTCAACAGGATCACTGCCCAATAAACCCAGCATCGCGGCCAAGGTCTTCATGTGATTGGCCATGGCTTGAGCCGCGCACACCTGACCCGCATTGACCGCACGGTTAATGTCACGCGCCAGTTCAAACAGCACGGCCAACGCTTCTGGCGTGTTGAAGTCGTCATTCATGGCCGCCACAAAGCGCTGCTGCGTGCTGCTGATCAGCTGTATGGTGTCCCGATCTACATCGCCAGCAACGGCATTTACGGGTACAGCCTTGAGTGCCTGATAAAACCGTGATAATGCCTGTTTGGTGTCTTTAAGTGCCTTGTCTGAAAAATTGAGTGGACTACGGTAGTGACTGGCGACAATAAAGTAGCGAATCACTTCAGGGGCAAACTGCTGCATGACGTCACGAATGGTAAAAAAGTTGCCCAATGATTTGGACATTTTTTCGCCGTCTACATTCACAAAGCCTACGTGTAACCATTGGTTGACATAGGTTTCACCGGTTGCACCTTCACTCTGGGCAATTTCATTTTCATGATGTGGAAACAGTAAATCGCCACCGCCGCCGTGAATATCAAAGGTGTTGCCCAAGCAGCAGGTGGACATGGCCGAGCATTCAATATGCCAACCAGGCCGACCTTGCCCCCACGGTGATGCCCACGCAGGTTCATTGGGTTTGGCCGACTTCCACAGCACAAAGTCAAAAGGGTGTTGCTTGTCTGTCTCAACATCGACCCGATTACTCGCCCCTGCTTGCATGTCGTCTAAACGCCGCCCTGACAACCGACCATAACGAGGAAACGATTCAACCGCGTAATACACATCGCCACTGGGCGCAGCATAGGCGTGTTTTTTGTCGATTAGGGTGGTGATCATGTCTTGCATTTGATCAATGTATTCGGTGGCACGAGGGGCTTCATCCGGACGTAGGCAGCCCAAACGGTCGGCGTCTTCATTCATGGCCTCAATAAAGCGGCCTGTGAGGGCGTCTATTGGTTCGTCGTTGGCATTGGCACGCGCAATAATTTTGTCGTCAATGTCGGTGATATTACGGACGTATTTCACGTCCCAGCCTTGGGTACGCAAAAATCGAACCATCAGGTCAAACGACACCATCACCCGCGCATGCCCAATATGACAGTAGTCGTAGACGGTCATGCCACAGACATACAACCCGATCTGACCGGTAACGCGGGGCACAAACGGCTGCTTGCGGCGGGATTCAGAGTTGTATAGCGACAGTGACATCATAAGGCTCTCAAAAAACGGCTCAATACAGCCGAAAAATAAAGCCATGATCATACCCTAGCGGCCACGTGATGCCAAAGTCCGATGTTTTATTGGTATGACTTTTGTGCGCAATGAGGGTAGTTGTGATGTGTTTAAACAGAAGTCTCTTGGTGTTGGCATAGAGTCTTTGTAATAATGCGTCAGCAACCGCATCCACTTTTTCGCATTTTTTAAGGATCAACGGTGAACAACACTTTGTTGTCTTCTTCACGTTTTTTGTCCAGTGCATTTTCAACACTTCGCACCGAACAACAGGCTTTAGATGTTCTAATTCATGAGCTAGACAGCCGCTTTGACCGAGCCTGTGAGCTACTATTGGCTTGTTCTGGCCGTGTCGTGATTACAGGCATGGGTAAGTCGGGTCATATTGGCCGCAAAATGGCCGCAACGTTTTCGTCCACAGGAACACCCTCTTTTTTTATGCACCCTGGTGAGGCCGCTCATGGCGATCTGGGCATGTTGGTGCAAGGCGATGTGTTGGTTGCCATTTCTAACTCGGGTCAAAGCGACGAAATCATGACCCTGATGCCGGTGGTTCAACGGTATAAAATTCCACTCATCACCATCAGCCGTGATACCACAGGCCCCATGCCACAGTTGGCTACTGTGGCGCTGACGCTAGGTGTCGCCCGAGAAGCTTGCCCATTAGGACTCGCTCCAACCTCAAGCACCACCGCAACCCTTGCTTTGGGTGATGCGCTCGCTGTGGCGTTGTTGGAAGTGCGTGGGTTTACCAAAGATGACTTTGCGTTATCGCACCCTGCGGGTGCCTTGGGTCGACGTTTGCTGACACGACTATCAGATTTAATGCATACAGGTGATGACCTGCCTATGGTAAAAAGCGGCACACCGATCCGCGATGCCCTCATGGAAATGACCACTAAGCGACTAGGCATGACTGCTGTTGTAGACGAAACCGGTGTATTGGTGGGTTTATTTACAGATGGTGATTTACGGCGCAGTTTAGATCAACATGATGATCTCTGCGCACCTGTAGATCGAGTGATGTCGCTCAACCCCATTACATTACCGGCCGACACCCGCGCCGTTGACGCCCTCACCCGTATGAAGCAAGCCATGATTGGCCAATTGTTGGTCACCGATGAACACGGGCAGTTGGTGGGCGCATTAAATATGCATGACTTTTTAACTGCTGGAGTGAGCTAACGCGATGTCTTCTTATGCCATTTTAGAACGTGCGCGTGATATCAAAGTCTTAGCACTTGATGTAGACGGCATTCTCAGCGATGGTCGGCTGATTTTTAGCAACAACGGCGAAGAAACCAAAGCCTTTGATGTGCGTGATGGTTTGGGCATGAAGTTAGTCCAAGAAAGTGGCGTTAAGCTGGTCATTATTACCGGTCGTAACAGCAATATTGTTAAACAACGTATGGACTCGCTCGGTGTTGACTTAGTCGTACAAGGGCGTGAAGACAAAGGCATTGCTTTGGCCGAAGCCTGCCGTACCTTGGGTGTTCAACCGTCTGATTGCGCCTATATGGGCGATGATTGGCCAGACTTAGGGGCATTGGCCATGGCAGGATTAGCCGTGACCGTTCCTAATGCTCACCATGAAGTGCGGCGGCGTGTGCATTTGGTCACGCAAGCCAGTGGTGGTCGCGGTGCAGTCCGTGAACTGTGTGATGTGATTTTGCACGCCAAAGGCACCTATGATGAGTTACTGGCGCGCTTTTTAGCAGTCCGTGGCGACTAAAAAGGCGACCTTTTCTCATGGACACTCGGCTTTTGTATGGTATTGCAACACTGGTGGCGGGTCTGTCAGGGTGGTTTTATTATCAAAGCGGTGACCAAGCCAAAGTAAGGGTGGCTGCGACTGGAGGCATGGACTACTCGGCACGGCACATTCGTTTGTTGCAAACCGACCCTCATGGTCTCCTACTTGCGCGTACCACAGCAGACCAACTACAGCACTACACCCAAGATGATCACAGCAGACTCTTGAAAGTTCGTAGTATTTGGTATCAAGCGGGTCAACCTCATGCCACACTCGCTGCGGACCATGCGGATAGCCACAATCGTTATGCAACCATCACTCTGCAAGGTCATGTGCAAGTCCAGCAAATGGCCACGGCCCCGCATCAGGCTGTTCGTTTAAACACTGATGCACTCACGGCCTATCCTACTCAGCGCCGTGTAGAGACAGTACAGCCCGTGAGCGTTCAAACGAATCAGGGTTGGCTACACAGCCAAGGGCTGGTTGCCGATTTAGGTACCGGCCAATATCAATTTAACCGTATTCGGATTCAGTATGCTCCCGCTTCGCGCTCTTAATCGTTTGGCTGTTCAATCGTTGCTGCTCGCTGGTGCCTGCGGCTTGGCTCCTATGCTGTATGCACTACCCAGCGATCAACGCCAATCCGTCACGCTAGAAGCGGATCGAGCCACCTACAATGAGCGCACAGGCATCACCAGTTATAGTGGTAACGTCATCATTACCCAAGGCACTATTCGGATTCAGGCCGACCAATTGGTGGTCAATCTGGACAGTAATCGCGCCATTAAAGATGCCACCGCTGAAGGCCACCCTGCTCGTTTTCAGCAACAACTCAACACCGATAAAGGCCTTGCCAAAGGTGAAGGTCAAAAGGTGTTTTATGACGCCCAAACTGGCGTTGTCACACTCACCGGCAACGCCTTATTGACCCAAGACGGCGCAAGTTTTAAAGGCAACAGCCTGCGTTACAGCATGAACCAAGGCGACATCGAAGCCGTAGGCAACAGTAAACGACGGGTTCAACTGGTCATTCCACCCAATACCAACCCCACGCCAACCAGTGCCAAGACCCAGCCATGAGTACCGATCACGCTGTTCGCACCCTCAACATTTGCCACCTCGCCAAAAGCTACAATAAGCGCCAAGTGGTGAGGGACGTCTCGTTTAGCCTGCAAAGCGGCCAAATTGTGGGGCTGTTAGGCCCCAATGGCGCAGGCAAAACCACCAGTTTTTATATGCTGGTCGGACTGGTCAAAATGGATCGTGGCAGTATTCATATGGACCATCGTGACCTGTCCAACTTGGCCATGCACCAACGCGCACGGCATGGGATTGGCTACTTGCCGCAAGAAGCCTCTATTTTTCGCAAATTGTCGATTGCCGACAACATCATGGCCATTCTAGAAACCCGTACCGACCTCAGCAAAGCTGAGCGCCACGCACGACTCGAAGAACTGCTCGAAGACTTTAACATCACCCATATTCGCCATTCGCTCGGCATGAGCGTGTCGGGTGGCGAACGCCGCCGTGCCGAAATTGCCCGTGCCTTGGCCGCAGAACCTATTTTTATGCTGTTGGATGAACCCTTTGCGGGCGTTGACCCTATCTCGGTGGGTGACATTAAACATATTATTGAAAAACTAAAATCACGCGGCATTGGTGTGTTGATTACCGACCACAACGTGCGCGAAACCCTCGCGATTTGCGAACGGGCGTATATTGTGAGCGAAGGTGCAGTGATTGCCGAAGGCACACCACAAGATATTTTAAACAACGACTTGGTGCGCCAAGTCTATTTGGGTGAAGACTTTAAAGTCTAACCGCCGCTTCATATGTCCAATCAAAAACGGACTGCCCTAGACAGTCCGTTTTTTAATCAGATGGGCATATACCCCACGGCTGTAATCAACGCTTTAGTCGACTTTTTTCAACACCACCGACCCAATCGAATAGCCTGCGCCAAACGAACAAATCACGCCAACATCACCGGCTTGCATATCTTGCGAATGTTGATGAAATGCAATGATCGACCCTGCCGAACTGGTGTTGGCGTACTCATCCAAAATAATCGGCGCACGCAACGGGTCTGTGGGGACTTCACCCAACATCATTTTTAAAATCAGGTTATTCATGTTGGCATTGGCTTGATGCAACCAAAACCGCTGAACATCATCTAACGTCAATCCAAGCGACTGCAAATGCTCGGTAATGGTTTTGGCTACCAAGGGCGAGACTTCGCGATAGACTTTTTGACCATTTTGTTTAAACAGCTTATCCGGCTGACCAATCCCCGACTCGTCTGCACGGTTTAAAAAGCCAAAATTATTGCGAATATTATTGGAAAACTGCGACAACAAGCGTGTGCCCATCACCTCAAAACCGGCTTTATCGTCAGTTTCTTCAACGATCACCGCAGTACACACGTCACCAAAAATGAAATGGCTGTCGCGTTCAGTCCAGTTTAAATGCCCTGAAGTAATTTCTGCGTTGACCATCAACACCCGTCGAGCCGAGCCACTTTTGATGGCATCCACCGCTTGTTGCAAACCAAACGTCGCTGCACTACACGCCACGTTCATGTCAAACGCATAGCCACGGGTCATGCCCAAAGCGGACTGCACTTCAATGGCCACTGCAGGGTATGCCCGCTGCAAATTTGAACAGGCCATAATGACTGCATCTAGGTCGTCGGCGGTCAAACCGGCATTTTGCAAGGCTTGTTGTGCCGCAGCCACAGCCATTTCGGCCTGAATTGAAATCTCGTCGTTGGGACGCTCAGCAAGGATTGGGGTCATACGAGCGGGGTCTAACACACCCGTTTTATTCATCACATAACGCGACTTAATGCCGCTGGCTTTTTCAATAAATTCGGCGGTAGAGCCACGCTTCGCCGTGACGGTACCAGCCTCAATCTCGGCAGCATGTTTGGCATTATATTGCTCGGCATGGGCATTCAAGCTTTCAACCAACTCTTGATTACTAATCGAAAACGGGGGCGTATACAGCCCTGTCCCTGTAATACGAATAGCCATGACATGCTCCTGCAAAATAGTAAATCAATGTTTCAGACAGGCAGCTAGTGTTCACTGTGTGACTGATTTTGTCTAGGGGGAGGACATGCTTATCTGTGCAACCCCAACGATTGTCACAATACTGATGGCAAATGTGTCGTAGTGATGCGCGTCTAAAACGCTATTTTTTGTATCTACCCCGCATCGCCATATTGCTGTGTCACGCTGCACGGCATATCTTAATCCCATTAGAAATGACGGCTCAGTCGAGACCACCCGATTCAGTTACACCCATACGGCATGAGATTACCAGCGTACACCTCACACATGACTATTTGCTTAGGATCAACACATGCAACTCACGATTGGCGCAAACACGACCATTCCAACTGATCAATTAGAGCTACAGATCCATGCCAATACCGCCTGCGTGGTCGATATTGCAGCCTATGCCTTATCAGAGCTGACGCAACAGGTGCGTGGCGATCAAGATATGATTTTTTACGGTCAATTACGCCATGCTTCTGGTGCGATTGAGCTACAACAGCAAAACGCCCAACACAGTCGGTTTATCTTGAACCTGCCACACGTTGACCCTGCTCTCGGCAAAATTGCGTTTACAGCGACGCTAGAGCAGCCCAACACGACATTTAACAGTGTCAATCACATTGAACTGACCCTGCTCCACCGTGGACAAACCATTGCCTCAGCCACACTGTCCGGACAAGGCCGAAGTGAAGCGGCGCTCATTCTTGCCGAATGCTACCGCCGCCAAGGGGCATGGAAATTTCGGATTATTGGACAAGGCTTTAATGGTGGCCTAAAACCACTATCTGAACACTTTGGCGTTGATATTGCCGACACCCCTGCTCCAGCCGCCCCATTACCCCCAGTGACACCACTGCCAACGCCCAAAATCTCGCTCAGCAAGGTCAGCCTAGACAAAAACAACCAACGCGTCAGTCTCGAAAAGACGGGCAGTGATTTTGGTGAAATTCGCGTGAATCTCAACTGGAGCACCACAGGCACAGCCCCTGCAAAAAGTGGTTTTTTTGCCAAATTAATGCAGCCACAGCACACGGTTGACCTAGATCTAGGCTGTTTATATGAACTACAAAATGGCGAACGGGCGTTAGTACAAGCATTGGGCAAGCGGTTTGGTCACTTCCATCAGCCGCCCTACATTCAACTGTCGGGCGATGACCGTACTGGCGCAGTCAAAGATGGCGAATGGATGCGCATCAATGGACAACACTGGTCAAAAATAAAGCGAATCATGATCTATGCCTTTATTTATCAAGGTGTACCCAATTGGGCAGCCACAGATGGTGTCATCACCATTCATGTGCCCAATCAAGCCCCCATAGAAATCGCCCTGACCGAAGGTGATGCAAGCAAATCACTATGTGGTGTTGTCATGCTAGAAAACCGTGGTGGACAAATTGATGTCTCACGAGAAGTGCGTTATTTTTCCAGCCAAAAACCACTGGATGAATATTACGGTTGGGGTTTACGCTGGACAACAGGTACAAAAGATTAATTTTTATGAATGACTTTGCATGATGTATCCAGCTCACGATACATCTTGCTCTCGTTCATGGTCACTCACCATACCCATAGGCTGATCAAGGAAAAACTGATATGGCACTGTCACTCAGCAAAGGGGGAAACCTCTCGCTCACCAAAACCGACCCTAGCTTAAGCAAAATTCTGATTGGCTTAGGTTGGGACGAACGCGCCACCGATGGCAACGCATTTGACCTTGATGCCAGTGCATTTTTGCTAAACTATCAAGGCAAAGTGCGTAGCGAAGCTGACTTTATTTTTTATAACCAACTACGCTCGGCTGATGGCTCTGTGCAACATACCGGAGACAACCGCAGCGGCCAAGGAGATGGTGACGATGAATCCATTCAAGTGGATCTTTCTCGTATAGCAGCGGATGTCGATAAAATTGTCATCACCGTCACCATTCACGATGCCGAAGCACGCCGCCAAAATTTCGGCCAAATTGCCAATGCGTTTATTCGAGTGGTCAACGACATCACAGGACAAGAGGTGGTGCGTTTTGACTTGGCAGAAGACTACTCTACCGAAACCGCCATGGTGTTTGGCGAACTATATCGCCACAACAGCGAATGGAAATTTCGGGCGGTAGGTCAAGGGTATAGCGGTGGCCTACGCGCCATGTGTCAGCAATTTGGACTGAGCCTATAACTCAACGGGGCTGCGTCACGCTTGGCTGACACAGACCTCACACCTGAGCCGATCATTCCAGCATGACCGGCTCTGCTTGCTGTTCTGCCTTATGCGATTTTGCATTGCCATCACACGGACGCCATCAGATGGACCCTTTTACACATCGCCTTAAATCACATATTGAACATGTTAAACGTGTGGGAATTCACTGCAACTCTGAAGAAACCACCAAACAAGCCCTAATCTTACCCTTACTGGATATTCTTGGTTTTAATCCCTACGATCCGACTAAGGTATTGGCCGAATATTGTGCTGACATGCGTGGCGTTAAAGCATCTGAACGCGTTGATTACGCGCTCTATTGCAACGGCCAGCCCGTCATGTTTGTTGAAGCAAAAGCGTATAAAGAAAAACTGGCCAACCATGCTCCTCAATTAGCACGGTATTTCAACAGTACAATTGGCGTGACGATTGCAGCCATTACCAATGGGAAAGAATGGCGGTTTTTTACCGACCTAATCCATGCCAATGTGATGGATGAAGCTCCATTTTTAATCATCGACTTTATGGCAACACCCTGTCAAAACTACGATCAGCTTCAGCAATTTGCGCATGATCATTTTCAGGCAGCTCGATTACGAAGCTTTGCCGAAGAAAGTCACTATATCCAAACCTTCAAAGGTGTCATCCACAGCAGTCTCACACATATTGATCATGATTTTGTACGCTATGTTGCCGGAAAATCGCATATTCAACGACCACTGACCGTCAAATATCTTGACAGCCTCACCCCAATGGTTCAAACCGCAACTGAACATGCAATGAGTGAAATTATTGTTCAAAAACTAGCAGGTGCAAATACAGTAACGACCATTCAAACGGTCACTGCTGCGCCCATTATTCCACCAGATCGCTTTATTGATCCTCATAACCCTAAAATCATCACCACCAAAATAGAAATGCGTTTATTTGAAATTATTAAAGACCTATTACCCGATCAAGAAATCTATGCCAAGGACACCGAAAGCTACTACTCTATTCTGTATCAAAATAAAAATAATCGTTGGTTGTTACGTTATTTTGGTGACAAAAAGCAACCAACGATTCAATTCATTGTTCCCATTACTAACGTCAGAAGAGTTGAAATTAAACGTGCGGGTCTTTCTTTTGCTTCGAATGATCACGTTTATTTAGAAAAACCAGATCATCTAATTCGCATAATGAGTGTATTGATGGACTGTTTACGCTACTGCCAAAATGACGACAACTTCAGAAAAAAAACTGAGGATGATCTCTATTGATTCATAAATCGGTACATTTTTGATCATCTATAACGCAACACGC
>JBEANQ010000078.1:0-10862 GCA_041165345.1 Pseudomonadota bacterium
GTAGGGCGTTGGCTTGTAGGGCATCAAAGTATTTAAAACAGTTTTTGCCATTTTGTTTGGCCTGATACATGGCTTGGTCGGCATGGCGCAGCAGTTGCTCGGCGTCGGCTTGGTTATCGGGGTAAACCGTAACCCCCAAACTCGCCGATAGTTGTAAGACAGCACCCTCAATTTGAATAGGGGTTGATGCAGCAATGAGTAAGCGGTTTAAAATCGATTCGCAGTCGGCAGGTTTGACCAAACCACCCAAGACTGCCACAAATTCGTCTCCGCCGATGCGGGCAAGCGTGTCAACGTCTCGTAATGCACCTTTCATTCGGCTGGCAATCACCACCAACACTTGGTCACCCATGCTATGACCATGATGGTCATTGATCGATTTAAAGCCGTCTAAATCAAGATAAACAATGGCTAACGATTGGTCTAGACGGCGGCTGGCCAGCATGGCCTGCTGTAATCGTTCAGAGAGTAAAACACGATTGGGCAGACCGGTTAGGGCGTCGTAATGGGCAATATGTTCGAGGCGTTGCTGATGTTGCTTGAGTTGGGTGATGTCGGTAAATAACGCCACATAATGTTGTGTGCCACCCACATCGTCTTGGACTGCGCTGATGGTGACCATACAGGCGTAGTGTTCGCCATTTTTGCGTTTGTTCCAGATTTCACCGTACCAATGGCCTTTGTGAACCAAACTTTGCCATAAGGCTTCATGAAAAGTTGGTGGATGACGGTCTGACTTTAACAGTTGCGGTCGCTGGCCAATGGCTTCGTCCCGCTGATAACCGGTAATTTCGGTAAACATTTGGTTGACGTCAATCATGGTACCGTCGCTGGCGGTAATCATGATGCCTTCACGCGCATGTGAAAACACGCTGGCTGCTAGCTTTAAGCGGCCTTCGTTTTGGCGGCGCTCTGTAATGTCCCGACACATATAGACAAAACGGGCGACTTCATTCATTGGGGTTTGTTTACATGCCACCGACATTTCAAAATGCCGTATCTCACCCCCAATGGTTAGTTGGTATTGCTCACCCATAGAATGCCCTGTGCGCAGGGCTTCATCACGCGCACGCCAAACCACTGCGGTGACACTGGCAGGCATTAGTTCTTGCACTGTACGCCCCAAGAAATGCTCGGGCGCAATATAAAGCTTGTCGCTACTGGCGCTATGCACACTTAAAAACCGGCCATCAAGGTCAATTTCAAACAGTAAGTCTGGAATGGCATCTAAGGTGGCATGCAGTTGATTGCGTGCATCAACCAAGTCTTGCTTGGTTTGCTGCATGGCAGCCAGATTGACACAGGCTAATGCAGCACCCGCCAGCTTACTGGCCACCGTTGCAAAGGCTTGCTGAAAATGTGTGGCCAGTCCTGTGGTCGACTTGATCAGCACCAATAGACCAAAACCATCGAGTCGGAACACATAGAAGATATGATGGTCAATGGGTTGGCTGATCACCATCAGGCTAGGTTCGTCGTCAAATCGCTGAAGATAATGTGACAATAACCGTTGTTGCTCCAGCTGTTGATAGTGGCTGGTCTGGTGCAGGTTATGCGGCAAATGACAGAGGGGTTTGAGCGTGTTTGCTGGTGTTTTTTGACGCTCAAACACCGCCGCGCCGGTCGCATTGAGCAGCCGAATCGCGCTATACAGCGTTCCCTCGAGCATGGGCACCAGTTCGTCATGCGACCCAATGGTCAGTAAGATTTCAAATAAAATTTCGGTTTCGACAGCAATATCGTGATGAAGGGTGTTCATGATGATATATCCAAGTAAGCCACTGCAGTGGCCATGCTGTGTAGCTCTAAACACTCTCGACCATTATTGGCAATTTCACCCATACTAAACGCCCCAAACATCGGTTGGCCGTTTGATAACACCGCTAATTCATCACCAATATCTGCACCAAAAAAAGCCAACCGTGAGACGCAATCAAAGACCAATTGTGCAGGTGGCTGATGCTGCATGGGCACATTCAGCTTTGCGCGTAATTGTGCCAAATCTGCTGCTGCCAATAGGTGTTCGGCCTGCCCGTGTGCCACATATACAAAGGCGTGTTCGGGAATGTCGGCTGTACAGACCAAGCCCAGACCATCTGCGGTTAACATTAAGGGTAGGCGCATAATCATTTCGCTATCGAGCTTACGAATACCCAGTGGATAAAATTTTGATAGTTCAAAAAAATTTTCTGGATCAATCACTTGACCCGTATAATACTCTAAAATTCGTCGATACACTGTGAATGCTGGTTGATAGTTCAGTTCGAGAAGATGTGTTCCCTCGACTCGGGTGGCTTTCATGGCACGAGACAATGGTTGCCAACCATGCGCAATACCAACGCCTGAAATCATGTCAATCTGGGCAATCAATGCCGCCTGTTGCAGCATTCCTGCCTGACTCAATAAACACGCGGTCGGCTGTAATGACATTGAACCGACACCCCCACCGATATAATGCCCATTTAAACCAAGGTGCGTAAACAGACCATCCATCAAGGCCGATAAACGCGTGGCCAATGTGTCAAATAACACCACAGACAATGGAGGATGCTCGGTATTTGGTGCTAAACAGGTCAACAGTTGTGCTTGTAAATCAATCTCACTGTTACATAAATGCTGAATGGTATGCACGGTCATTTGTTGGGTTAACCCCACCACAATGCTGCCTCGCTCAAAACAGGCCTGACCATAAATAATTTGCGGAAAGACGCCTCCAATCAGCGGCAAGGTTTGCTGTTTTAACAGGGGATCTAGTTGCGTGGGACAAAACTGATTGTGATCACAACATAAAATAATCAGGCTCTGCATCCCTTCACACGCTGTGACCTCATCTAGTGCGTGTTGAAGTCCTGCGACACTGCCTTCTGGATCAAACCGTATGTTCATTGCATCATCCTTTTTTTTAGTCCACAAATGCGCTGATCTACGCTTATTAGAAACACCCGAAATCATGTGTGGTACGCAATCACACATCCATAACACAACAAAGCCTAAAATTAGCGTTTAAACCTAACATTGAATAGCTTACTGCAACAAGTCAATCGGATCAAAAATCACACTCAATGCACATATCGTTGTGCTATCAGCTCACAACAGCGGTAGCCTAACGGTCACCCGTAATCCGCTTAACTGACGTGTCGAGTCATATTCATTATCAAGCACCAAACAACCCGAATGACGTGCGGTAATGGTCTGGGCAATCGCTAACCCAAGGCCAGCTCCCCCCCGATCAGCACGATCAGACTGCCCAAAGCGTTGCATCATGGCTCCTAATTGCTGCGGATCTATCCCACCACCTTGATCAATGAGGCACAGTTCGGCGTATTCGGTATTTTGCGTGAGCGTGACAACAATCACTGAGTGTGCTGGACTATGCCGAATCGCGTTGTCTAATAGGTTACGCACCAACGCCACCATCAGGGCTGACTCCGCAGGTAAATACACCACATCTGCATCACACTCGATGTCAATATCACGCTTAAACGCCAGTGGTAGTAACTGCGCAATCACCTCTCGAACTAACTCATCTAAGCGTAATGTGGTCGGCTGAAATGCAGCAGTATCGCTTTCTAAACGCGCAAGAAGTAACAATTGTTCAACCACTTGTTGATTACGTTGAACACTTTCCAGCAATTTAGATAAAACGACCTGCTGCTGCGCTGAAGGCAAGCCAATCACTTGTTGAACCTGTAATAAAATCACCGCCAGCGGCGTACGCAGCTCATGTGCAGCATCTGCTAAAAAACGGCGCTCACGCACCAATGCAGCATCTACCCGATGCAACAATAGGTTGAGTTCATTGACCACAGGTGTCAGCTCACTGGGCGTTTGCGGTAAATGAATTTGAGTCAAATCACGACCACTGCGCTGTTGAATCGCATGACCCAATTGGCGTAGAGGGGCTAATCCTAGATGCAATTGATGCCGCAAACGCCACACCGCCACTGCAAAACCAAACAACACCCCAAACAACACACTGGCCAAAATATTGCGTGACAGTTCTGCCCGAATATCTTGTTGCTCTGCCACCACTAGCCAATGCTGATTTTGCTCTAGCCAAATGGTATAAACCTGCCAATCATGTTGTTGACCATGAAAAACCGTCAGTCCAGCCCGTAATGGTGCAAACGCATAAATGGGTGCGCTTGGCGAACGCACCACCAACACGGCATCTGCGGACCAGACTTGTACAGCGAGTTTCTTTTCGTAAGCATGCGTTCGGCTCAACATGGACACAGATGGCTCAGACGAGCGAATGGCCTCTTGCAGCGACAATTGCAACCGATACCAATCCGATTGGGTTGCAGGATGATTAATAAACCCCTTCAATACCCTTGTATTTTCAATCAGCTGTGCATCAAATAACTCTGCTGCTTCATGTCGCGTCGCAATATAACTCATCACACTACTGACCCATAATCCTAGCCCCAAGGCCCATAAAGTGCCACGCAATAGGTATTGATAAATCGAGTCACGCGATGCAAATTTATTGAGCCTCATACCGGTTGAACCAACAAATACCCCACGCCCCGTAAGGTTCGAATCAACTGGGGGTAGAGTTTTTTGCGTAGATGATGAATATGCACTTCTAGGCTATTGCTTTCAATTTCAACACCATCACTCAATAACACCTGCTCGAGTCGATCACGGGTCATGACCTGTCCCACATGTTCAAGCAAGACATGCAGTAAGCGAAACTCTTGTTTCGATAAATGAATCGGTTGTTGCTGATAACTCACCTGATATGCAATCGGATCAAGGGTGAGTTCTCCCAAGGTTAATAATGGCTGAGCGCGACCCTGCCCACGCCGAATCAATGCGCGTAGCCGTGCCAAGAGTTCGTCTAAATCAAAGGGCTTTAATACATAGTCATCTGCGCCAAGGTCTAGGCCACGCACCCGATCAGACAATTGATCACGGGCGGTGAGCATCAATACTGGTAAATCAATGTGGTCTTGCCGTAAACGATGTAGCAGCTCAAAGCCAGAGATTCTGGGCAAACCCACATCTAAAATGAGGGCATCATAGGGCTGCTGACGCAACTGTTGCCGCAGATGATCCCCATCGGTATACCAATCGGCCACTGCGCCATGCTGAAGTAAGACTTCATGCAGCGACTCTCCGAGCATCCGATCGTCTTCTATCAACAAAATGCGCTGACCTATCAATCCACGATCCATGCTTGCCCTACCACGATTGAAGTCCAAAATCTGTGCGTCTGTTAACGCGGTACCATCATCACATATCTGCACCGTCACATACATGTGATCTTGCAGCCAAACATTAGTAAAACTCAATCAAACCTGAAAAACATGAGTTTGATTCACTAACCATTGCGGCAGACAATGCAGGCAACTTCCTGATTTGATGATCTGTTCATGACTGCAATCACCACCCACATTTTGGGCTATCCCCGTATTGGTGCCAAGCGCGAGCTAAAATTTGCCTTAGAGTCGTACTGGCAAGGCCACAGCAATGCGGTGGATTTAATCCAAAGCGCCCAACAGGTTGAAGCGGCCAACTGGCAAGCACAGGTTGATGCGGGCGTATCGTTGCTCACCGTCGGTGATTTTGTGTATTACGACCATATGTTGACCCATGCCACCCGTTTAGGCGTATTGCCCAAGCGCTTTGCGGCGGGTCAAGACCTTCATCTGCTGGATCGGCAGTTTTATTTGGCACGCGGTCGGGCGACGGACTGCCCCGATGTTGCGGCGCTAGAAATGACCAAATGGTTTGATACCAACTACCATTATCTCGTCCCTGAATTGACCCATGATCAGGTCTTTTTGGCTGATTTTTCTGATGTATTGGCACAGGTTGAACGCGCCAAAGCCTTTGGCAAACCCTTAAAAGTGGTAGTGACGGGACTGGTGTCGTTTTTGTATTTGTCTCGCATGGTTGAGGGCAGCAGTACGGCAAGCCCTGCGCAGGGGGCAGCACAGCCGCATCAACATGATGACAGTTGCCAACACACAAACGACCGTCATGCCTCCACGGACACCTTATCATTGGTTGATCGTCTGTTGCCTGCCTATAGCGCCCTGTTTGATCAGCTGGCCGACGCGGGGGTGCAGTATGTACAAGTTGATGAACCCATTTTGGTTTTAGATTTAGATCAAGCATGGAAAGCCGCGTTTGAGAGCGTCTACAACCGCTTGCAACGCCGCGATGCGCTCAAGCTGATCATCAGTACCTACTTTGGCACATTGGGCGATAACCTTAATTTGGCCGTCCATTTGCCTGTTGCAGGCTTGCATATTGATATCACGCGTGAAAAACCAACCGAGCGGTTTTGGCAATTGGTGATTGACGCCTTGCCGACCCATAAAGTGTTGTCGTTGGGCGTGGTGAATGGCCGTAGTGTGTGGGCAACCGATACGGTGGCAACACAACAGATCATTCACACCGCACACGCCAAACTGGGCAATCGCCTATGGTTATCAACTGGCTGCTCGTTGTTGCATGTGCCGGTAGACTTAGTGCAAGAACACGCCCCTGCGCATATTGCCCATAAGCTGGCGTTTGCCCAGCAAAAACTCAGCGAGTTGGTCGCGTTGGCACAGGGTGATCAGCCGTCTCAGGCCACGCAACAGACTGACGACTTGCCAGAATTTACCCTCGTGGCACGCACCCGAGCCGAACCGTTTGAGCAGCGTTACCGCGCCCAGCAGGCCAAGCTCAATTTGCCCCTACTGCCAACCACCACTATTGGCTCGTTTCCACAAACGGCGGCGATTCGCGCCGCACGCGCGGCATGGAACAACGGCACATTGGCCGACGCCGACTATCAGCAGGCCATGCAAGCCGAAATTAAACATGCCATTGATGTACAAGAAGAACTCGGCATTGACGTGTTGGTACATGGCGAAGCAGAACGCACCGATATGGTCGAATACTTTGCAGGCTTGTTGGACGGTTTTTGGTTGTCCAAGTTGGGTTGGGTACAAAGCTATGGCAGCCGCTGCGTCCGTCCACCGATCATTGTAGGGGACATTCATCGGCCAGAAGCCATGACTGTTCAATGGATTACCTACGCCAACAGCCTCACCCACAAAGTGGTTAAAGGCATGTTGACCGGTCCGGTGACGATTTTAAATTGGTCGTTTCCACCTGCACACCGCAGCCGCCGCGAAGTCGCGTTGCAACTGGCCGAAGCGGTTCGTTTAGAAGTGGCGGACTTACAACAGGCGGGCATTCCGATTATTCAAATTGACGAAGCCGCTTTTCGTGAAGGGTTACCGCTGCGCAAAGCCGACCAACCGGCCTATTGGGACTGGGCGGTAAGTGCCTTTAAACACTGCGCCAGCAGCGCACAGGTGGACACGCAGATTCATACGCACATGTGTTATTCAGAATTTACCGACTGCCTGCCGCAAATTAAAGCGATGGATGCCGACGTGATCACCATTGAAACCAGCCGCTCTGGGTTGCAATTGCTAGACGTGTTCCACGAACAAGGCTACCCCAACGCGATTGGACCGGGTGTCTATGACATTCATAGCCCACGCACCCCCAACGCCACCCATATGCGTGTGGTGATTGATGGCGCATTACACAGCATTCCGGTCGAACGCCTGTGGATTAACCCTGACTGCGGCCTTAAAACCCGCAATTGGGCCGAAACCCGTGCGGCGCTGTCCGAAATGGTCAAAACCGCTCATATGCTGCGCGAAGAATGGGTCAGCGACCTCGTTTAACGCAGGCGTTCAACACGATAGACGCTGCGGTGGTCTGACTACCGCAGCATCTCACCCCCACAGACCTAAGCCTGTGAGGGGATACACACACGGGTCACCGCACCACTGGATGCCCCGAACGACGATGCAACCATTGATACAAGACCGGCAAAATCAACAACGTCAGCACTGTTGACGATAAAATCCCGCCAATCACCACCGTTGCCAATGGTCGTTGCACCTCCGCGCCAATCCCCACATTAAAGGCCATGGGAATAAACCCCAAGGCAGCCACCAAGGCGGTCATCAGCACGGCACGCAATCGACTCAGCGCCCCCTCGCGCACGGCCTGATCCAGCGTATAGCCCTGTTCACGCAAGCGATGAATGGCAGACATCAATACCAAACCGTTTAACACTGCCACCCCCGACAAGGCAATAAACCCCACCGCCGCCGAAATCGACAGTGGAATGCCACGCACGGCCAGCGCAATCAATCCGCCCGTTAGTGCAAAAGGCACACCGGTAAACACCAACAGACTATTGCGCAAGCTGCCCAAGGCCAGATACAGCAAACCCAAAATCAGCAGTAACGCCGCAGGAACCACGATCATCAGCCGATCACGCGCCGATTGAAGCTGCTCAAACGTGCCACCCCAGCCCAACCAATAACCCTCTGGCACACTCACTTGCGCCCCAATCTGTTGCTGTGCCTCAAGTACAAACGACCCAATGTCCCGCCCCCGCACGTTGGCGGTCACCACCACGCGACGTTTGCCATTTTCACGGGTGATTTGGTTTGGACCGGTGACCTGTTGCACATCGACCAACTCACCCAATGGCACGGTTGAACGCGCCTGATTGGGCAATGCAATCGGCCATTGCTTGAGCGCCTCAATATTTTGGCGGGTCGCTTCAGGCAAACGCACCACAATGTCAAAACGGCGGTCACCTTCAAATAAATCACCGGCTTTTTCACCGGCCACCAGCGTGGCAATGTGGAGTTGCACATCATCAATTGACAGGCCATAACGCGCAATCACATCACGGCGCGGTTGTAAGCTCAGCATCGGCAAGCCAGTCACTTGCTCCACTTTGACATCTGCCGCACCCGCCACACCTGTCAGCACGGCAGCGATTTGTTCGCCGGACTCCAGCAGTTGCGTCATGTCATCGCCAAAAATTTTCACCGCAACATCAGAACGCACCCCAGAGATCAGTTCGTTAAAACGCATCTGAATCGGTTGGGTGTATTCATAATTGTTGCCCGCGACGCGCTCGGCGGCAGCTTGAATCTCAGCCACCACTGCAGCTTTGGGTTTGCTTGGGTCTGGCCACTCCGCACGCGGTTTCAGCATGACAAAGTTGTCCGCTACACTGGGCGGCATGGGGTCGGTGGCAATTTCTGCGGTGCCAATCTTGGCAAACATGGTGTGGACTTCGGGCAGTGTTTTAATTTCTTTTTCAAGCGCATATTGCATCTGCACCGACTGACTCAGCGAGGTCGCTGGAATCCGCAGCGCATGTAGCGCCACATCGCCTTCATCCAGCGACGGCACAAATTCCGAGCCTAACCGTGTCGACAGCAGGCCACTGAACAGCAATAGCACGCCTGCCGCACTGACCACCATAATCCTGTGATGTAATGACCAATCCAGCAACGGTGTGTAAGCCCGCCGGAGCGCCCGAATCAGGCGGTTTTCGTGTTCATTGACCGAGCCACTGGTGGCCATGGCCAGCGCAGCCGGTACAAACGTGACCGACAGCAGCATGGCCGCCAACAAGGCCATCACCACGGTCAAGGCCATCGGCGTAAATATTTTGCCTTCAACGCCGGTTAAGGTCAGCAGGGGCACATACACGGCAATAATAATCGCCTGTCCATACAGCAGCGGTTTGCGCGATTCTCGGGTGGCGTCAAATACCGTGTCAAAGCGTTCTTGCCGCGTCAGTATCCGCCCCAATTCGCGCTGTCGCTGTGCCAGTTTGCTCAGCGAATGCTCGACAATCACCACTGCACCATCGACGATAATGCCAAAATCCAATGCGCCCAAGCTCATTAAATTGGCACTGACCCGTTGACTGACCATGCCGGTGATGGTCATCAGCATCGCCAATGGAATGACCAAGGCGGTGATCAAGGCCGCCCGCATATGCCCCAAAAAGGCAAACAGCACCGCGATGACCAAAATCGCGCCTTCAAACAGGTTCTTTTTAACCGTGTCGATGGTGGCATCCACCAACGTGGTGCGGTCATACACCGTGTTGGCGATCACGCCATCAGGCAAGCTGGCTTGAATCTGCCGAAGCGCCGCACTCACCCGCATCGACACTGTGCGCGAGTTTTCGCCAATCAGCATAAACGCTGTGCCCAAGACGACCTCTTGACCATCTTTGGTAGCCGCACCTGTTCGTAACTCTTGACCGATTTGAATATCCGCCACGTCGCTGAGTCGAACGATTTGACCCTCCCGACTGGTCAAGGCAATGGCGGCAATTTCGTCAATGCTTGTGATTTGCGCCGGTGAGCGCACCAAATATTGCTCACCCGATTTTTCAATATAGCCTGCACCGACGTTACTATTGCTGGCGGCCAACGCCTGCATCACATCGCGCAGGTTTAGGCCAAAGGCGCGTAACTGCTCGGGTTTAGGCGCGACAATATATTGTTTGGTATAGCCACCAATGGTGTTGATCTCGGTCACGCCCTTGACGTTGCGTAATTGCGGCTTGACCACCCAATCTTGCACACTGCGCAGCTCAGTGGCGTTTAGCGGATTTTTGGCATTCGGCTTATTTTCAACCGTGTACATAAAAATCTCACCCAAACCAGTGGCGATTGGCCCTAGCTCTGGCGATAGGCCAGCGGGTAAGGCTGCACGCGCGGCTTGTAGGCGTTCGTTGACCAACTGGCGGGCAAAATAAATATCCGTACCGTCTTCAAAAATCACCGTCACCTGCGACAGGCCATAGCGTGACAACGAGCGGGTTTCTTTGAGGTGCGGCAGCCCTGCCAAGGTGGTTTCAATCGGAAAACTGACACGGCTTTCGGCTTCAAGCGGTGAATAGCCTGCGGCCTCGGTATTGATTTGAACCTGCACATTGGTAATGTCGGGCACCGCGTCAATCGGCAGGCGCAAGTAGTTGTACACGCCAATCGCGCTGATCACCGCAAACAACAGCA
>JBEANQ010000079.1:0-10738 GCA_041165345.1 Pseudomonadota bacterium
AATCAAGTGCTGGTCGAAGCCTCGCCAGTTGATCAAATTTGGGGCATTGGTTTGGCCGCAGATGACCCGCGTGCGGCCAATCCTGCCCAGTGGCGCGGTTTAAATTTATTGGGTTTTGCGTTGATGCACGTGCGTGAACAGTTAAGTTCTTTAAACTGAGCTACAATCAATTCGCCGATATTTGGAGCAATCACGATGAGCTTGCCGTATTTTCCGCATGAAATTCGCCTTGAGGGGGTGAAAGGCGTTGGGACGATTCAGCTAAACCTTGAGCCACAGCGACAGGTGTACTGTTTGATCGGGACAAATGGGGTCGGGAAGACGAAGCTGCTAGAAAGCTTGCTTCAGATGATCATTATTGGCTGCATCATCATCCCAGAGCAATACCACTATCAAGAGTATGCTGCCGTACTGTCCGAAGCTACTTTAGATCAAAACATTCGCATCGCTTTCGGTAAAAATAAACATAGTAGTTCGGTTTTTGGGGGGAATATTCCTTTTAAGCCATTTTGTTTTATTGGGTCGCAGAATAGAGGATTGATTCAGGGGCAGCCACAGATCACTCCCGTTGGCTCTTTTGCGGACCGCTTGATCAAGCATTGGCAAGCAATTTTTTCGGCTATGAATAGTAACTTTTCAAGCCTTGGTATGACTGAAAATATCGGCTCTTGGTTCGTTTCTCGTGCAATGGCTTCCAACCCATACCAAAAAAAAGAAGACAATCGCCAGATCGAAATCGAAACCGTTCTAAAATTGTTGCACCAGATTGATCAGCGGGTTGATCCTGAGTTTTTAGAGATTACAGGTGAGCCGCGTGTGTTTATCAAGATCGAAGGCCAAAAACGTGAGCTTTCACAACTCAGTTCGGGCTTTACCTCGATTCTTAAAATTATTCAGTCGATTGTGTCGGGGTATGGCTATTTTACCAATGAAGTGCAGCTTCAACACGTTGCAGGCTTGGTACTGATTGACGAAATTGAAAGCCATTTGCACAACCAATGGCTGGTCAAAATCATCCCGATGCTCAAGCAATTATTCCCAAACACTGTCTTTATTGTGACCACACATTCGCCGATTGTGTTGACCCAGCTCAAACATGGCGAAGCCTACCGACTACAGCGCGATGATGAGGGTGTGGTGCGTAGTCATTTGATCAATCATCCGGATAAAGCCGCTTTTGTAGACCTGCTCAATGATGCGTTCGGTGTTGATCTGAATCAGCAAAAACTTGACCATATCTCTGCTAGCGATCAACAGTACGTCAAAGCGCAACTGCTTGACTAGCTGAGTGAGGAGTAAGCAGCGATGACTGAGCGCAAAATTTTGATTGATAGCAATATCTTGATCAACGCAGTGAAGTCTGAGCAAGATGCGCAAACCGATGATCAACGCAAGATCATTCGACAAGCCAAACAGCAGTTAAAGTAAAGCAAGTGCTGAGCGCCGATGATGTTGCCTTGGTGATTACACCGTTGGTGCGTTATGAGGTATTGCGGTACTCAAAAAATGCAGAAGAACGGCAACGACTTGAGCAAATTTTACAAGCGATTCCGGTATTTGAAATCAGCCGAGAAATTGGTGACTTGGTGGCGCGTTTGTATCCACTCAAAGTCAAGGCAGAGATGAATCCGAACAAATATAACTTTGATTTATTTCACTTTGCCACTGCTAAAACGCTGGGTTGTACGATTGCAACGCATGATGTGGGGTTTGAAAAATTAGAAACGTTGTATTCCTCATTATAAGACCATAAATCCAAAGTTTTTCAGCCATCTTCACGGTTTGTGACTAAAAATCTCACGGTAAATCAGGCAAAATGTGCGCCAGATTTTTATTCTTAGATGAGATGTTTCATCATGTCGCTTGACGCCCTGACTTCCGACGCATTGGCCGCCATTGCTGCCGCCAGTGACCTTGCTGCGCTTGATCAGGTTCGAGTGCAGTTTACTGGCAAAAAAAGCCAGTTGGCCGAGTTTTCCAAAAGCATGGGCAAGCTCGACCCAGAGGCGCGCAAAACCCAAGGTGCAGCGTTGCATCAGGTGCGTGAGGCCATCAATGGTGCGCTCAATGCTCGCCAAGCTGCTTTGCAACAGGCCGCGCTGGATGCTCAATTGGCAGCAGAAACCATTGATATTAGCTTGCCTGCCCGTGGCCAAGCCTTGGGCAGTATTCATCCAGTGACGCAAGTGATGGAGCGGATTAGCGGATTTTTTACTCGTGCCGGTTTTAGTGTCGAGCGCGGTCCTGAAGTTGAAGATGACTACCACAACTTTGAGGCGCTCAACATTCCCAGTCATCACCCCGCACGGGCGATGCACGACACGTTTTATTTTGATGCCCATCATTTGCTGCGCACCCATACCAGTTCGGTGCAAATTCGGACGATGGAGCAACAAGGTTTACCCATTCGTATCATTTGCCCTGGTCGGGTTTATCGTTGTGACTCTGACCAAACCCATTCACCGATGTTTCATCAGGTCGAAGGTTTAGTGATAGCCAAAGATGCCAGCTTTGCTGAACTCAAAGGTTTGATCGTGCAGTTTTTGACGGTGTTTTTTGAAAAAGAACTGACTGTGCGTTTTCGTCCGTCGTATTTTCCGTTCACCGAGCCGTCGGCAGAAGTGGACATTATGGACGAGCGTGGCCGTTGGCTTGAAGTGTTGGGCTGCGGCATGGTGCATCCCAATGTACTGAGCAGTTGTGGTATTGATCCTAACGAATACAAAGGCTTTGCCTTTGGGTTAGGGGTCGAGCGTTTTGCCATGTTGCGTTATGACGTCAACGATTTGCGCTTGTTTTTTCAAAATGACGTGCGTTTTCTCAAGCAATTCGCCTAAGCCATCTGACTCAGTATTTTGTACAGGAATTTGTGATGAAAATTAGTGAACAATGGCTGCGTGCTTGGGTTAATCCCCCCGTCGATAGCGACGCATTAGCTCATCAATTGACTATGGCGGGTCTAGAGGTTGATGACTCGTCGCCTGTGGCTGTGCCGTTTAGTGGTGTGGTGATTGGCGAAGTATTGACGGTTGAGCAACACCCCGATGCCGACCGTTTGCGTGTGACCACCGTCAATATTGGTCAAGGTGAACCCCTACAAATTGTTTGTGGTGCGCCCAATGTGGTGGTGGGTGCGCGTGTGCCTGTGGCGACGGTCGGCGCGGTGTTGCCCAATGATTTTAAAATCAAAAAAGGCAAGCTACGCGGGGTCGACTCGCATGGCATGTTGTGTGGTGCGTCAGAAATTGACCTTGAGGACAGCGTCGATGGCCTGCTGATGTTGCCGTCAGATGCGCCGATTGGTCGCGATATTCGTGATTATTTAAGCCTTGATGATCGGGTGGTTGAGCTGGGCATCACGCCAAACCGTGGCGATTGTTTAAGCGTACGGGGATTGGCGCGCGAGCTGGGCGTGATCAACAGCATGACGGTTGATGAGCCGACCATTGTGCCTGTGGTGGCCACATTGGCTGATCAACAGACGGTCGAGCTGCACAGCGATGGCTGCCCACGCTATGCAGGACGAGTGATTCGGGGCATTAATCCAAGCGCCCAAACACCTGATTGGATGGCGCAATCCTTGACCCGTTCAGGGATTCGGGTGCATAGCCTGTTGGTGGATATCACCAATTATGTGCTGCTTGAACTCGGCCAACCCATGCATGCATTTGATTTAGCCAAACTTAATGGCTCGATTCATGTGCGCGTGTCACAAGGCGAAACCTTGACGTTACTGAACGATCAAGCCATTAACGTTGATGCCGACACACTGCTGATTTGTGACGCCAACGGCCCTGTCGCGATTGCAGGCGTGATGGGCGGGCTGGACAGTAGCGTTACCGACAGCACCACCGATATTTTTCTAGAAAGCGCTTTCTTTGACCCATTGGCGATTGCGGGTCGGGCGCGGCGTTACGGGTTGCACACCGACGCCTCACAGCGATTTGAGCGCGGTGTGGACTTTGCCTTGCCTGTTCCGGCGCTTGAGCGAGCCACCGGCTTGATTCTGGCGTTGGCCGGTGGGCAAGCCGGTCCGGTCAGCTTGACCGAGCGTGCCGCAGCATTGCCACAGCGTGCGTCGATTGCACTGACCTTGGCGCAGACCCGCCGTCTGTTGGGATTTGAGGTCGCAGCGGATTTTGTGGTCGACACCTTAACGCGGTTGGGCTTTACCGTGGCAGGGGATGCGACCAGTTGGCAGGTGACGCCGCCGTCGTACCGTTTTGACATGAGCATTGCTGAAGACCTGATTGAAGAAGTCGCGCGGATTCATGGCTATGACAATATTCCGTTTGCACTGCCGACGTTAGATTTGGCCTTAGTACCGCAAGCGGATCGTTTTAATTTACACGGCTTGCGTCAAACCTTGGTCACGCTGGGCTATCAAGAAGCGATTAGCTTTAGCTTTAGTGATGCTAAACTAGAAACACAACTGAATCCGGCAGTGTCGCCGTTAATGTTGGCCAATCCCATTTCAAGTGACTTGGCAGCGATGCGCACCACGCTATTGTCGTCATTGATTCCGTCGGTGCAGTACAACGTCAATCGTCAGCAGTCACGGGTTCGCTTGTTTGAAACCGGTTTGCGCTTTATTCCCGCCGCTGATGGCGCAGTCAGTGGTTTGCAGCAAATTCCGACGTTGGCGATGATTGCCACTGGTAGCCATTTGCCAGAACAATGGCATGCCAAAGAAAAATCAATGGATTTCTACGACTTGCGTGCAGAAGTTGAGGCGATTTTGGCCGCCGGTCGGGTCGATGCAACCTTGGTGCGCAGCACACGGCCTTGGCTGCATCCTGGACAAAGTGCCGAGATCATGGTGGCAGGTCAAACGATTGGCTATTTGGGGCGTTTACATCCAGCGCTAGAGCAACAATTAGACCTTGGCCAGACCTTTGTGGCCGAGCTAGATACCGACGCAATCATGTTGCCGTATGTATCGAATTTTACACAACTATCACGCTTTCCTAGTGTTCGACGTGATATTGCCATTTTGATCAATGCTAACATTGAAATCAATCAGATCAAGGCAACCCTCGCGCAAGCAGCCGGTGAGCTTATGGTGCAGCAATGGCTATTTGATGTGTACGCAGGGCAGGGGATCGCCCAAGGCTACCGTTCATTGGCTTTTGGCTTGCTGTGGCAACATCCCGACCGTACGTTAGAGGATGCCGAGATCAAAGATGGGATGCAGCGCATTGTCGATGCATTGGCCCAGAACTACGACGCAACATTGAGGGCATCATGACCGCACTGACCAAAGCCGAGATGGCCGATCATTTAAGCGAAAAAACAGGGATTAACCGCCGCGAAGCCAAGCAGCTGGTTGAACAGTTTTTTGATGAAATCCGCGAAGCATTGGTGGCTGGCGAGCAAGTCAAGCTATCAGGCTTTGGCAACTTCGAGCTACGCGATAAGCGTCAGCGCCCAGGTCGCAATCCTAAAACGGGTGAGGAAATTCCAATCAGCGCACGTCGCGTGGTCACGTTCCGCGCTGGCCAGAAGTTTCGCCAGCGTGTGGAGCTTGAGCGTGCAGGTCAAGCTGAATAAGTCTGCCCAGTACCACCCATTAAAAAAGGCCCATACGGGCCTTTTTTATGCTCATCTCATTGTTGATCTGCAAACAAATCCACAGTGAGGTGATAAAAAAAGAAGGCCGAAGCCCTCTTTTTTCTTCAATGCGACAAAGTCGCAGAGAATTATTTTGCAGCTGGAGCAGCAGCAGCGTCAGCAGCGGCTGGAGCAGCAGCAGCATCAGCAGCGGCTGGAGCAGCAGCGGCGTCAGCAGCAGGAGCAGCAGCGGCGTCAGCTGCAGGAGCAGCAGCGTCGGTAGCAGCAGGAGCAGCAGCAGCGTCGGTAGCGGCTGGAGCAGCAGCAGCGTCGGTAGCAGCAGCAGCAGCGTCAGTAGCGGCAGCAGCAGCGTCGGTAGCAGCACCGGCAGCTTGTGCAGCAGCGTCAGTTGCAGTAGCAGCAGCGTCAGTAGCAGCAGCGTCTTCGTGCTTAGTGCAGCCTACGAATGCCAAGCTGGCAGCGATAGCGGCGGCGATAGCGATTTTTTTGAATTGCATGGTTTCACTCTCACAAAAAAGAGGGTTTTCGAAAAACCAAGGGTTAATCTGTACACTTTCGCCGTCCTTGCCTCATGGAGCGGGCGCGACAGCTGAAGGGCCAGACTAAATGGCGTCGCAATCGTATCATTGCTTTTAAAAAAAAACCACTAGGCATTCAAAATATCTGATAGTCGTCATTTGCTTTGAATTCAGACAGATAGTCATGATGCTGACACAAATACGATGCGAGTGACCTGATGTTTCTCTGCATGGGACAGACTATTTAACATTCGATCTAGCACCAAAGCGACTGCAAACTGGGTCATGGGTAGTCTACAAATGGCGATTTCTAATCCTGATCGGGCTGTTTGAGCATGGTTTAGGCGGTATTCTTGAATATCTTGTGCCAGTTGTGAGGCGCCTGATTCATCAGTATCACAGAGCAATAATGTGAGATGCCGTGGGCTGGTTTGCACCAATACATCACTTTGACGAATACGAGTTTGTAAATAGGGAATAAGGGCTAATTGTACAGCGTGCTTGGCACGTTTTTCTGATGGTAACTGTATCATTAGTAAGGATAAAGGAGATAGATTTCTTTGGTGAACTGGAATTAAATATTGCAGAGCGTCAATCAGTTTATGCTGATCAGGTAGACCCAATTGACCTGTAGTCCACGATTGTTCAGACAAAATCGGTGCGGCAACACGACCATATAGTGGCATTATAAATGCTATCAAACTGGCAAATGCGATGATGCCATGTGGGAGCATATCGATCCCAGTATTGAGCAATATGCCCTGATATTGTGCTGTCAAAGCAGCCGCAGCACATAAGCTAGCTAAGTTCAAAAACAATCCAAATAGTGACCAGCCACATAATGCAGCCAACCACAATGTGATTGGAATAATCAGCCCAATCCATGCTTGATTCGGTAAAAACCATAACAATAAGATGCACCAAATGAGATCAATATAGCTACTCGTTGGCGCCCAACGATCATGCATGGGGCGTAGTACAAAAAACATCGTTTGAGCAAATGCTAAGCCCGCATAAATGGCACTAAACAGGCCAATCAGTTGCTGATCATATAAAAAAGCAACATCAGTGGATTGCCAAACCCAGTACATGATTGCGCTGGCCATCAGCAATCGCACAAGGCCTAGCGCTGTGTGTAGACATTGAATATCACGTCGCTGGTGTGGTGTGCGTGAGGGGGGAGAAAGAGTCACTGTAACAAGCCGATCATCAGGTAAAAAGGACAGCATGTGGTTAAAACCATGCATATTTTGAAAACAGCCCATGACAATAACGTGAGCGTTCAAATCAGACCATGAAAATCACTCGCAACTGATGTTGATCTGACCAAATGCAGTGAAGTTTTGCATCAATGGTGCAAAGAGCTTCTGTTTAGAGACTGAGCATGAACAGCCTCCGTCAATACTGTATATGACGTAAGTAAGATCGAAAGAGATATTCATGCGACATGAGAGCAACAGGTTTAGTCGGGCATTGTGTCGTGATGGTCGTACATGGCCTCGTAAGCTTGTGCACGAGTTTGCTCGGCAGGCTCATTAAAGGTTTGGTTACGCAATATCGTAATGGCTTGATCTTGCTCCGATCCTGTGGGCAGTTGATTGATAATGTGTTGACGTGCGCGCAAATAAGCATCAATTCGGCTGTGCCATTGTGCCCGTTGATTATCAAGTTGGCCAAGGCGTTCAGCAGCTTCTGCGCCAACGAGTCTGGTTCGCATGTCTTGAATCGCAGCTGGGCTGGCATGTTGATTTTTCATGCTTTGAGTGAGCTGTTGCAAATTGGCGTATTGAGAGGACGTTCGAATTCCTTCCGCGAGTTGAGGTGGTAAAGCATCAAGCAGGGCAGCCAACAGGGTGGCCTTTTGGGCGTTGGTCAGGTTGGGATTGGCGTGAATACGCATTTGTTGGATGGTGTATTGGGTAAAAGTTTCATCTTGGCCAAAGAGTGCGTTGGCTTCTGCGGCACTAAAATATTGACGGCGTAGTTGAATAACAGCATCAAGTAACGTCTGTAATTTACTGGCGTCGTTACCACTTTGTGTGGCTTGTCCGGCAAAACGTGTTTCGGCATGTTTGTAGGTGATGTATTGAGTGAGCAGGGTTTGCCCATAGGTGGCTGCAGTCGTCGGTAAAGTGGCCGTCAAGTATTGGCGAATATCTGCAATGAGCTGTGCTTCGGTTTTTTCGCCGATGCTTGATAAAAAGTAATCAAAACAGGTTCGAATTCCGCTATTGAGTAGCAACTGTCCTTGAGGGTCGGTGTGTAGTGGACAGTCAATGTCGGTGCCTTGTAGCGAGGGAGCGAGTGTGGGTAGTGCAGCCGTCACCTTCACATGTGCGGGCAGTTGGCTGGCTGCAATGGTGGCCGATTCTGACGATACAAAGCTGGATGATGGGCGAGTTGCGGTTGTGTGGTGAGCTGTTTCGGTCAACATTTTTGGTGGTGTTGCTGGCTTAAGCCATAACAACAATCCCAGCACAGCACCTGCAGTCAAGCAAATAGTCCACCACAGCACAGGGCGTGACAGTGTTGAAAGTGACATGGGTCATCCTATGGTGCAAAAAACAAACATCAATTGGTGTGCAAAAAGGCGACCGATTGGCCGCCCCTTGCTACATGTGTGGGTCTTAAAACTTACAAGCCGTCTTTTTTCAGGCGATTGGCTTGTGCGCGATACAAGGGAATAGGATCTGCACCTGAGCCACTACCAATAGCACCCAATACTTGGTTAATTTCATCCAAGTGGTTTTGTGGGTAGTCATCACGAATGACTTTACCGAAGTGGCTGCTGCAACGACTCACCAATCCATCGTTGGCTTCTGTACCAAAGCTCTTGGCACTGGAGGCTAGAATGAGGTCACCTACATCCCAACTATTGGTCTGAACACTGGTGCCACTCCACGAGTACAATTTCATTCCACCAGCTGTACTAGGACCATTTCCACAGGCTGTGGTTGGCATACCCAATGGATATTTGGCATTAAATTTAGCGGATCCAGCGGTTGATAATGACTCAAGCGCAGGACGTAATTCTTCATCGAGGTCTTTTTTACCCGACAAGAAACCAATTATGGCTCCGCCAAAATCGGCCAATGAGGACAGCGAATCCACCGTGCCCGGTGTTTTGGCATCTGCTGCTAATACATCATCGGCTACTTTTGAGCCTAAGTGTGTGCCAGCAATGGTGGTCAGCGATGCGACTTTGTTGGGCAGTACCGCAGCCGCATAACGAACGGTTGGGCCGCCTTGGCTATGGCCGATGAGGTTAATTTTGGCTTTGCCAGTGATCGCCAATACGTCTTCAATTTGCGCACGTAATTGTTCACCACGGACTTCAGTGCTGTTAAACGCGGACATGTTGGCGATATGCACATCAGCGCCTGCGTCGGTTAATGCGGTCGGAATACCATAAAAATAGTTTACCGAAGCAACCAGAAAATCGAGCTTTTGGAAGCCCAAAAAGCCATGGACTAACATGATGGGGTATTTGGTTTTGGTGTAGCCCGTTGCGTTTTGGATGTTTTCGGTCAAACCGGCGTGAGCCGTGCTGGTCATGGTTGTCGCGGCGAGCAACGCGCCAATCAGTGTTTTTTTCATGATGCTGATCCTAGGAGCCAAAAAAAACAGTGTCGCCATCAAGCGCTAGACCAGTCCTGTAGGACACTGTGGCCCGACATTACTGGGTGTTAGACCTAGGGATCAATAGGTCATGTGCGGTCGTTAACATCCATTGTTTTTAAATAAGAAATAGTATTTTGTGATGCGGTATACGTTTGTTTTTCATGGTTTATGCACAGAGGATGAAGCAAGTGTTCAATCATGATTGTCTAACATGCTGAAAAATAGACAGAGTCACGCTTGTTTTTATCAGGGGATGCTTTGGAATCAATATTCATATAATCGTCATTGGATGACAGCGTCAGGATTGAAAAATAATTCAAAATTCCGATCAATGGCGCACCGTTTGGTGAGGTGAGGTGAGGTGTGGATGTCTTTAGGCACCCACATCATGCACCCACTTCAATTGTGCGGCGGGGTAAGCGCCCCACCACCAACGCCATAAAAATAAGCGCACAGCCCACGAGTTGCAACAGGGACAATAACTGTCCTAGCCAGACGAAGCCCAGCAGTGCCGTCCACAAGGGTTCTAAGGTCATGAGCAAGGCAGCATGGCTGGCATTGCTGAGCTGTTGGGCTTTGGTTTGTAAAGCAAAGCGTAAGCACGTTGCAAGCAACACACTGGCCCAGATCCAGCCCCATGTTGCAGGGGTGATGAAGTCAGGGATAGGTTCAATCATATAGGCAAGGCTGGCCGCAGTCACACCCACACAGCCTAATGCAATGCTGGTCAGCGCAATGACTGGAATCTGCTGTGCCATGCGTGCATTGAGCTGAAAATAAACCGCAAACAACACGGCTGCGCCCACAAACCACAGTTGGCTCGGGTCGATGCGAACGCCATGTTGCGCCATCAGACAGAGTAATCCCAACAGTGCAACGCAGGCCGCCCACCATACATGGCGGTGGGGGCGCTCACCAAACGCAATACGCCCCACAATCGGTACCAATACCACGCCCAAGCTGGTTAAAAATGCACCTTCACCCAAATGCTGGCTGTGTGCTAAACCCAAAATCCATAACACCATGCC
>JBEANQ010000080.1:0-10727 GCA_041165345.1 Pseudomonadota bacterium
TCTTCACAGACCGGCAATTGATCAGGAATACCATACACCGCAGCCGTTGAGCTAAATACCAACTGGCCAATGCCGCAGGTTTGCATGGCTTGCAGCAAACTTAACGTTCCCCGCACATTGTTGTGGTAATACATGAGCGGCTGGCTCACCGACTCACAAATAGACTTAGATGCCGCAAAATGCACCACCGAGCGCACGTCATATTGACGCAAGACACGCTCAAGATTGGCCTGATCACAAATATCGACCTGTTCAAAATGAAGCGCTCGACCCGCCAATTGCTCTAGACGTGCCAACACGTTTAGGCAACTGTTTGATAAGTTATCAAGCAACACAAAATCTCGTTGTTGCTCAATCAATACGGCGGCCATATGAGAGCCAATATAGCCAAGACCACCAGTCAACAAAATCATATAGACACTCTAAACAGCAACGATCAGGCAGCCCACATGACGACAGGCTCTTTGCTACTATAGCATTTGCTAAAATGTCACGCTTCAATGCTGCTGTATCTGGCAATCGTCACACGGTGTAGGACTCGTTCATGATATGCGACGATGAACACCAAATGGACTTTGCCTCCATCACTCCATGTCTATTGTACCTATCGGTAGGTTGAGACCCTGATATCATGCAAAATATTTTATTTGTGATTGATCACCTCGGTTTAGGGGGGGCAGAGCGCATCACCGTACAATTGGCACATCACTTGGCTATCCGTGGTCATCAGGTGACCTTGGCTGTTCTCAATGGTAAAAAAGACCGCGTCCCTGTCCCTGAGACGGTGCAATATATTGACCTGCACCTATCCGATGATTTTGCATTTGGCAAAATGTGGCGCAAACGGACTCTCACGATACCAGAGCAAACCCAACTGCAAGCCTTACAAGCGCGTTTGCAAGCCGATTTGATCGTCACTGGCTACAACAACGGCCATTGGTTAGGTCGTTATTTACATGGCAATGTCTGGCATTGGATTCATGGTGAACTGATCGAAAAAAGAGCAACATTTCATCTATTGTCCACCATCAAAGAGTTTTTTCGGCGGATGCGCCATCGACATGCGTTTCGAGCGCTCTTTCACGATCGCCAACTGATTGTAGTCAATCAAGATCTTGCTGAACATTATCAAGCGCTGCTTCCTACAGCCAACATTCAAGTGATTGGCAACGGCGTTGATCCTCTCGCATTGCGGCAACAGTTACCCGCCCTGCCCATTCAACCGTGCTGGGATGTGCTGTTTTTGGCGCGCTTGGTTCACATTAAACAGCCTGACCATGCGTTACTTGCCTTTGCACGCAGTGGACTCACAGGCAGAATGGCGATTGCGGGTGATGGCCCTGAACGAGAGCGCCTTGTGCAACAGGCACATGCGCTAGGGATTGCGGATCGGGTCGACTTTTTAGGTTGGGTTGATCATCCGGCGCACACCATTGCACACAGTCGCGTGTTGGTGTTGTGCTCTCGAAATGAAGGTTTTGGCCTTGTGATTGCCGAAGCCTTGATGTTGGGCACCCCTGTTGTTGCTTATGCGTGTAGTGCAGGCATTAAAGACCAGCTCAACAGCGTGAATGCTCAAGCCGGTTTAGTGACACCACAACAGATTGATCAGTTGGCACACACCCTTGCACAGGTGGTTCATCATCCGTATGACATTGATCCAAAACAGCTTGAGTCACTGACGCTCGATCACATGGCGGATCAATTTGAAACCCTAATACACGCACGTTACCGACATGGGTCAATCTCGTGATGACTTGGTCGGTAAGCATTGAACCAATGACTGACCAGCTAGCCAACATAATCGAAAGGGAAATCGCAATAGTGCCTGAATCGACCGTGTCATGGCTCGTCTGAGGAAAGGGCGACGCCACCAACAGCGTAAGGGTTTTTGGGTATCTAATAAAATTTTGTTAAACGTAGATTGACGCTGCGCCAACTGTTGACTCAAACCCATTGGTTGATAGTCAACGATTTTAACCACAGCAGGATGCGCAAAACACGCAGTGTACTTAGCCAACTGAAGAAAGAACGTCCACTCTTCTCCATTGCGTACTGCCGTTGAAAAGCGAATATTCGCTAACGCACAAACTGCGATCAGGTGGCTTTTATCGCCCCGCACGGTTTTGCCAAGTAAGTAATCACCAATATAGTCAAACATGGCGGGCATTTGAATCAGGGTATGCTCGGCCAGCGCATGTTGATACCCCATCACATTCATGACAAACCAGTGGTATTGTGGATACTGCTGTTGCACGGCAACCATCGTGGAAAACGCATCAACGGCCAAAAAATCATCATCATCTAATAAAAAAATATAGTCACAGTGATCGGCGATGGCCCAATCAATGGCTCGGTTACGGACCACATTGGCTCCATGATTTTGAGGCAGTTTTAAGCAGTGCAGACGCTCATCTTCATAATGTGCTTGCAGCTCACACACATCCACATTGGAGCAATCATCTACAATATACATTCCCCAATCTGCATAGGATTGAGCGCGTACCGAGTCAATACAACGCATTAATAAGGCTTGACGATTATAGCTGGCCGTAATCACACCAATTTTCATGGGCTATTGCTCCAACGGCAAAGATTTTAAACCAGCGGGATAGCTCTGTAATTTTTTGCGAATATAAGAGCGCCGTGTTTTAAACCACCATGCCTTTACCCACGTGTGAAGGATTTGCCAAACGGTGCTTTTATGTAGAGCGACCTGATGTTTTAACGCTCGCTCAGTATAAATATAGCTACTAAAATGCGCATCTTCAGGCATCGGGTGCGCAAACACGTCAGCCATTAAAAAGACGGTTTCTGGATAACGCGTACAAAATAGCGCCCACTCATCTGTCAAATGAGGTGTTTGATGAAATGCTAATAGTCGCTCGGCCGTTGTCCGATCGACCATATACGCATAGGCTCCATGCACCCCACTCATAAAGAACGGATGAACCTTTAAAACGGCTTGTTGTGCAATTTGAAGATGAGGCAACAGGGTTCCTTTGAGATTGCGAACGGCGATTCGGTCAACCCCACCCACACTCAAAACTACCCCCTGTCCAAATCGAGTCAGGTCTTGACTGACTTCTAGCATCATCCCTGCCTTAAGACGTGCATCATCCTCAAAAATCCAAGCGTATTGCGCAGGGCTAGCTAAAAAATGCTGCAATGCCATGAGGTGTGAGGCTTTACAGCCCACTTCACTCGGTGTCAAAGGATGAGCCGCTTGTAGCACGCCTGCTTGATAATAAACCGCGGCACTTAAGGTCGCACCCACCACACCAAAGACTTGAAAATCTGTCGGATCAAACCGATTTTCACTAAAAAAGGCACGCCGGCGCGGACTGTCTTCGGGTTCTATACTAATTAAATAGGCCTGATTCATGTGGGTATCATCGGTAAAAGCGTGTGTAAAAACGCATCGAGTCGCGCAGCCACACGGTCAAACGCATAGCGTTGTTGGGCTTCTTGTTGGCCGTGCTTGGCCAACGCCAAGGCTAAATCGGGCTGTTGAATCAGTCGCTTGAGGGTTGCTGCCAAGGCGACAGCGTCACCACAGGGGGACACCAGCGCGTTGACCCCGTCGGTACAGACTTGCAGCGGTCCAATCGCGTCACTACTGACCACGGCCTTACCCCATGCAAACGCGTCCAAAATGGCCAGCGGTTGGGTGTCATTGAGCGACGGCACAGCCACAATGTCGATTTGACGGTAAAAATCAAGTTTGGCATCGCCTTGTAACCAACCGGCAAAATGCACCACATCGGTCAAACCAAGGCGCTGGGTTTGCGCTTCTAGGTCTGCACGGGCGTCGCCATCTCCGGCCAAAATGGCCCGAAACGCCATGCCCTCTTGCTGCAAATGCGCCAACGCATCTAGCAACACATGACCGCCTTTGTAGTCCACCAAACGCGTCAACATGCCAATGGTGGCCGGTTGCCGTAGGCAAGCCGGTTCTAGCACGTCGGCTGGCAGATGAATCAGGTTGGGAATGACCGCTTGCTGCGGTTTGATCAGGTGTTTTTTGTCGAGGCAGCCTTGCACCAAGGTTCCCACATGCGGGGTGATATGAATAAACGCATCGGCACGAATGGTGCGTTTGACATTGTGGCTGTGGTTCATGGCTACCACGGGAATATGAAGGCCGATGCTGGCATTTTTAAACAACACCACGGCGCGCCCACTATGCGCCACAATCACATCAGGCTTGATCTGCTTCAGCCATTGCCGAACCTTCCATGCGGCAATCCAATCATAAAAACCGGTATTGGCCATGACGTGAATCGGACGATCTCCAGCACTTAGATGTTGGTTTTCGGTGCCGGTGGCCATCCACACCTGATGACCACAAGACACCAGCGCATCGGTGGTGTTGAGCATGGCCTGCCAGCGGCCACCCGAGGCATCGCCATAAACAGTGTTCACGATTTTAAGCGGTGTTTTAGGGTCAGTCATGATGGGCATTTGTGTTCCTACGTTGATCTGCACGCACGACACCGATGGTCGTGTTAGAGATCATATGATTGGAGTTGTGTTTTTAGGCGCTCGGCCAGCCATTGGTGCGTGTCTTGCTGCATCACACACAGTTGATCCACTTGATCGGCCTGTGCCTGCAACGAGGTAAACGCACACAAGGCCAGTCGTTGACGCTGCGCCAGTCGATCTAACGCCGCCTGATAGCGTGCATCAGGGGCAAAATGTTGTGGGGTCAAGGCCAATACAGGACGGCGCGCCACAATCGCTTCGGTCAGCATCGACAGCGATTCAGCGGTGCAGCACACCACTTGCGCCCGACCTAAAAACGCCTGCATCACCGGTTTAGGCTGCTGCGCCCACCAGACGGCATCGGCCACATAGACGGGATTTAAGGCTTGGGAAAGTTGGTGTTCTGCGGCAGATCCGGTGCGACGTGAGGTGGTGATCAGCCAACGAATCCCCCGATCTGACGCCAGTTGATTCATTTGTGCAGCAAGGGTGTGCCAATCCTGCGGCTGATATATCGCCCCTGCACCATCACCGCCGATCAGCATCGCCCATAACTCGCCCGTTTGATCGGGATGGGCGTGTTGCCATTGCGCTGCGGCCTGTTGCTGTTGTATTGCATCAACCGGCATGGGGGCGGTTTCGAGCGTGATGTATTGGGGTTCGGGATGGGACTCTAGCACCATGACGGCCGCAAACAAACGGGGGCTTAAGCCGCGCAACGACCCGACAAACACCCCAGCCGCTTGGGTTAAATGCGCCAGCGCAGCGACGGCATACATGCTTCGGCCACCCGCGCCCACAATTACCTGTGGCATGGCGTCCGGCAACACCAAATCGCGATAACACCATGCAAGCCACGCCAGCGCCAGCTTGCCATGGGTGGCATTGAGAACATATTTGAGCGGGGTTCGCAGCCATCCACCACGTAAGCGAATCGTCAGCCAATGCGCTTGCACGTCATACTGTTGCTGCAACGCCAGTAGCACGCCTTTTGATTGATTGTAATGTCCTGCAATACCATCACTGACCACCCAGACCACCAACACAGGGCGGCTCATGTGCTTGCCTTTTGGCTGGAATCTGGGCGCTCTGCGTAGACTGCCTCGACCCCCTGCACCATGGCAGACAAGGTTAAATGCTGTGTCGCCCATTGAAAAATCGGAGCAAAATCATGTTGGGTCTGGGTCGTGTCGGCCAACGCATCAATCAAAACCTGCTGCAATGCGTCAGGCTGATTGGGCTCACAGACATATGCTGCGGGCAAAGAGGTCGCGGGCATCCCAACGCGTGTGGACACCACGGGTGTTTGCGCCAATAGTGCTTCACTAAAAGTGTAAGGACCGCCTTCATCATGCGAAGAGATCACATGTAAGGTCGCCTGCTGCATGAGTTGATTCACATCATCACGATGACCAAGCAAGGCAATGCGACCGGCCTGCCCCTCTGCCTCAATCAATGCCTGTAATGCTGCACGCTCTGGGCCATCACCGGCAATCCATAAACGCGCGGGCACGTTGCGCCATGCACGAATCAGCACATCAAATCCCTTCACTTGCACCAAACGCCCCACTGCCAACACGATGGGCAGGGTCTGCTGCTGTGGCGGGCAAGCCGCCACCGCCATCACAGGCGGTAAAATGCCATTTAAAATCACCCGAACATGCGGATGCTGTACCGCAGCGGCGGCGCGCTCACTCACGGCAATCACCCGATCAAAACGCGCATACATGGTGGTTTTTTTCTTGCGCGCATGTAGTGTTGCCACACTGAGCGCCCCTAGACCACGCCAACAGCCTAATAAACTGCCCACCATGGCTGCGGCTTTATTGCCATGGGCATGAATCACCTCGGGGCTAGATTGCCGCACGCTGTACCATAACTGCGCCAACACCAACAGATTGCGCCGTCCACGCGCCAAATTAACGGCATAAAATACGATTCGGCGGTCCAGCCGCGCACGGTATTTTTCATGGGCAATCAGGCTCACCCCATGGCCGCGCTCGGCCAGTGCTGCGGCTAATTCGACCACATGTTTTTCGAGGCCGCCTTCTTCATCGCCCGCCATGATTAAGGTGACTCGTGCCATTACATGCCTCTTTTGCCGCAACGGATGCGACATTTAAAGGCCAATAAACGGTCTTTGCCACTGACTTTAATGCGTTGCAGTTGTAAAAAATCGGGCAAGGGCTGTGCCGCTTGAATACCTTCAACGGTGGTTACTGCATCCAAATAACCCACCTGACGCGCTGCCGCCACATCAGCCGGCCCATACAGACCAAACGGATAAGCAAAACTGGTGATGGGCTGTCCGGTCAATTGCTGCAAAACCTGACGGGACTCATACAACTCTGTCACGCGTGTCGCGTCATCTAAGGTGGGCAAATTGGCATGGGTCAAGGTATGTGAGCCAATTTCGATCAGCCCACTGGCCACCAACTGCTGGACTTCAATATCGGTTAGCTTGCGCTCTTGGGCGAGTTCGCCACTGTTATGGTGGGCTTTTTTATAGGTTGACCAATCACGGTCGTGGCGGTCAACCACCACATAGATGGTCGCTTTGGCATTGTATTGCTGCAAGACTGGCAGTGCATTCAATAGATTATCGGCATAACCGTCATCAAACGTGAGCGCCACGCTGTTGCGCGGTAGCGTCCCCGCCTGCCAGTGTGTGCGCAGCTCGGTCATGGTCAAAAAGACATACCCTTGCGCAGCCAGCCATTTCATTTGACCGGCAAAGGCCTGTGGCGTCACCCGCAGTTTATTAAACTTGGCTCCTGCCCGATGCGGACTGACCATGTGATACATCAAAATCCGAGGATCTTGTGACGACCGAGCGGTACGCCACCATGCATATCGGTGACTCCACCACAATAGCCATACCAGCCCACCACCTGCCAACACCCCCAGCAGATTCATCATGGCAACGGCTCTTTGGGGACTAACGCCAACTGTTGCAATAACCACAACGCTGCACGATTGGCCTCGTTTAAGGGCAATGGTTCACGCGGAATTCTGCCTTGCAAGGCCAGTGAAGACGGTAAAACTTGCCCACGCGCCATTAATTGGTCTAGCCCACGGGTGACACGGTCTTCATGTAAACGCGGCAAATTTAACAGCCCCACACGACACCCTGCGGTCAGGGCTTCGTAGACCATGGAGACACTGTCTTCGGTCACCCAGACGGTGTCAGCCAACTGCATTTGCTCAAACACCCAACCGGCTGGGGTGTCATTGACGGCGCAAACCTGCATGTCTGCTGTGGCCTGCACAAACGTGGGGTCTTTTAATAGCCCCACAGGGGTTCGGCGAGAGGTTGACAACCAAACCGATTTACGCGACAGATGTTGTTGTAATCCTTCAATTTGCTCGATCAAGCCCGCTTGATACCAACCATGCCGTTTCGATGCACCGCCAATCAAAATCAAATGACGATCCGGCTCATGGCGATGCTGATTGATTAACGGATTTAACACACCACGGGTCACCAATAAACGCTCATCGGCTTTGGGTTCGTCATGCTCGGGCACCATCAGCAGATCAAACCATTGCCGTGGCAAACTGGGGCGCATCAACAACAAACTACGCGCAGACGGATACAAACGTTGCAATAAAATCAGCGGCCAATGGGTCGCATGTCCTGCCCCGACAATTAGATCAGGGGCGCTGTAGGGTGTCAGACTATTGGGCAGTTTGCCCAAACGATGCTGGGTAATCCAACACAAGGCCAATGCCACACCCGAGACATTTGCCACAGCAATTTCGGTAATATGGGTATGAATCCCTTGACGTGCTAACGCCGAGAACAAGCCATTGGCTTGAGCCACATGCCCTGCTTTGCCATCCGATAAATGCCAAATATTCATACAGACACCCACGCCCGTTGCAGGCTGATTGGTCGCAAGTGTTCAACACATTGAAGCTGAGTCATGAGCAACAGGGCGGTATGAAGATGGGCAATTTTACCATGATCACGGCAGGTGACGGTTTGATTTGTTGTGGTGTTCATTTTGGAGAGTGTCTACAGATGCACACGTTTGACTGAAAAAATAGGGCACGCGATGCGTACCCTATCCGGTTGCCCTATGACTTACTTGGCAATTGGCGTCAGCCAGTGTTTGTACTGTTCGTTTTTACCTTGCACCGTGTCAAAGAACAACGCTTGCAGTTTTTCGGTCATTGGCCCACGCACACCTGTGCCAATCGGACGGTCATCGTATTCACGGATGGGCGTGACTTCAGCGGCAGTGCCCGTGAAGAACGCTTCTTCGGCAATATAGAATTCGTCACGGGTGATGCGGCGCTCAATGACCGGAATACCCAAGTCTTTGGCAAACTGAATCACGGTTTGACGGGTAATGCCGTCTAAGCCGCCGCCGCCGAGTTCTGGCGTGTGTAGCTCGCCGTTTTTGACCAAAAAGACGTTTTCGCCTGCACCTTGGCAAACAAAACCGTGCGGGTCTAGCAGCATGGCTTCATCGTAGCCATTAGTGGCGACTTCTTGATGCGCCAAAATCGAGACCGGATAGTTGCCCACAGCTTTGGCTTTGCACATGGTGATGTTGGGCTGATGATGAGTAAAGGATGAGGTTTTAACCCGAATCCCTTTGGTCATGCCGTCTTCACCCAAATACGCGCCCCAAGGCCATGCGGCAATCGCAACGTGAATCTTGTTGTTTTTGGCAGCAATGCCCATTTTTTCTGAGCCGATCCAAATAATAGGACGCAAGTACCCAGAAGCAAGGTTGTTTTCACGCACCACTGCACACTGCGCATCCATCAGCGTTTGCAGGTCAAAGGGCACATTCATCTGAAAAATTTTGGCCGAATTTAACAGACGTTGGGTGTGTTCTTGCAGCCGAAAAATAGCGGTGCCTGCGGTGGTTTCGTATGCACGCACACCCTCAAACACCCCCATGCCGTAGTGCAAGGTGTGGGTGAGCACATGTACTTTGGCCTCACGCCAATCGACCAGTTGGCCGTCGAACCAAATCAAACCATCACGATCTGCCATACTGATCACGGCATTGTCTCCACGGTATTTTCAAAACATCAAAAAAAGTTTATTCGTCCAACGGAGAAGCCGCTGGATCGATCAAGCGTTGCCAGAGGTCGTGAACGGTCATGCGGGTAGAACGCCACGCGGCAGCCGAAACGGTCAAGGGTTTTTGAGCCAATGCCAGCCGGTGGGTTTCAGCACGTTCACGCAAATACGCGTCCGTCAAAGCAGCCGCATCGGTGCGGGATAAGCAGCCGGCGGTCGCCATGTCGTCAAGCAGGCGTACATTGTCGGAGTAGCGGGCGAGATCTGGGTTCGCGCCGCTCCATACGAGCACGCCATACTGTGCCATAAATTCGATATCGACGATACCACCCGCGTCTTGCTTGAGGTGGAAAATCCCTGCTTGTTGCTGTTCTGGACGACTTCCAAGATGGTCTCGCATCTTTTGTCGCATATCACGGACTTCAACACTCACGGCATGGGCGTCTCGTGGACGCGTCAAGGTATGCAGTCGAATGTGGTCAAAGGCAGCTAAAACAGGTGCGCCGCCACAAATTCCTCGGGCGCGTACCAAGGCTTGATGCTCCCACAACCACGCTGATTTTTCTTGGTATTGCCGAAACGCATTGAGGCTTGCCACCAACATACCGGCATGTCCAGAGGGTCGTAAACGGGTATCGACCTCATAGGTTCGACCATCTAGCGTTTGGGTGGACAGCAGGGTCATGACTTTTTGGGCAAGACGGGCGCAAAACTCCATACCAGAAATAGGTTTTGCACCATTGGTGTCGGTTTGTTCGTCTACGTCATGCAAAAAGACCAAGTCTAAATCGGACCCATACCCCAGCTCTATTCCACCCAGCTTGCCATAGCCAATAATGGCAAATGCGGGGGCGTCTTGGGTGACTGGCTCGCCGTTGTTCCAACACGGCAGACCATGTCTAGCGATGAGGGCATCTAAGGCCAGTTGTAAGGCGGCATCTAAGACCACTTCGGCGATGTCGGTCAGTGCATCCGAGACTTTCATGAGTGGGCGCTCGGCCAGCACGTCACTGGCTGCCACGGCCAACACTTCGCTTTTTTTGAATAAGCGCAGGACGCGCATTTGGCCTTCAAGGTCGTCGCGCTCAATGCGTAGGAGTTGCTGACGCAGGGTGTCGGCGAGGTCGGCACGGGTGGGCAGTCGATAAAAATCACCCGATAAAAACTCGTCAAGCAGAACCGGATACCGCACGAGTTCTTC
>JBEANQ010000081.1:0-10621 GCA_041165345.1 Pseudomonadota bacterium
GCTGCCCGTGAGCAGATCAAGCGTGACGGCAAGATTTATCAATTGGGGGTCAATCAGCGCTCTGTACCCGCGTTGGTGCAAGCGGTTGATCTGCTGTTTCAGCGCCATACCGCCTTGGGCGAGGGCATTGATTACCCGCCGGTGCAGGCCAGTGAGCGCCCGCATCCACCGTTGATTGACGGCGCAGACCTTAGTCGTTTAGCCCAGCATAATATTGCCCCTTTACGCTGGACCGCCTTGGTTGAGCAGCAAGACGAACTGAGCCAAATTGCTTGGCAAATTGGCCAGTTACTCACCGACGCCCAGCGCGGCCAGTTGCATCTGGGCGATCAACCGCTACAACCCGAACACATTGCGGTGTTGGGCTACAGTCGCAACGAACTCGACACCGTACAAACCCTGTTAGCACGGGCGCAGATTCCCGTATGGCGACCCTCACGGGTTAGCGTGTTTGCAAGCCCCATCGCGCAAGACATCGCCGCACTGATGCACGTCATGTTGTCGCCGTATCATGAACAACGTCTGCGGCGGGCATTGTCTGGGCCGTTGGTGGGGTGGTCGCTCGGTCAGTTGGCGGTGTTAGAGACGCAAACCACGCGTCTGGCCGACTTACAGGCGTTGTTTGCCGAAGAAGGCCAACGCTGGTTACGCTTTGGTTTTTTGGCGGCGTGGCAACGCTTGTCCGAACAATTAGAAGTGCTGTTGGTGTTGGCGCAACATGCGCACGGTGAGCGCCACTTGGTCAATTTGCGTCATCTGTTAGAGCTGCTGCACGCGCGTAGTGAACGCATGGCCGGACCTCATCATTTATTGGCATGGCTGATGCGCCAAATTGCCAACCCCGACCCGCGAGACGCCGACCTCGAGCGGCGTTTGCCCAGTCAATCGGGCGTGCAACTGATGACCATTCATGGGTCAAAAGGGCTTGAGTTTCCTATTGTGTTTGTGACGGGGCTAGGCAAAAGCCACCATAAGCATGAAGACGTCCTGTTTTATTTAAACGGGCGCAAACGCATGATCGGCTTTGAAAAAATCGACCCACAAATTGTAGAGGCACATCACCAACGCACCGAAGCCGAACACCGTCGTCTGACCTATGTGGCGCTGACCCGTGCCAAGCATCGCCTCTATCTGTATGTCAAAACCGATGCCCTCAAAACCAAAAGCAATGCTCACCCTGCGCCCTTGCTGCATTGGATTGACCCCCACAACCTGACGTGGATTGCCGAGCATCCGCTGCTGATGTGTGTACAACCGGCCATCATGGCCGATCCACACGCGCGCTATCTCACCCGTCGCAGCAGCGTGGATTTGATCGCCCGTCCATTGCCCAGCCACCGTATGACGGCATGGGGCATGACCAGTTTTAGCGCCATGATCCGTGACCTTGACCATAGCCGGTTGTCTGTGGCGGTCGATCAAAAAGACTACGAACAAGCCTATGCCGACCCGCTCACCCTTGACGACCCCACCACAGGGTTTGACGAGCTTCATTCTGCCGACGACCTGCCCCCATTGGTGCTGCCAGTGGCCGAGTGGGGCAGTGTGTCGGCCACGGTATTGGCCAGCCCTGCCGATGAAATCCCACCGGCATGGCTCAGCGCACCGCCTGAGCTTGACTGGCCGTCAGATGCGCCTGTTGATCTGTCATCGGTTGATGCCCCCGCCGTTGAATGGGCTGGGGCAGTAGAAGATGCTGCTGACCTGACCGAACCGCGACCGGATTGGCCTGACTGGGCTGAACCCGTCGTACTTGACGCGACTGCCCCCGCCCCCATAGATGACGATAGCGCCCGTTTTGCGTTTAGTGGCGGAACCAGCAGCGGCGAATGTTTGCATAAAATCTTGGAATATTTAGATCCCACCAAACCCGATATTTGGCAAGACACCTTCCGCCGCCAAATGCAAAAACACGCTGTGAGTGGCGTACAGCCCGAACAACTGACCGGATGGTTTAGGCATATTTTGCACGCCGCCTTACCCGATGGCGCGACGCTGGCCGGTTTGGGGTTTCGGGCGCGGATTCGGGAAATGGAGTTTCATTTGTCGTTGCCCCACGGCCATATTGATGACCACGCCCTCATCGCCCGAATGCAGCGCGACGGCATTGCGGTTCCTGCGTTGCGGCATACCCAGCATGTGCGTTATCTCAAAGGGGCGATTGATCTGGTGTATCAGCACGGCGAGCGTTTCTATGTGGCCGACTACAAAAGCAACCGTCTGGGCAACCAGCTAGAGGACTATCAACTCAGCAACATGCAGCACAACATGACCGAGTCTGGCTATTGGCTGCAAGCGGCGCTGTATTTGGTGGCGTTGCATCGTTATTTGCAGGCGCGTAAAGCCGACTACGACATTCGGCGGCATTTGGGTGGTGCGTGCTATCTGTACCTGCGTGGTATGCGGCAAGACCTGCCCAGCCGTGGTGTGCTGCATTGGTCGCCTGACCCGCAATTGATTCTTGATCTTGATGCAATTTTGGGACGTCAGCCATGAACCCGACAGTTTTGCCGATTATTGCCAAGCCCACCCGTGCGGCCTTGCCCAGTTGGATGGACATTTTGGCGCAACGTTTATTGGCCTTACATCCCGACACGCCCACCGCGATCCAGCAGCGCTTACAACACGACTTACGGCTGTTGGGCGATGCCTTGGCGCAAGGCCATACCTGTTTATATCGACCCCAAGCTGACTGGCCGCAGCACCCCTTAATTGTGGCCGCGCGGTCTGCGCGTGACACCCCCGCGCCTTTAGTGGCCGACGGCACGCGCCTGTATTTGTACCGCCAGTGGCAACAAGAATGCCAATTGGGGCATCAACTGGCGGCGTTATTGCGCCAATCTATTCAGCCAGTCACGATTCAACCCGACCCCGACGCCAACCCGCGCCAACAACAAGCGATCACCCTAGCAGCCAGCCAACCCCTGACCCTGATCACCGGTGGGCCGGGTACCGGCAAGACCTTTACCTTGGTGCGCATTGTACGCGCCTTGCAAGCGGCGCAACCGGACTTGCGCATTGCCTTGGCTGCCCCAACCGGCAAAGCCGCGCAACGGATGCAAAGTGTATTGGCGGCGGCTTTTGCACAAGCCCATATTCCGACTGATCAAATTCAAACCGCCCAAACCGTGCATCGACTGATTGGGTTGGGGCATGGCCAATTGCCGCGTTATCACCGTGGGCGAGCCTTACCGTTTGACCTGATTGTGATTGATGAAGGCTCAATGCTGGACTTGTCCTTGGCCAGCCAATTGATGGACGCGATTGCCACCGGCACACGCCTGATTATGTTGGGTGATGCCGACCAACTGGCCGCCGTTGATGCGGGTGCGGTGCTGGCCGACCTGTCGACCGCACCTGACATGGCGCATTGCCGTATTCATCTACATGAAAGTCGCCGTTTTGATCCCACATTGGGCATTGGTCAACTGGCCACCGCCGTATTACAACAACAGCCACAAGCGGTGCGGCGTGCGCTGCAACACAATGCCCAAGTGAGTCATTACTTGCCCGACAGCAGCCAGCCTGATCGAGTGTTTGATGCGCTGTGGCGTGGGTTTGCCAACTATGTGGCTGCCCTTCAGCACGACGATGGCGCCCGTACATTGATGGCCGTTTTTGACCGCTATCGGGTGCTGTGTGCGCAGCGCAATGGACGTTTTGGCACGCAAGCCGTCAACAAAGCCTTGGGCGACCGCCTACAAAAAAGCATGGGACAGACGCCGCATGTGCATACCGATTGGTATCAAGGACGGCCAGTGTTGATCACCCGCAACGACTACACCTTGCAACTGTCCAATGGCGACATTGGCCTCTGTCTGGCCGATGAACAGGGGCGTTGGCAGGTGTATTTCACCCATTTGGCCGACCCAATTGCCGTCACGCGCTTGCCGTCAGCGTATCTAGAAACCGCGTTTGCCCTGACCATCCATAAATCACAAGGGTCTGAATTTGAAGAAATCGCCTTGCTGTTAGATGACTACGCAGGTGATCTATTAAGCCGAGAACTGGTCTATACCGCCATTACTCGTGCGCGTGAGCGGGTTCAAGTCTGGGCGAGTCACGACGTGTTATGGCAAGCCGTGCAACGCCGTGCGCTGCGCCGTAGTGGACTGCCCAACCAACTGCATGACGCCCTGCTGCAATACGACAGCGACCCCGCAACGCCGCAGGCCACACCCTAAGCTCACAGTGCGTGCTGGCGCGTGTGCGCTTTGGCGTACAGCATGTGACGGGAACCGCCTCTAGTGACCCTGCCTGTGCAATGGCATGATGCTCTCACGGCACAGGGATGTCGGCACGGAACGCCATATGGATGGACTGCCGTAGGAAGACAAGGTGAATCACGCGTGAGCGTGACAGGCTGTACGGAAGCTTCAACAGGATGTTGCCACGCGAAAGCGTGATGAAACCCGCCCTATCAGGATGATATTGGGGCGGGTTTTTCCGTTTCTGGGGTGCGATGAGCTGATCTTATATACAGCCAGCCATCGATGACTGGTTGTGCCGACCGCACGGCCAATGCCTGCTTGACGCCAACCGTGTGCAACGCCATCAATCAGGTGATGGTGTTAAGCGCCGTGGAAACTGCAAACAACCCAAAATCGGCACCAACAACGGCTCACTGCCCGCAGCCCGAATCTCATCCATAAAACCCAATAAATCAACCGCAGGCAACAAGTCTGGCGTATCTTCAATGGCGGTCAGCATGGTGTCCCAATGGCACGGCACCACCCAACGTGGCTTGAGCAAGCGCACCACATCTTGCACATAATTGGGGCGATGCTGGCGGCCAATCGCGCATAAACACACCACATCGGCCTGATGTCCGGCCAGCTCTTCGTTGATAAAATCAGCCGAATCAATATGCATGATGGTCAATCCGCCGGTATCGACCAACCAATTCAACACCAAGCCATGCCGCAAATCGGTCATTTTAGGCGGCCACGGTGGTGGGGCAGTGATATCACCCGCCAACGGAATTTTACCAAACAACGCCTTACCATGAATGGATGGCAAGCCCCGAACCGTCCATGCACCACTGGCCAAATCTTCACGGCCTTGTGTTTCGACCAACTGTGACTCAGGCAACCCCGCCGCACGGCCAATCATCACGGTCGCGCGTGACCCAATCAGCCGCGCACCGGTTTGTTGGCACAGCATGGGTGCATCTAACACATGGTCATGATGCGCATGACCAATCAACACATCGTCTGCGTGTGGAATCAAGCGCCGCACCAGTGCCGCGTCCGACTGTAAGGGTTGCGTGAGCAGTGTAAATAGCCCCGCACGACTCACATAAGGGTCTAACACAAGGGTGCGCTCTGCGTGTCGAATCACAAAGCCTGCCGTTCCCAAGTATTGCAATTCAATGTGATCGCCTAGCTCGTGGCGGCTGTGAAACCATGCGGGATTGGGGGCTTTGAGCGGGTTAATCTTTTTAAGGATACGTTTAATCATGTGGCGCATTCCCTGCGAGGTGTTGTTTAGTGGTGTTGGAGCATGGTACTGCTGCGTTAAAGCCTGCCACAGCAGCCGTTAAAATGTAAGGCCATCATGGGATGGCGATCTGAAATGCCTGACCATCATCACTGTGCTGAGCGGTATTTTGCGTGATGTTTTGCACCAAAACCGTTGGTCGGCAGGTGAATAAAAACGCCGCCAAATTGTGAATCAATACTCATTGATGAGTGTTTATTCCGACCAGTGCCGTGGCATGGATCTAAACCTTCTCTTACTGTGGCGATGTGATCGGAATCGTTGATTGCGCATGTTCGCAGGCCTATGACATTTCGACACAAGTGATCTTTTTTCAACAACTGGAGTAACACTGATGCAAGTATTGACCCAACAAGAAATCGAACAAGTGAGCGGTGGTGCGCTTGATCCAGAACTGGGTTTGTTCCCACGGACGGGTATTGCCCTGATCGACAAAATTCACGCCAATGAGTGGAATGCCTACGGCAAGTATTTGTATGCCGCTGGTACCTATGCAGTGGGTTTGTTGGGCAGCAAAGACACTAGCCCTGCGACCTAATCGTCGACAGTGACAAAAAAGCCCCATCCATTGATGGGGCTTTTTATTGGCTGCAAGCGCAGGATTTAGTACAGCACACGCACGCGCAAAGTACCGTCAACGCCTTGCAGTTTTTCTAATGCAAGGGTTGAGTCATCGTCATCAACATCCATCATCAGATAACCGATGTCGCCTTTGGTCATCAGGCTTTGCGCCGAGATGTTGATGTTGTTTTCTGCAAACATTTTGTTAATGGCCGACAACACACCTGGGATGTTTTTGTGAATGTGCAGCAGACGATGCGTGCCTTCTTGCTGAGGAATCGACACCTCAGGGAAGTTGACCGCCGTGGTGGTCGCGCCGGTGTCTGAATAACGAACAAACTTCTCGGCCACTTCCAAACCAATATTGGCTTGCGCCTCTAAGGTCGATCCACCAATGTGCGGGGTCAAGATGACATTGTCATACTTGCGCAGCGGCGACATAAATTCTTCGTCGTTGGCTTTAGGCTCTTTGGGGAACACGTCAATCGCCGCGCCACCCAAATGATTCGACTCAATCGCCGCCGCCAAATCGTCAATATCCACACAGGTACCACGTGCAGCATTGATAAAAATAGCGCCTTTTTTCATTTGCGCAAATTGCTCGGCGCGCATCATGTTTTTGGTCGATGGAATTTCTGGCACATGTAACGAGACCACGTCAGACAGTGACAGCAGTTCTTCCATGCTGGCCACTTGGCGTGCGTTGCCCAACGGCAGCTTGGTGATGGTGTCAAAATAGATCACCCGCATTCCCAAGCTTTCGGCCAAGACCGACAACTGCGAACCAATCGAACCATAGCCGACCAGACCCAAGGTCTTGCCACGGGCTTCAAATGAGCCTTCAGCCGACTTTGACCAGCCGCCCCGATGAACCAGCGCGTTTTTCTCGGGAATCCCACGTAACAACAAGATCAATTGACCCAACACCAGCTCGGCAACCGAACGGGTATTGGAGTAGGGCGCGTTAAACACAGGAATGCCACGTTCCATTGCGCTGTCCAAATCGACCTGATTGGTACCGATACAGAAACAACCAATGGCGGTCAGTTTCTCGGCCGCGTCTAAGACACGCGCAGTGATTTGGGTGCGAGAACGAATCCCGACAAAATGTGCGTCTTTGATTTTTTCAATCAACACATCTTCGTCAAGGGCGGTCTTGAGATACTCGATATTGCTGTATCCAGCCGTGTGCAGCACGTCAAGGGCGTTCTGATGCACGCCTTCGAGCAGCAAAAAGCGGATTTTGTCTTTATCAAGCGAAAGCTGCTGACTCATGGCGACTCCGGTGCAAAAGCCAAAAAAACAAGCCGCGTATGTTAGCATATTGCATCGGTTCGTTGCCCTTTTATACAGGTCTTAGCAGATGAATGCTCCCATCGTCCTTCCCGCGTCCTTGCTTGAGCGTTTAAGCGCCTTATTGGGCGACACGCGCGTCAAAACAGACCTTGATAGCCGAATGAATTGGGGCAAAGACTGGACTAAACATTTTGAGCCAAACCCATCGGTCATCGTATTTCCATCGAGCACCGAAGAAGTGCAAGGCGTGGTGCAACTGGCCAACGAATATGGTGTGGTGGTCACGCCTAGCGGTGGACGGACAGGGCTGTCAGCAGGCGCGGTAGCGGCCAATGGCGAGATTGTGGTCAGCATGGATCGCATGAATAAAATCCTCGACTTTCTGCCCGCAGACCGTCTGGTTCGGTTGCAATCAGGCGTCGTGACCGAACAACTGCAACAATTTGCCGACGCACAAGGGCTGTACTATCCGGTCGATTTTGCCTCGGCAGGCTCTAGCCAAATTGGTGGCAACATTGGCACCAACGCCGGTGGCATTAAAGTCATTAAATACGGTATGACCCGCCAATGGGTGCTGGGCATGACCGTCGTGACTGGCAAGGGTGATATTTTGCGCCTGAACAAAGGCATGATCAAAAACGCCACCGGCTATGACCTGCGTCAATTGTTTATTGGTGCAGAAGGCACGCTGGGTATTGTCACCGAAGTGGACATGAAGCTAGAGCGCCAACCGCGTGACCTACGCGTGATGGTGCTGGGTACGCCAGATTTTGCCTCAGTCATGCCGATTTTACATGCGTTTCAAAGCCAAATTGACCTCACCGCGTTTGAGTTTTTTGGCGAACTGGCCATGCAAAAGGTGATCAATCACACCGGTTTGCCGCGCCCATTTGACACCCCATGCCCGTTTTATGTGTTGCTGGAGTTTGAAGGCCGCTTTGACGCCATTGTTGATGATGCCATGAACATCTTTGAGCATTGCGTGAGTCAAGGCTGGGTGATGGATGGCGTGATGAGCCAAAACGAAACCCAAGCCAAAAACCTGTGGCGCTTGCGCGAAGACATTAGCGAAACCATCGCGCCATTTACCCCCTACAAAAATGACATCTCGGTGTTGATCACCCATGTTCCGGCATTTATTGCCGAAATTGACGCGATTGTGGCCGACAGCTACCCAGACTTTGAGATTTGCTGGTTTGGTCATATTGGCGACGGCAACTTGCATTTAAACATCTTAAAACCGGCCAACCTGAGCAAAGATGAGTTCTTTGAGCAGTGCAAGGGCGTTAACATCAAGGTGTTTGAGACGGTGCAAAAATACGACGGCTCGATCAGCGCCGAGCATGGCGTGGGCATGACCAAAAAGGATTATTTGGGCTATACCCGTGATGCGGTTGAAATTGACTATTTGCGTGCGGTCAAAAAGGTCTTTGACCCGAATAACGTGATGAATGTTGGGAAGATTTTTGACATCTGAGTATTGTTGAAATGCAGCCATACAAGGGAAAACCTTGGTTATCTGTACAAGATCAGCTCACGTTGCTCAAGCAACGTGGGTTAATCATCGATGATGAAGTTCAAGCGGAGTCCTTTTTGCTCCGTTTGGGATATTATCGTTTTAGTGGCTATGCCTATCCACTACGTCAACGTGCCATTGGTCAGAGTTGCCCATTTGACGTGACTATTCCAAATCCAAATAAAGAGCAGCAAAAGAAATTTAAACCACGTTATGAAGTTTATGACCATTTCGCATCTCATGCCCGTTTTGAGCATGTTGCACAACTTTATGTTTTTGATAAAAAATTGCGTTTGTTGATTTTAGATGCTTTGGAGCGCATCGAAATCGCTATTCGTTCACAAATTGCCTATCAACTGGGTCAACAAGATCCACTCGCTTATTTAAAACCGGAAATGTTTCATCATACCTTTATAGATTTTGGTGTTAAAGCTTCAATTTCACAGCATCACAAATGGCTTACTGAGCAAGCACGTTTACTGGAACGATCAAAAGAGGACTTTATTAAACATCATCACGATAAGGGTATGTTGCCTGTACCCATTTGGGTTGCATGTGAGGTGTGGGATTTTGGTACAACAACGACGCTCTATCATGGTCTAAAAGAAACTGATCAAGATGCCATTTCTATCAAATATGGATTGCAAAATGGTCGAATTTTTGGCAAGTGGTTGAGTTTGCTTAAACATCTTCGAAATATTTGTGCGCATCACGGTCGTTTGTGGAATCGAGGGTTTGATGCGCCGGAACTATTACCATCACACGCAATCATGTGGATGTCTTATTTTGAGCGAAATGGTGAGACCAAGCAGCGAATTTTCTGGGCATTATGTTTATGTACGCATATGCTTGCCTATCTGAGTCCGAAATCCCAATGGTCGATACGGTTAATTGATTTAGTTAACGATGAGATGCCGGATTTATCCTCTTTTGGCCTAGGCATCTACAATATGGGGATGTTGCCAGACTGGGAGGTCACCCTGAGGGCAATAAAAAACCCCTAAGCGCCTTTGCTGCATGCAACAAAGTGATAGGGGTGTATAACGTCATACTATCCAATTCGGTGTCGAAATGCAAGTTCGAAATCATGACATGCAACCAACTCCAAAACTAGCGCAGATTTATTATCTCCGCGCCAAAATCCTGTGAGTCAAGCCAAAGGTTGGCTTGCCAATGCTGTGCGTGTATCGCAACCAGCCACAGATTTTTTGGCAGCGATTGCCGAACATGATCAGCAGAGCAAAAAATGATGGTGTTAGATGCGACATTAGTGACCAATAACACTCGTGAGTTTGAGCGTGTTTATGGGCTTAAGCTTGAACATTGGTGCTAAATCAAAGCCTGTTTACACCGCAAACAACGTGCCATAAATAGAGCGGTCAGCGCGATAAAACGTATCTTGCGCCAAAAACCGATACGCCTGTTGCTGATACACCACCTCAAATAGGCCATCAGACATATGAATAAAATACGGCAAAATTAGCTTGGTGTCGTATTCATAGAACGCATCCATGACGGGTTCGGCGGTGCCACCCACATGATGCGTCGACCGATTTAAATAAAACGGCGCAGGATAAAACAACCGACAGGCTACCCACTCGCCATTCAGTTTAATCACACTACTCATATTGATGACTCAAGCCTGATACCCCTTAAACATGGCCGATGCGCACGATCCCTGCACCCAACAATGTGCGAATGCGAGCATCTTAGCTTACATCGGTCAGCGCCATTTTTTGTTCTCAACAA
>JBEANQ010000082.1:0-10511 GCA_041165345.1 Pseudomonadota bacterium
CACCTGTGTGGTGCGGCCTGATGCCGTGGTTGGGCTGGTATTAAAAATCAAATAACTGGGATTTTGGTTGGTTTGGTTGTCGCGATAGTACAGCGTGGCCTGTGTTTGTGCGTTGTTCGCCCATGTATGGCTAACTTGGCTGGATAGCCGTGTGGCGGTCACTTGGCGGTTGGTAAAGGTCTGGTTGCTGTGTCCACGGTCGTTGCTGGCGTATTGACTAGGGGTGGCTGACCCAATCATGTCGGTGTCGAGATGATTATAAGTCAGTATGTTTTTGAGGGTGGTGGAGGGTGACAGCACCCAATCATGCCGTAGTGTCAGCCCTTGTTTTTCGCCCTCGGCGTGTTCTTGCCAACTGTCACCGCGCTGGCTGGCATAGGCGGATACACGCAGCCCTTGCTGGCCAAGCGAGCTGTCTAGCGTGTCAGATGCGACCACGTCCAAACGGCGAAAGCCTTCTGAGTTGGCCATCAGGCCGACGTCTGCACTGGCAGTCTGACTAGGCGCACGGGTTAAAAAATTGACGGTGCCCGCCACGGCATTGCTGCCATATACGCTACTGGCAGGGCCGCGCAATACTTCAATGCCACCAATGCCCGCCAGATTCATCTCGTACAGGGCATTGTGATTAAACAGCCCCACCGGACGAATCGACAGGCCATCCTCCAAATATTGATACAACGCACCATAACTCAGCGGCTGGCGGATCGACATATTGTGTTGTTCGTTGCCTAGGTCGGTCACATGTACACCAGCCACTTGATCAAGCAATTGCCCGACAAAGCTGGCGTGCTTTTGGCTGATGTGCGTGTCGCCCAGTTGACTGATCGCCGCAGGCGTTGATTTCAGCGGGGTGCCTTGGCGGCTGGCGGTGATCACCATCACAGGGATGGCCTCAGTGGTCTCGGATGGCGTGGGCAGCACTTGCGCCACCACGGGCAAACTCACCGCTGCACAAGCGAAGGCTAAAGCATTGCGGGTAAACGGAATTGTATTCAAAAAAGACATCATCACACACTCAATCACATGAACAAGCAGACATGCAAAGCCGAACGCAGCCTGTGATGAGAATCAACACGGCTGCGCTCAACAATGCGAGAAGGTTTAGGTCATCAGTGTGGTGAACGGCGGGCCGTGTGAGTGTGGCCGTAAGTAGGGGCAAGCGGAAAAAAACGTTGCACGCCATACCGTAAAAATCACCTGTTGGCGCGGCGACAGCAACAGCACCAACACGGCCAACACAAACGCCAACACAGGCAAAACAGCGCCCTCTAGACCATGCGAACACAGCGGGCATGACGCCATAATCTTGGCGGCTAACTGCCACATGGCTTGGGTCTTGGCATTGACCTGTTGGTCAATCATCGCTTGGTGATCAGCCTGTGCTGTTGCTGTTGCTGTGGCATCGGTTGGCATTAGGTGAGGCGATTGCATGTCGTGCATGTCAGCCATGATCGGCGATTCAGGCGTCATGGCGGTGGCAGGTGACAGTTTCAGCAGCGTTTGTACCACTGGCTGACAGTGCGAAGGCAGGGCATACAACGCAGGCATGACGCCTACATTGACCAACGTCGGCAGCAGGATGTGCCACAACAAACAGATCAGCGTCACGAGGCCAAGTTTGGCTCGCGGGGTGCTGAGAGGTTGTGGAATGCTGGGCATTGGGGCAGATCAAGCGGTCAAAAGACGGCGCGAAGTGTACGGTACAGGGGCGGCAGGGTCAAAAATAACCACAAAAAAAGAGCGAATATCGATTCGCTCTTTCGTGTGTCGCGCGGTGTGCGGATTACAGTCCGGCAGCCGCTTTTAGGCCGTCGGCTTTGTCGGTTTTTTCCCACGTAAACGCAGTGTCTGATCCTGCACGACCAAAATGGCCGTACTTGGCAGTTTGCAAATACATAGGCTGGATCAAGTGAAGCATACGGGTGATGCCATAAGGCCGCAGGTCAAAGTGTTCCCGCACCAGCGCAATGATGGTGTCGTCGCTGACTTTGCCTGTGCCAAAGGTGTTGATCGAAATAGAGGTCGGTTCGGCCACGCCAATCGCATAGCTGACCTGAATCTCGCACTTGTCGGCCAAACCGGCGGCCACGATGTTTTTGGCCACATAGCGACCAGCATAGGCCGCCGAGCGATCCACCTTAGAGGGGTCTTTACCCGAAAACGCACCGCCACCATGCCGCGCCATGCCACCGTAGGTATCGACAATGATTTTACGACCCGTCAAACCGCAATCACCCACAGGGCCACCGATAATAAAAATACCGGTTGGGTTGATGTGGTACTGCGTACCCGCGTGCAGCCATTCGGCTGGAATGACTTTTTTGACGATCTCTTCAATGATCGCTTCTTTCAGGTCGGCTTGGCTGATGTCTGGGTCATGTTGGGTGGACAATACAATCGCATCAACCTTGCTGGGTACACCGTCTTCATAATGAAAGGTGATTTGGCTTTTGGCATCTGGGCGCAACCATGCCAGCGTGCCGTTTTTGCGCAGTTCGGCTTGTTTTTCGACCAAACGATGAGCGTATTGAATCGGCGCGGGCATCAGTACGTCGGTTTCATGGCTGGCATAACCAAACATGAGGCCTTGGTCCCCTGCACCTTGGTCTTCTGGTTTTTGGCGGTCAACCCCTTGGGCAATGTCAGGCGACTGCTTGCCCAGCATATTGATGACAGCACAGGTTGAGCCATCAAAGCCCAAGTCAGAGTGGTTGTAACCAATGCTGTTGACCGTGTCGCGGACGATTTTTTCAAAGTCCACGTTGGCCGTGGTGGTGATCTCACCTGCCAACACCACCGCACCGGTTTTAACTAAGGTTTCGCAGGCCACGCGGGCATGTGGGTCTTGGGTGATGATCGCGTCTAGAATGGCGTCGCTGATTTGATCAGCCATTTTGTCTGGGTGGCCTTCACTCACCGATTCCGAGGTAAAGACAGCGTATTCGCGCATGAGTGTTCCGTCGCATCATGAAAAAAACTGGCGCTATGTTAGCCTGTGTTGCCGATTGCGCCTAGCAATCAACGGCAGGACATGTTGCGATTTTATCGCCAATGCTTGAGCGCTTTTCAGGTAAAGTTGAATATTTGGTATGCAATTGAAGTTTTATGTTATAGGAATGATTTGAAATTCATCAGATTGTCGCATTGACCCTTTAAAAAGGGTGATTTTAGCTTTACCCCATACCTTCATTGAACGACAATTACCGCATTTTTTGACCAGTGCTTTCTAGGCAGGATTTTTCGGTATGACGATTCCACTGAACGAACGACGATTGGCCAATGCGATTCGCGTGCTGGCAATGGATGCCGTACAACAAGCCAATTCTGGCCATCCAGGTGCGCCGATGGGCATGGCTGATATTGCCGAAGTGCTGTGGCGTCAATTTTTGCGCCACAATCCGAGCAATCCAAACTGGGCAAACCGCGACCGTTTTATTTTGTCCAATGGTCATGGCTCAATGCTTCAGTATGCGCTGTTGCACCTGTCGGGCTATGACCTCAGCATGGACGATCTGCGTCAATTCCGTCAACTGCACAGTCGTACACCGGGCCATCCTGAATATGGCTATACCGCTGGTGTTGAAACCACCACGGGGCCATTGGGTCAAGGGATTGCCAATGCGGTTGGTTTTGCATTAGCCGAAAAAACCCTCGCCGCGCAATTTAACCGCGACGATTTAAACGTGGTCGACCATTTTACCTATTGCTTCTTGGGTGACGGTTGCCTGATGGAAGGCATCTCGCACGAAGTCTGCTCGTTGGCCGGTACGCTGGGTCTGGGCAAATTGATTGCCTATTACGACGACAACGGCATCTCGATTGACGGTGAAGTTGAAGGCTGGTTCTCGGACGACACCTTTAAGCGCTTTGAATCCTATGGTTGGCAAGTCATCCGTGTTGATGGTCATGACGCCACTGCGCTGCGTGACGCCACGTTGGCCGCCCAAGCTGATACCCAAAAGCCTTCATTGCTGATCTGCAAAACCATTATTGGTTTAGGATCACCCAACAAACAAGGCAAAGAAGATTGCCACGGCGCGCCACTCGGTGCGGCTGAAATCGCGCTGGCTCGCGAGGCGATGGGCTGGACTGACGGCGCCTTTACCTTAGCTGACGACATCTATGAAGCATGGGACGGCAAAGCCAAAGGCGCAGCGTTAGAGATGCACTGGAACTCCATCATGGAGGTCTATGCTCAGCGTTACCCAGAATTGGCTGCCGAGTTAACTCGCCGGTTAAGCGGTGACTTGCCCGCCGACTTTAGCGCCAAAGCCGATGCTTTTATTGCCGCTTGTAACGACAAAGCCGAGACCATCGCCAGCCGTAAAGCCAGCCAAAACGCGCTGCAAGCGTTTGGCCCGATGCTGCCCGAACTACTGGGTGGCTCGGCAGATTTGGCAGGCTCTAACCTGACCTTATGGAAAGGCTGCCAAGGCGTGCAGGACAACCCCGCCGGTAACTATGTGCATTATGGCGTGCGTGAATTTGGCATGACCGCGATGGCCAACGCAGTGGCATTGCATGGTGGTTTTATTCCGTATGTTGCGACCTTCCTGATTTTTATGGAATACGCCCGCAACGCCGTGCGGATGTCGGCCTTGATGAAACAGCGGGTCATTCACGTTTACACCCATGACTCAATTGGTCTGGGCGAAGACGGCCCAACGCATCAGCCGATTGAACAAATTGCCTCGCTGCGTGGTACACCTAACCTTAATGTGTGGCGTCCCGCCGACACCGTAGAATCTGCGGTGTCGTGGAAGTCTGCCTTACAGCGTCAAGATGGCCCGACCGCGCTGATCTTTAGCCGTCAAAACTTGCCGCATATGGTTCGCACGCCCGAGCAACTGGCCAACATCGCCAAAGGTGGCTATGTGTTGGCCGAAGCCAAAGGCGAACTCAAAGCGATCATCATTGCGACCGGTTCTGAGCTTGAATTGGCCATGAACGCCTATGCGCAACTAGACGGCGTGCGCGTGGTGTCGATGCCTTCATGCGAACTGTTTATGCAGCAAGATGCCGCCTATCGTGAGTCAGTGCTACCCACGGCCATCCGCGCCCGTGTGGCTGTTGAAGCCGCCCATGTGGATTACTGGTGGAAGTTTGTGGGTCTAGATGGCACGGTGATTGGCATGAACAGCTTTGGCGAGTCTGCACCGGCCAAAGACCTGTACCAGCACTTTGGTATTACCACGGAGGCCGTGGTGGCCGCAGTGCAAACATTGATTGGCTAACCCACTGTAACCGTTTGATGTGACGCAAAGCCCTGTCTCATGACGGGGCTTTTTTCTGCGCGGTGTTGGGCAAAAATGAGCAGGCTTAGCGCAAAATCATTAGACTACCGTTCTAGCCAACGCTCAGACCCTGTTCCGTTATGAATCAAGCCACCGCACTCAACATCTTAAAATCTGGCCAAAATGTCTTTTTGACCGGTTCGGCAGGGGCAGGCAAAACCTACACGCTCAATCAATATATTCATTATCTTAAGGTTCGCAAAGTGCCCGTCGCGGTCACGGCATCCACCGGCATTGCCGCCACCCACATGAACGGCATGACCATTCACACATGGTCGGGCATTGGCATTAAAGACAGCCTTGACAGTGGTGACTTGGCGCGCATGTATGAGCGCAAATATTTGCGTACGCACCTCGATAATGCCAAGGTACTGATTATTGATGAAGTCTCAATGCTACATGCCAAGCAATTGGATGCCGTCAATCAGGTCTTAAAGCATTTTAAAAACAATGATCTGGCCTTTGGTGGGATTCAAGTGATTGTGGCAGGCGATTTTTTTCAGTTGCCGCCAGTGGGTAAACCCGAAGAAAGCAACCGCGACAAATTTGCCTTTATGGCCAAGGCATGGGTTGAGGCTCAGTTTAATATTTGCTACTTGACCGAGCAGCATCGTCAGCAAGACAACAGCCTGAACCAAATTTTAAATGAGATTCGTGCCGAAGCCATCAGCCCACAGAGCCTACAGTTATTGCGCCAAACCGAACACCACACCCTCGACACCGACATCACCCGCTTGTTCACCCATAACGTCAACGTGGATGAGATTAATCAGCGTCAATTAGCGATTTTAGACAGCAAAACCCACGTCTTTAGTGCCGAGACCAAAGGCAATGAAAAAATGCTGATGACCCTCAGCAGTGCCGTGCGTGCGCCCGATCAACTGGTGCTGAAAGTGGGTGCAAAAGTCATGTTTGTTAAAAACAATCCCGAACAAGGCTATATGAATGGCACGTTGGGTGAGGTCACCAGCTTTATCAATGATGACCAGTGCGGCAAGCTGCCGAAGGTCAAATTGCGCGACGGCAGCAGCTTAATCGTCACGCCAGAGACATGGTCGATTGAAAACGACGCCGGTAAGGCATTAGCAAACTATACGCAAATCCCGTTGTGCTTGGCGTGGGCGATGACCGTGCATAAAAGCCAAGGCATGACCCTAGAAGCCGCCGAAATTGACCTGAGCAACACCTTTGAAAAAGGGCAGGGCTATGTGGCCTTGTCGCGGCTCAAGCATTTAGACGGCTTGCGTCTGTTAGGTTTTAACCCCTTGGCATTGCAGCTTGATCGCCTTGCCGTCAAGGCCGATCAGCGCTTTACCGAGCTATCTCACCAAGCCGAAGCACTGTGGGCAACGCGTGAGGCGCAAGTCTTACACGAGCAATTTGTACGTCAGTGTGGGGGCACGTTGGATGCCGCCGAAATTGCCCGTAATGAACGCAAACTGAGCGGAAAGCTGTATCGCAAAGCCGCCGCACCGATTGCCGCCGACACCTTGCAGGCCACCAAAGCCTTATATGAACAAGGTTTGGCCATCACGGCGATTGCGCATGAGCGCCAACTGACAGAAGCCACCATCATTAACCACGTTGGCAAACTGGCCGAGCAAGACGCCACTTTTGATCTGGCGCGGGTTCGACCCGACGACACGGTGGTTGAGGCCGTGGCTGCCGCCTATGCGTGGCTTAACAAAGAACACAATCCCGATCATTTTAACCCCGATGGCAGCATCAAGCTGCGCCCCATCATTGATGCCGTTGAGCAACACATGAGCTATAACGAGGTGCGTTTGGCCTTGCTGTTTGTGCCGCAATTGCCGCGCTAACAGCGTTTAAGCAACCCCGTGACCGATGAGGCGTTTGCACGATACAAAGGACGCCCACCATTCATTTTGCATCCCTGCGTCTGTGCGCAGTATGATCTACCGCCCCTAGATGAGACACGCCCTTGAACACCACCGTTAGACCGCTACGCATTGCCATTAATGGGTTTGGCCGCATTGGCCGCAATGTTGTCCGTGCGTGGATGGAAAACGGTTGTTGGCCTCATTTTGACTTGGTCGCTATTAATGACACCGCAGAAGCCGAAACGCTGGCGCATTTGCTGCGGTTTGACAGCACGCATGGCCGTTTTGCCGGTCATGTCAAACTTGAAGATGGCTATTTGTATGTCGACAGCTTGGGGCTGCATCAGCGGGTTCGGCTGTTGCGTCAAGCCGACCCCGAGCAACTACCGTGGGACGCATTGGCCATTGATGTGGTGCTGGAATGCACCGGTTGTTTTCGGTCGCGTGAAGGCGCCTCTAAACATTTAAAAGCCGGTGCAAAACGGGTGATTATTGGCGCTGCGCCCTTTGATACCGTCGATGCCGCCATTGTGTTTGGCATCAACCATGACCAAATTTTGCCCGAGCATCGGGTGATTTCGAGCGTCTCGTGTACCACGCAAGCCTTGGTGCCATTGGTCAAAATTTTGGATGACGCGTTTGGTATTGAGTCAGCATTAATGACCGAAATCCACGCCGTCACCACCGATCAAGCGGTGCTTGACCATGCGCACCGTGACCCACGGCGGGCGCGGGCGGCGGGGTTTAATATTATTCCCACCACCTCAAGTGCGTTGGGCGCACTCAAACGGGTGATGCCGCATATGGAAGGCCGTATAGAAGGCTATTCTATCCGTGTGCCCACCATCAACGTGGCGGCGGTCGATTTATCGTTTGTCATGCAACGACCGGCCAATATTGCGCAGATCAACCACGTCTTAATGGATGCCGCTTTAGGGGCGTATCGCCAAATTATGGACGTGACCGATCAGCCGTTGGTCTCCAGTGATTTTAATCATCAGCCGTTTTCATTGATTGTCGACAGCCTGCAAACCATGACGGCGGGTCGTCAGGCCAAAGTCTTGGTGTGGTACGACAACGAATGGGGTTATGCCAACCGCCTGATTGACTTGTGTGGTGTGCTTACACCGGTGTAGCGGGGAGCGTGACGCGGGCATAGCTACCCGTGGCATGAGCGACCAATTGATCACCACTGAACAGATCGACCCGCATGACCACCGAGCGTCGGCCTTGGCGCAGTAAGGTCGCTACCGCTGTCAGGTCTTGTGGCGCAGGTCGTGCCAAAAAATGCATATGAAAATCATGCGTCACGGCCATGATTTGTGACGGGTCTAAGGCCAACACCAAGGCATACATGGCGGCATCGGCGAGCATCATGAGGGTTGGACCCGACAGGGTATTGCCCGTTCTCACCTGATGCTCATGGTAAGCCAATACACAGGTGACGTGTGGCAAGTCCACCGACTGTACCCGAAACGCCTGATGATGTGCCGCAGGAATGCCCTGATAAATCAGAGCACTGATGTCGGCTGCGCTCAGAACAGACATAAAAAACCTTTAAATCCAGCTTGATTGTTCAACATAAAGAGAACGCCATCACTGATGATATGGCAAAATTAGCCAAAATCTGCATCACCATTGAGCGGTTGAGTGACCCCACAGATATAGAACAGCTACAGAATGGTTGAATAGGTGCTTGACAATACAGCGTTCGGTGCCTAGCGTGCACATCAATATCTAAAGGTATACACAATGACGGACACAACCTGCGAGCGTTCCGAAGACGCGCCTCAAGATCTGCTTAAACTCGACCAGCAAGCCTGCTTTGCGTTGTATTCCACCAGCCTCGCTATGAACCGTTTATATCGGCAATTATTAGCCCCTTTAGGGCTAACCTATCCGCAATATTTGGTCATGTTGGTGCTGTGGGAGCGTGATGGCGTGAGCGTGAATGCCATTGGTTCTCGGTTGTATTTAGACTCGGCAACCTTAACGCCATTATTAAAACGCCTTGAAATCATGGGGCTTATTTTGCGTAAGCGGTCGATTCAAGACGAACGCCAACGGGTCATTGAACTGACCGAAGCAGGGTGGGCGGTCAAAACCACAGCACAACATATTCCGCAACAGGTGATGTGTGCGACCCATTGTTCGGTCGATCAATTGCTGCATCTGAAGCAACAATTAGAGCAGTTACGGCATGACGTGTTGGGTCAAATTCATTTACATGACCCCACAATCGAATAAGCTGTTATTGGTGTGAGGTGTGTATTGCAGCGAGCGACAGCACCCAATGCACCCGTGGTCTGGCAGGGTTGTGTATGATTACGGTTAATTAAATAGTGCGCTACTTAATTGTGCGATATATTGAATGGGTGAGCTGCACCGATCTCGTCGGTCGGTGTGAATAACGAAATTCATGTTTATAACAGGAGACATCCATGCAACCCAATCGCGTGTTATATACCGCACATGCTTCAGCTACTGGTGGCCGTCAAGGTATCGCTCGCTCCGACAACGGCGCACTTGATGTAACGCTGTCCACCCCAACAGAATTGGGCGGTGCAGGGGGTGCAGGCACCAACCCCGAACAACTGTTTGCAGCGGGCTATTCGGCCTGTTTTTTGGGTGCGATGAGCGTGGTGGCGGGGCAACAAAAAGTAAAATTGCCTGCCGACACCCAAGTGACCGGCCATGTCGGTATTGGTCCGTGTAGCGGTGGTTTTGCCATTACGGTGGCACTTGAGATTCATATCCCACACATGGATCATGCAGCCGCCGTTGACCTCGTCACCCGCGCGCATCAGGTGTGTCCGTATTCCAATGCGACCCGTGGCAATGTGGATGTGCAACTGACCGTGATCTAAGCCGCTCCAGCAACGGTTAGCCTGTTGTGCTGGCGACGCCATCGGTTAAACCGGTGGTGTTTTGCGTTTGACCGCTCAAAAGTCCGTAACGGCGTGGCAGGGCGAATGGATTTGCATTAAAATCCGCCGCACCGTTTTTACGCCACTGAGCAAGTATTTATGAATTTTCTGCGCATGACCGATCAAGACCTGCAAGGCAAACGTGTATTGATCCGTGAAGATTTAAACGTACCGGTTAAAAACGGCCAAATCACTAGTGATGCGCGTTTGCGTGCCGCATTACCAACCATTCAACACGCCCTTGCACAGGGCGCTGCGGTGATCGTTTGCTCACATTTGGGGCGTCCAACCGAAGGCCAAGCCTCGGCAGAAAACTCCTTAGCCCCTGTGGCAGCTTACTTGTCTGCGGCCTTGGGTCAAACCGTGGCGCTCAAAACCGACTACTTAAATGGCGTGGATGTTGCTGTGGGTCAAGTGGTGCTGCTCGAAAATGTTCGGTTTAATAC
>JBEANQ010000083.1:0-10471 GCA_041165345.1 Pseudomonadota bacterium
TTGGTAGAATGCCGCGCCAAGTAAACATGCCGTTTGGCTTTTTGTCTGTTTCTCCGATTGATGCAGCGTGCATCAGTCTTTTTTAGACCATCTTATAGGTGAATCATGGCCGTATATAATGCTCCCCTTCAGGACATGCGCTTTATCCTCAGCGACGTTTTTGCTGCGGATCAATTCTGGCAATCGATTCCAGATCTGGCTCACGTTGACATGGCCACTGTGGATGCCGTCCTAGAAGAAATGGCTAAATTTAGCCAAAACGTCCTGCTGCCGTTGAACCGCACAGGTGACGAAGAAGGCGCACAAATTAACGGCAACGTGGTCACCACACCCAAAGGCTTTAAAGAAGCCTTTAAACAATATGCCGAAGGCGGCTGGGTTGGCTTGGGTGCTGCTGAAGAATGGGGCGGCCAAGGCATGCCCAAAATGGTCACCATGCTGGCCGAAGAAATGATTTTTGCGGTGAATCCATCGTTCACCTTGTACCCGTTGTTGTCCGTAGGCGCATGTTTGGCATTGGCCAGCTATGCCTCACAAGAGCAAAAAGAAACCTACCTGCCACGCATTTACTCGGGCGAATGGTCAGGCACCATGTGCTTAACCGAGCCACATGCAGGGACAGACTTGGGCATCATCAAAACCAAGGCCATTCCAAACACCGACGGCAGCTTTGCCATTAGCGGCACCAAGATTTTTATCACTGGCGGCGAACACGACCTCACCAGCAACTTGATCCACTTGGTACTGGCTAAAACGCCAAATGCCCCAGAAGGCTCGAAGGGCATTTCGCTGTTTATCGTCCCCAAATTTATGGTCAATGCCGACGGCACATTGGGCGACCGCAATACCGTCGCTGCAGGCAGTATTGAACACAAAATGGGCATCAAAGCCTCGGCCACCTGCGTCATGAACTTTGACGACGCGACCGGCTACTTGGTTGGCAAAGAAAACGAAGGCTTGGCCGCCATGTTCGTCATGATGAACTACGAACGCCTGTCGATGGGCTTGCAAGGCATGGGCGCGTCTGAAATCGCCTACCAAAACGCTGCCGTCTATGCCGCTGACCGGACTCAAGGCCGCAGCGCAACGGGTGTTAAAGCCAGCGATAAAACTGCCGATCCGATTATTCATCACCCTGACGTGCGTCGCATGTTGTTGAATGCCCGCGCCCACAATGAAGCAGGCCGCTGCTTTGCCATGTATGTGGCGCGTCAATTGGACTTGTCCAAGTATGGCTCGGGTGAACAAAAAGCCTTGGCCGCCGACCGTGTTGCACTGCTGACACCGGTTGCCAAAGCATTCTTAACCGACAAAGCCCTTGATGCCTGTGTGGATGCGCAGCAAGTGTTTGGCGGCCATGGCTACATCCGTGAATGGGGTATGGAACAATACGTGCGTGACGTACGCATTGCGCAAATCTATGAAGGCACCAACGGCATTCAAGCCTTGGACTTGATGGGTCGCAAAGTCGTGCGTAACGGCGGCGCGTTTGTCGCGACTTACTTGGCCGAAATTCGCGAATTTACAGCCAACATGAAAGCCGACACCGACTTTTTAAAAGCAGCATTGCTCACAGCCGTTGACCGGATTGAAGCCCTGACCGTCAACGTGATTGCCCGCAGCAAAACCAATGCCGACGAAGTGAACGCCGCCTGTGTGGACTACCTCCACGCATTTGGCTTGATGAGCTACGCCTACATGTTTGCGCTAATGACCGAAGCTGCCAACGGCAAAGACGGCACGTTCTACAGCGACAAAACCTTGCTGGCACGCTTCTTTGTCACTCGCCTGTTGCCAGAACTCGATGCCCGCGCCGCCGCTGTTGAAGCCGGTGCTGAACAACTGATGGACTTCCCTGCGGACTATTTTGCACAAGCCTAATCGTTAGTCCCCCAAAAGAAGCCGCTCAAACTGAGCGGCTTCTTTTTATGGCTGGCCTCGTTACTCGTCTGTGACGTTTTAAGGTCAACCAATAGCCGTCCATCTTCGGTTAATGACCACGCTAGCACCAGTTTGGCGATACAATGCGCCCTCTCAGGTTTGAATCGCACCGTCTCATGCAGCTTGATAAACTTTTACAATCGCAAGGCTTTGGCTCGCGCAAACAATGCCGCTCGTTGATTGAACAAGGCCACGTCAGGATTGCAGGCGAGACGATCAAAAATATTAAAGCGCCCATCAACACCCAAGACCTGATCTATCACGTCCATGGTCGAGCATGGCCGTACCATGACAAGGTTTATTTGGCCTTGTACAAACCTGCCGGATACGAATGCTCGCATCAACCCCAGCGTCACGCCAGCGTCTTTGAGCTGTTTCCTGCACCGCTGCTGGCGCGTGGCCTGCAATCGGTAGGTCGCTTAGATCAAGACACCACGGGCTTACTTATTTTGACGGATGACGGCCCGTATCTGCACGCGCTCACCCACCCGAAAAAACACGTCTCCAAACGTTATCGCGTGACCACTGCATGGCCGATCACCCCTGCGCAAATCACCCAGCTTGAACAAGGCGTTTTGCTACAAGGTGAAGACCAAATTGTCCGCGCTGATGCGTGTGAGACGCAGGGCGACTGCACCTTACTGCTGACCATTCATCAAGGGCTATACCATCAAGTCAAACGCATGTTGGCCGCTGTTGGTAATCATGTGGCCGCATTGCATCGTGAGCAAATGGGAGTGCTGTCGTTGGCTGATCTGTCTACCGAGGCTCAAACACCACTCACCGCAGGTCAATGGATTTACCTCACTGCGGCACAGTGTGCGCTCGCTCGTCAATCGGCTGACGGCTTGGCACAATCCACCCTTGCTCTCTAAAAGGGTTTAAAATGGTGTACTGCCTATTGGGGTGCGCCCATGCACGTCATTTATTTGCTTGTTCCACTCAGCCTGATTTTTTTATTAGGATCCATTTGGGCGATTCGCTACGCGATTCGCTCTCATCAGTTTGATGATTTGGATGGTGCTGCTCATCGCATCATTTTAGATGACCGAGCAGCACGCCGACAGACCGAGCCTACATCACCCTCCAAACTGACGGACAGTGACCATCCTTAACGTTGTAATCTGTGTGTATCTACGCACCAGATGCAACGTCATTGCAATGATTTTATTACATTTTGGAATTCAACCCCATGCTGTCCTACTCATTATTGCTGGCTGCACTGACGGCTGGATTTTTTGGCTCACCGCATTGCTTAGGCATGTGTGGTGGCATTGTCACTGCCTTTGGACTCTCTATGCAGCCGCTCTCTGCTGCACAGCGTGGCCGGCTCATTGCAACCTATCATCTGGGGCGTTTAGCCAGCTATGCCAGCTTGGGGATGTTGGTCGGCGTTATTGGCGCAGGGATCATGGCACCAGTGGCACAAACCTTCTGGCCGCGTGGCGTTGTGGCAGCAGTCCTCATGCTGTTGGGTCTATCCATGCTGGGCTTACCGTTGTTCAATCGTTTAGAAGTGTTAGGTGCCAAACTGTGGCAAGCCCTAGCGCCGTTAAGAACACGGCTCTTTCCACTGCATACCCTGCCACGGGCATTGGCTGCCGGTTTGTTATGGGGATTGTTACCGTGTGGGTTGGTCTACGGCGCGCTGCTCTTGGCGATGTCTGCACATCAGATCATTGGCGGTGGTGTGTTCATGCTCGCCTTTGGGCTAGGCACTCTCCCGATGTTACTGCTCACCAACAGTATCACCCAGCAACTACGCCAAACCATAGGGCATTTTAAACTCCGGCAAATCAACGGCATCATCTTCATCATTGCAGGCGTTTGGATGCTTTCTCCTCTCTGGATGCAGCATGGGCTTCACTCACACCATACGATGTCAATGACCGAAAATCACATGAATATGTCAAAAATGCCTCATGAAACACTCAACAACCCACCAAAAACAGATGATATGCCTATGGATATGCAGCAAATGGATCACATGAGTCGTCATGATCAAGCCACACACGCTAGCCAATAAATAGACCAACGGCTGATTAGGCATCATGAACGGTCATTCAAAATGAGATCTGAATCACTATCCCGTGCAGAATCGCCACATTGTTTATCGGTCTATCGCCCAGATTTGACCCAACAGCCCAAACATCCGTTTTGGTATGGTCCGCCCGGTTATCCATACCCACCGCAGCCGCTCTGGCTGCGGTTTTTTTTGGGCGATACATTGCACTGTAATCAATGCCCCTAGATCGACGCGACCGACTTGTTCCAATCAAACGGGATGGGCATAATTGTCTGTTTTGAAGCTCGGCCTTGCCCAGCTCCCATTACTGGACGGATTCCACGCCTCATGATGCGAACCCATTACTGCGGCTCTTTGACCGAAGCCCAACTTGAACAAACTGTCACCATCTGCGGCTGGGTCCATCGTCGCCGTGACCATGGTGGCGTTATTTTCCTTGATATGCGTGACCGTGATGGCCTGATTCAAGTGGTCATTGACCCTGACACCCCAGACGCCTTTGCCACCGCCGACCGCGCCCGTAGCGAATATGTCCTCAAAATCACTGGCCGTATCCGTAAGCGCTATGCGGGCACCGAAAATGCCAACATGATCAGTGGTCAAATTGAGCTACTGGCAAAAGACATTGAAACCCTCGCCACCTCTGAGACCCCACCGTTCCCCTTGAACGATGACTTCTCGACTGTCTCAGAAGAAAATCGCCTCAAATACCGCTTTTTGGACATGCGCCGCCCAGAAATGCAAGAGCGGATGCGTTTTCGTTCTAAAGTCACCAGTCTCATCCGCAACTATCTGGATGACAACGGCTTTATGGACGTCGAAACGCCCATTTTGACCCGTGCCACCCCTGAAGGTGCGCGTGACTACTTGGTGCCCTCACGCACACAAAACGGTAGCTTTTTTGCCCTGCCGCAATCCCCGCAATTGTTTAAACAACTGCTGATGGTGGCAGGTTTTGACCGTTATTACCAAATTGCCAAATGCTTCCGCGACGAAGACCTACGCGCTGACCGTCAACCAGAATTCACCCAGATCGACGTCGAAACCTCGTTTATGTCTGACGAAGACATCATGGTGATGATGGAAGGCATGATCGTGCAACTGTTCGATCAACTGCTGAACGTCAAATTTGATGCCTTCCCACGCATGACCTACAACGAAGCCATGCGCCGTTATGCCTCGGACAAACCAGACCTGCGCATTCCGTTAGAATTGGTTGACGTGGCCGACCTGATGCAAGACATCGAATTTAAAGTCTTTGCCGGTCCCGCCAAAGATCCTAAAGGCCGGATTGTGGCGTTGCGCGTACCCAATGCAGGCGACCTGTCACGCGGTAAAATTGACGAATACACCAAATACGTCAGCATTTACGGTGCAAAAGGCTTGGCATACATCAAGGTCAACGATCTGTCACAAGGCATTGCTGGCTTGCAATCGCCAATCGTCAAGTTCATTGAACCGGTCGTGCTGCAACTGCTTGAGCGTGTCGGCGCACAAAACGGCGATATCGTCTTCTTTGGTGCAGACAAAGCCAAAGTCGTCAACGACGCCATGGGTGCGCTGCGCATTAAAATCGGCCATGACCTGAATATGGCCACCTGCGAATGGGCGCCGCTGTGGGTGGTGGACTTCCCGATGTTTGAAGAAATTGGCGACAACCAATGGACATCGGTTCACCATCCCTTCACCCTGCCCAAAGGCTCGGTTGAAGAGATGAAAAACAACCCTGCGGGCGCGCTCTCAGTGGCCTATGACATGGTGTTAAACGGTACTGAAGTCGGTGGTGGCAGCTTGCGGATTTATACCCTCGAGATGCAAAAAGCAGTCTTTGAAGCCCTAGGGATCAGTGAAGAAGAAGCTGAGAACAAGTTCCGCTTCTTGCTTGATGCACTGAAATACGGTGCGCCTCCCCACGGTGGATTGGCGTTTGGTTTGGATCGTTTGGTCATGCTGATGACCGGAACATCGTCTATTCGTGAAGTGATTGCCTTCCCAAAAACCAAAACTGCCGAATGCCCATTGACTGAAGCCCCTGCACCTGTAGAGGCCAACCAACTGCGTGACTTGGGTATTCGTCTGCGCGAACAACCCAAAGCGGACACCCCTGCATAATTGTCCGCTGATGAACAAAAAGCCCGCATGATGCGGGCTTTTTGCTGCTTATGATTCAGGCAGAGACAAGATTAATCCCATGCTGCTGCAAGCACTGCACCCAATTGTGCCGACTGCGTGCTACTGAGCGTGGTTTCGCCCATGGCGGGAGGAGTCATACTGGCCATCGCATCAACCAAGGCTTGTACTTCGCTCGCTTGTACCCGACCCGACACTCCTGCAACATAGATGTTCTCAATCTGATGGGCAGTGCCAAGCGACCAATCTTTAATGGTCACCTGATCAGCGGTTCCAATCACACTGACCACTAAATCATTGCCGTTTTGAGCAAACCATAATTGATCGGTGGCAATACCCACTGAAAAATTCAGGCGATCTGCATTTGCAACCAAATCAGTATCAGTCAGTACATCAGCCCCATCACCACGGTCAAAACGGTAACTGTCATTGCCTAGCCCACCATTGAGATCATCAGCACCCACACCACCAAACAGTGTGTCGTTGCCTGCACCACCCATCAGGGTATCGTTACCTGCACCACCCGCCAAACTGTCATTGCCTGCACCACCATCCAATAAATTATTGCCAGCAGCACCCGTCAAGCGATTACTCAGATCATTGCCAGTTAAATTCAATGCGCCAGCACTTTTGATCGCACCATGCTCAACATTGGCGCTTAGGGTGTAGTTCACGTAAGTATTAACAGTGTCTGTACCTTCATTGAGCGCCTCAATGACCGTATCAGTGGCGTCATACACACCATACAGGTCATTACCTGCCCCGCCAATCAAGGTGTCTTGCCCTGCATTACCCGTTAGGGTGTCATTGCCAACGCCACCCTCAACAATATCGTCACCCTGACCACCCACTAAACGGTCATTGCCCGCAAAACCTGTAAGAACATCGTTGCCTGTTGTGCCACGCAGCACATCATCAGCCGCGCTACCATTGATAAAACCACCTAATACAGACTCTAGATCGACCATTTGGACGGTGCCCGCAGCGTCAGTGTACTGAACCTGCAAATGGCGGTTATCGGTACTGCTGTAGTAATCACTGATGGTCAGATGTTGAAAGCCTTGGTGCATATTCAACAGATTTGCCACCATAGAACTCATTGGGCTGTCTTTGAGCAAACCATACTCCAACACCAAATCATTACCGACCCGATTCAATGCACGCGCCAGCAATGCACTGCTGGTATTGATTCCCTCAAGCACCACAGTGTCCATCATGCTGTCAGTGGCATGGTTACGCAGCACGTCATTGCCAGACTGCAAGACCGGTCCAAAGGAGAATCCTCCTCCGCTCACCATGCCTGTGCCACTCATGACGTAGGTATCTGCACCCAACCCACCGTCTAAGACATCATCACCAGCACCGCCATACAGGGTGTCATTGCCCGCCAACCCTAACAACACATCGTTGCCTGCTTGACCGTTGATGATGTCATCATTGGCTGTTCCAGAAAGCGTATCCGCACCCACGATGCCATTGACAAAACCTGACGCAACACTCTCAAGATTAACGAGCTGCGTTGCACCGGCAGTATCGGTATATTGCACTTGCAAATGACGGTTTGCGGCACTGCTGTAGTAGTCACTGATGGTCAGGTTTTGAAAACCTTGATGCAGATTTAACAAAGGAGTGACATTAAAGGGGCTGTCCTTGAGCAGGCCATACTCCAACACCAAATCATCGCCCACCCGACTCAATGAACGTGCCAGCAATGTACTGCTGGTATTGATGCCATTGAGTACCAACGTGTCCATCGCGCCGTCAGTGGCATGGTTGCGCAATACATCATTGCCAGACTGCAAAACTGGCCCAAATGACATACCCTGTGCACTCACAAGGCCTGTGCCGCTCATCACATACGTATCTGCACCTAGCCCACCAACGAGAATGTCATCACCAGCCAAGCCGTTGATCATATCCGCAGCATCCGTGCCGATCAGGGTGTCGTTGTTGATTGTTCCATCGATTGTTGCCACGATGATATTCCTCTTTTTACATGGATTAATCAGACACGTGTGTCGTGTCAGTGAAGTGTTGTTACCATTTGAAAGTGGTCTGTTTATCCAATTTGTGGTCACCCACGCATCAAAACGGATGACTCATTCCGCAGTCAAACCTATCCTGTTAGGGGGCTGTTTTCCAGCAAAACATCATCTTTTTTTAAGTCGACTCATGGATCGTATATTTTTAAACAATCAGCGTTTATTTTCTTAAAAAATACATAGTCATGTGATGCCAATCGCTATTATTTGCACCTCAGCCATGACATCAACGGCCAAGCCCTTTGCAGTGGCTTATGGCATACTTTAGCCCTCCCCACAAACTGGATGCTGATTGTGACCCTACGACCGCTGCTGTTGTTGATTCCGCTCTGGTTGACCGGCTGCTCGCAAGCGCCATCAGAAGCGGACATCACCCTTGCATACCAAAAAGAAGTCGCCAACACCAATGCCATGACCAGTAAACTTGGCGGACAAGCGCTGGCCATTAAAGTGAATACAGTCAAAAAAGTAGATTGCGCTGAAAATGGCGATACCGAGCAATACACCTGTCAGGTTGAAATCGACAGTACCTTGCCGTTTGTCGGCCAACGTAAAGAAGCCACCGAGCTAACCCTGTCTAAAAGCGAAAACGGCTGGGCTATTTTGCGCGGCCTCTCACGTTCTTAATCATGCACACTTTACTGGTTTTTTTGGCACGTCTTCCCCTGCCCTTTTTACAACTGCTGGCACGGTGGGTCGCGGCACTGCTGATTTTATTTCCACATCAAGGCATGCGCTGGATTGTGCGCGTTAACCTCATGTTAGCACTGCCGCATATCGATGCAGCCACACGCCGAGCGCTAGAACGCCAGAGCGTGCGCAGCCAATGTATGACCGCATTAGAATCCATCAAATGTTGGGGCATGCCACCCGCGTACAGCATTGGCCAGATTCGGAACGTGCATGGCATCGAACACCTGCATACCGCGCTGGCGCATCCCAAAGGCATGATTGCCATCGTGCCGCATTTGGGCACATGGGAAATGATGAACGCATGGCTCAATCAATTTGGTGCGCCAGTCATCATGTACAAACCGGCAGGGCATCCACAAGTGAATGCCTTTATGTTACAAGCACGGCAACGCCTCAACGCCACCCTCGTACCGACTGATGAGCGTGGCGTACGGGCGATTTTTAAAACCCTCAAGCAAGGGGGATTTACCATTATTTTGCCTGACCATGTGCCCGACAGCGCCGGCGGGGTCTATACGCCTTTTTTTGGCATTGACACATTAAGCTCAACACTGGTGTCAAAACTGGCGCATAAAACCGGATGTGCGCTGGTAGGGCTGTCTTGCTTGCGCCGTGACGATGGCACAGGGTTTGATGTGTATTGTGATGCACTGCCCCCAACCCTCGCCGACCCCGACTTAAGCGTCGCCGTCAGTGCACTTAACCATGCCATGCAACGGATGATTGAACGCGCACCAGCACAATACGTCTGGAGCTATCGCCGATACAAAAACACCCCAAGCCATGTTGGGGTGTATCGTTGGGATGAGCAAAAAATTTCCTTATAAATTTCGCACGGCACTCTCAATCCCTTTAAAAACCTCACCAAGCAAACCTGCTCGCTGATCAAATGCATTTAAATGATGTGGCATTCCCCATGTACTGAGGTACAGTACCAAAAACCACATTGGAACCTGCTTGATGACAATAGGCACACGCACAGACTCGGCCAGCAAAACAGCAAACCACATAAACATCAAAATATAAATCCAACGACCCCAATCGGTTGCAACGATGAATAAGGGCAGAAGGCAAACGAGAGTTAATATAAAAAAACCTATGTTTCTTTTATCCTGAAACCAGCTTGTTAAAAACATTGGGATCAAGGATAGAAAAAATAAAATAGGATATACAAACTGATAATCTGGAAAAACAGACATCATGTCTTTTAAGCCATCTGAACGGCTGGATTTTAGATAATCAATAGCACCATCACAAATATGCGGCGCAATCCCACGATCAATCACAGACAAACAAATTTGTATGGATTGAGATAAATCACCGTGAAAAATAATTGCGATCACAATACCAACAGCGGCGACTGTAACAAATGCTAATCCAAAACCAACAGCATTTTTTTTGTCTAAATCTCCCAATTCGTACGCACGCAGTAACACATATAAAAAAAATGGTACTGCAAACGACATCAGTTCATGCGAAAGCACACCAAACGCATATGCTAACAACAAAGCCACAAGCTTTAAAAAAGTGATTGCTTTTTTTGAGAAAATCGTCAGAAACCATAAAAAAACTACAAATAACAAATTTTCCTTTCTAGAGTTACCCAAAAAATCATGAAAAGGAAAAGTTAAAAACACTG